>QJVW01000003.1 GCA_003235575.1 Candidatus Eiseniibacteriota bacterium | reverse complement strand
CGAACGACGCCGCGCGACTGACGGTCGCGTTGGAGGTCTATCGCTCCGTCCGCGGGCAGTACCCCCCGGATTTGTCGACGCTGGGCCGCGAAGGATTCCTACCCACCGACGAGACGGCCCGCGTGGTGGCCCGCTACCACTACCAGACGGATGGCTCCGTCTACACCCGGATCGAACGCTAGTCCGCTTCCGCACTCCCCGTACGACCCGAAGCGCCCGCCGACGAAGTTCGCCGCCACGCGCTCCAGGGGTAGTTCGTTCCGCTGACGCGCCCCGACAGCGCCGCGGTGGCGGCTCCCAGCACGATCGCGGAGAGGAGCGGCCACGCCGTCCTGTGTAGGAGCAGCAACGCGAAGAGCAGCTGAAGCGATATCGCCGCGCGGATCCACGGCGCCGGATCGTCCCCCTCGCCGACGTCGTCCCCATCCCCCGCCCCCTGGGCGGGCGCGTGCAACGCCAGCCACGCCATGGCGAGGATGCCCCAGAACGCGGGGACCGCGTCGCCGATACCCCATCCCACCGCCGCCGTGAGACCCGCGAGGCCGATCGCCAGCTGCGTCGACCCGCCGGGACCGAGTGCGACCGCGGTCGTTCGCTGCCCCGCGGCTTCGTCGCCGCGGCGATCGGCGATCATGGCGATTAGGCCCACCACGGCGATGCCCGTCGCATAGGGTGACGCCGCGAGAAGGCCCCGCGCGGACAGGGGGCCGACCGCCACGTGGCCGATCGCGAACGCGAGAATGCCGTAGCCGGCCGCCTGCGCCGCGAGATCGAGCCACGGTCGCCGCTTCAGTTCGACCGGCGGCGTGACGTAGGCCGCTCCCAGCACGCCGCAGGCGCCTAGGAGGAGCCGCGTGTCGTTGGAAACGCCGGGGTGCGCCGCTGCCGCCGCGGCGACGACGATACAAGCCAGGGCGATCACGGCGGCGGGGACGGCGCCGATTCGCCCCGCCGCGATCGCGCCGCCCTTTCGGTTCAGGCGATCGGTGTGCCGGTCCCGCCAGCCGTTCGCGACGTGAACCGCGCCCAGGATCGCGAGGAGCGACACGAGGGACGCGAGCGCGGCGGCGGAGAACGGCGGGAAGGGAGGGTGGGCGGCTCCCGCCGTGGCGCGGCCGGCCTCGAAGAGCGCGACGGGCGCGATCCAGAGTTGCGGTCGAAGCGCCGCGAGCACGTCGAGCGCCATCCCCGCTCGTCCGCGCCGCGCGGTCCGCGGCGCCGTCACGCCAGGAGCCGCTCGCCGGCCTCCACCGCTTGGGCGACGTCGACCGCGCGCAGACAGCCGTACCCGATCGCGCACGTTCTTCGGTAGCACGGCGAGCAGGGGTAACCGGCGTAGAGATTCGCGACCCAGGGGGCGGCGGACGAGGTCCAGACCGGGTTGGTGGAACCGAACACCGCCACCGTAGGACGGCGCAGCGCGGCGGCAAGGTGCATCACGCCCGAATCGTTCGTCAGAACGAGCGAGGCCCCAGCGAGAAGGCCGGTCAGGGCCCCCAGATCGGTCCTTCCCGTCACATCGATCGCCTCGGCGCCCCGCGCCGTCGCGCCGGCGACGGCGGCGACAGCCTCCGGGCGATCCGCCGACGCGCCAACGACCACGACGCGCCAGCCGCGGGGGGCCGCGAGCGCCGCCGCGGCCTCGCCGAAGCGCGGGCCGCCCCACTGCTTGGCCGGGCCATAGGCGGCCCCCGGCGCGACGACCACGTAGCGATCGGCGCCGCCCTCCCCGCCGCGGCGCTCGCCCAGCGCGCCCGCCGCGGCGCGACGCTCGGACTCGGTCGCGTCGAGCCGCGGCTCGACCGCCCCCATCGCCAGCCCCGCGGCGTCGGCCAGGCGTCGGTACTCGGCGGCGCGCGCCGTGGTCCGCGCCGGCGCCGGCCGCGGCACCCGGTGCGTCAGGAGGAGGCTTCGCCCCTCGGCGGCATAGCCGATGCGCTGCGGCACGCCGGCCAGGGCGACGAGCAGCGCGGAGGAGAGCGAATCGGTCAGGAGGAGCGCGGCGCACGGACGCGCGCGCCGGATGGCGCCGAGCAGCGCATAGCGGCGGGCGCGCGACCAGCCGAGGTACGTCGCGCGCGGAAAGCGGGAGCGCACCAGGGTCTCGAACGCGGCGGGGCCCACGAACACGACCGGCCCGACCGCCGCGGCGGAGACCACCGGCCAGGCGAGGACGAGGTCCCCGAGCCAGTTCGGGAGCCGAACGAGAAGCGGGACTCCGCCGGGCGCGGGCACGGCGGCGCGTCCCTCAGCGGACGATGCCGAGCTCGTGGCCGGCGGCGCCGATGATCTCGAGGGCGCGACTCAATTCCTTCTCGGTGTGGGTCGCGGTGACGATCGTGCGCAGGCGCGCCTTTCCCTTCGGAACCGTCGGGAAGCCGATCCCCTGCGCGAAGACGCCCCGCTCGAACAGCAGGTCGCTGAACCGCATCGCCAGGTCGGCGTCGCCCACGATGATCGGCGTGATGGGCGTCTCGCTGATCCCCGTATCGAATCCGAGGCCCTGGAGGCCCGACTTCATCTGTTTGGTATTGGCCCACAGCCGCTCGATCCGCTCCGGCTCCTGCTCCAGGATGTCGAACGCGGCCAGGCACGCCGCCGCCACCGCGGGCGGGTGGGACGTGCTGAAGAGGAACGGCCGTCCCCGGTGGTACAGGAACTCGATCAGCGCCTTGGTGCCGCAGACGTAGCCGCCGAGAACGCCGATCGCCTTCGAAAGCGTGCCGACCTGGATGTCCACTTGGCCGTGGAGATCGAAGTGATCGACCGTGCCGCGACCGTTCCGGCCCAGCACGCCGCTGGCGTGCGCGTCGTCCACCATCATGATCGCGCCGTGCTCGCGCGCCGCCGCCGTGATCTCCCGAAGCGGCGCGATGTCGCCGTCCATGCTGAAGACGCCGTCCGTGATGACCAGACGGCGCTTGACGTCCTTCGTCTCCTCCAACAGCGCCCGCAGCGCGGCGACATCGCGGTGCGGGAAGACCTTGATCGTGGCGCGGCTGAGGCGCGCGCCGTCGATGATGCTGGCGTGATTCAGGGCATCGGACAGAATCAGGTCGTCCTTGCCCAGGATCGCCGAGACGGTCCCGGCGTTGGCCGCGAAGCCGCTCTGAAAGACGACCGCGCTCTCGGTCTGCTTGAACCGCGCGATCCGCCGCTCCAGCTCCATGTGCAGATCCATGGTTCCCGCGATCGTCCGCACCGAGCCCGAGCCGACCCCCAGGTCCTTCACGGCCCGAAGGGCCGCCTCGCGCAGCGCGGGATGCGTCGTGAGCCCCAGGTAATTGTTCGACGAGAGATTGATGACGTCGTGGCCGTCGAACCGGGCGCTTCCCTTCTGCTCGCCTTCGAGAACGCGCAGGGTGCGGTAGAGCCCGTCCCGCTTCAGTTCCTCCAACGAGGCGCCGAGATAGGCGAGCGGATCGATCGTGCCCGGCGTTGGCGCGGATGGATTCATGCGTGATCCCTCTTCAGGACGATCTTGCCTGCTTTCCCCGATCGCTGGAGCTCGACCGCCTTTTCGAACTCGGACCAGCCTAGCTGGTGCGTCAGGACCGGGCGGACGTCGAGCCGGCCGGTGAGCAACAGTTCCTGCATGCGATACCAGGTGTCGAAGATGATGCGACCGTTGATTCCCTGCACGACGGCGCCTCGGAAGATGATCTCCTTCGCCACGTCGATCTCGAGCGGCGCGGAAGGGATGCCGAGGAGCGACACGCGCCCCCCGTTCGCCAGCGACTCGAAGCCGTCTCGGATCGCCTGCGGGTGCCCCGACATTTCGAGCATCCCGTCGACGCCGCGGCCGTCGGTCAGTCGCACGATCGACCCGGCGACGTCGTCCTTCTCGACGTTCAACAGGACGTCGGCGCCCATTCGCTCCGCCAACTCGAGGCGAAGCGGATTCCGATCGATGGCGGCGACCCACGAGGCGCCCGATGCCTTGAGAATGCCGACCGCGAAGCAGCCGATGGGACCGCAGCCGAAGACCGAGAACCGAAGGCCCGCGATCGGACCGGCGAGGGCGGTATGGACCGCGTTCCCGAGCGGATCGTGAATGGCCGCGATCTCCTCGGGAATGTCGGGGTGCAGCTTCCAGACGTTTCCTTCGGGAATGACGACGAAGTCCGCGAACGCTCCTTGGCGGTCGACGCCGAGGATGGTGACGTTCTGGCATAGATGCGCCAGGCCGCGGCGACAGGCGTAGCAGAGTCCGCAGTAGACGTGCGTCTCCCCGGTGACGCGGTCGCCGGGCTTTACCAGGGCGACTTCCGCTCCCACCGATTCGACGATGCCGGTGAACTCGTGACCGAAGACGAGGGGCGGTTTGATCCGCGACTCGGCCCAGCGATCCCACTCGATGATGTGCAGGTCGGTGCCGCAGATCGCGAACGCCGTGACCCGGATGCGGACGTCCTTGGGACCGACGGTTGGAATCGGAACGCGCACATGCGCGATGCCCGGGGCCGCGGACGGCTTCTGAATACCCCACATCGTATCGTGACTCACGGTTGGCTCCGAGACGGAAGACAGAGGCACGGTGCATCTCCTTGGCGAGGCCTGAAGGGTTGACCGGCGCACGGGCCGCTCGGGGCGATTATGCTTCCAAGCGGCTCGGAATCAAGGGATTTCGGGAGTCGCCCCGGGGTCGCCATGCACGCGGCGGTTCGGGGCGCTAGTAGCCGCGTCGGCGGTCCACGACATGCTCCAGGGGCTCGCCGCGACACCATCGGGCCCACTGGGACGCGAAGGCGTTCCCCTCGGCCTCGGGCGTTCCGATACCCGCGATGTGCGGCGTGATGCGAATGGTGGGCGCGCTCCAGAAGGGATGGTCGGCGGGAAGCGGTTCCTGCGCGAAGACGTCGAGAATCGCGCGGCTCGGCCGCCCCGCCGCGAGCGCGTCCAGGAGCGCGGGCTCGTCGACGCAGGAGCCTCGCGAGACGTTCACGAACGTCGCGCCGGTCTTGCACCGCGCGAATCGGGACGCCGTCCAGAAGCGCCGCGTCGCGGGTGTCGCGGGGAGGAGATTCACGACGACGTCGCTGTCCGGAAGGAGTGCGTCGAGGTCCACGACCTCGGCGATGCCCGCGGCGCGCTCCTCGGCGGAGACGGGACCCCGGCGGATGCCGCGCACGCGCATTCCGAGACCCAACGCCGCGCGCCCGACGGCGCGTCCGATCGCCCCGTACCCGACGATCGTCATGGTCTTCCCCGCCACGGTATCGGGCGTCCACCGCGCCCAGCGTCGCGCTTCCTGCTGACCGGCGGCGCGCGCCACGTCCAGCGACCCCGCGAGAAGATGTCCCACGACGTACTGGGCGATCCGCTCCGGGAAGTCGCCCACCGTTCGCGTGAGGGTGACTCCTTCCCCCCACTCCGGGCGGTCCACCCAGTGATCGACGCCGGCCCACCCGGTGTGAATCCACCGCAGGGCGGGCAGGCGATACGGGACGGAGGGTGGCGCGCTGCTCGCGAACCAGACGACCGCTTCCGCGACCCCGGCATCGTCGGGGCCGACCCACGGCATCGAGGCTCCCCGCGCGGCCTCGACCGCGCGCCTCAGGGCGTCCGGATCGCGCGCCGTGATCAGAATCGGACCGTGCGGATTCATCGCGCCGGCGCCTCGGCCTCGCGACGGTCCATGCGACGTAGCAGCGGCCTCAGCCGCTCCACCACGAGTGCGGGCTCGAGCCGCTCGAGGCAGTCGTGGTGCCCGCGCGGACAGCGCCGTTTCCCGTGCACGTCGCACGGACGGCAGGCGAGCTCGATCTCGGCGACCGCGTCGCGCGGCTCCCCCGAGGCGAATCCGAACCCCGGCACCGTGCTCCCGAAGAGCCCGACCGCGGGGACGCCCAGAGCGGGGCCGAGATGAAGGAACGCGGAGTCGTTGGAGACGACGGCGCGCGCGCGCGCGGCCACGGCGGCCGCGTCCCGAAATCCGAGACGCAGAACGCGCTCCCGGTCCGCCGGGGGAAGCGCCTCCGCGATCGCCGCGCCGAGATCCGCCTCGTCCGGCGAAACCGCGATGCGATAGGCGAGGCCGAACTCCTCCGACACCCGCGCGGCCAGCGCCGCGACATGGCGCACCGGCCACCGCTTGGTGGCCCAGCGCGCCCCCGCCGCGATGACGATGAATTCCTCGGCGCCGTCGCCCCCCAGGCGGCGCGCCGCGCGGTCCGTCTCGCTGGGCGTCAAGGCGTCGCGAAGCCAGGGACGAAGCGGCGCGTCGTCCGGGAGGCCCGCGAGCGCCCGGTAGCGCCGGAGGAGCGGCGGCAGCGGCTTCGGCCGCAGCCACCGCGCATGGACGAGCAGGCGGCGGCGGATGCCGTGCTTGTCGAACGGCACGCGCCGCGCCGCGTCCAGTCCCGCGGCGACACGCGACGAGCGGAGATTCTGCTGCAGATCGAATACGTCGGAGACACCCTCGCGCCGCAGGGGGACCCGAAAGTCACCGGGCGACCCCGTGACCGCGAGCGGCGCGGGCGCGGCCGGATCGCCCGAACCGTCCGATAGAAGGTAGAAGCGATCCACGTCCGGATGGTTTCGGAGCAGGGCGCCAAAGCGCTCCTTCGTGGCGAAGAGCACGCGCCGTCCCGGTTCCGCGACGCGCAGGAGCGACGGCAGGTGCCCGGCCAGGACGACGTCCCCCAGCGAGGAGAGACGGATGATCAGCGCCGCGCCGGCGGACATGGGCTCATCCGGCGCGGTCGCGCGGGGCCGGCTCGGTTTCGGCCAGACGGAATTGGAGACGGTGCAGCTTCTGGTAGAGCCCGGGCGTGGCGACCAGTTCCCCGTGCGTCCCCGATTGAACGATGCGTCCGCCGTCGAGGACGATGATCCGATCGGCGCGCTGAATCGTCGAAAGGCGATGCGCGATGACGAAGACGGTCCGCCCCTTGAAGAGCGCCTCCAGCGCCTCCTGCACCAGCAGCTCCGATTCCGAATCGAGGCTGGAGGTCGCTTCGTCGAGCAGGAGCACCGGCGGATTCTTGAAGATGGCGCGCGCGATGGCCAGCCGCTGGCGCTCTCCCCCCGACAGACGAACGCCGCGGTCGCCGATACGGGTGCGATAGCCCTCGTCCATGTCGACGATGAACCGTTCGGCGTTGGCGGCGCGCGCCGCGCGGGCCACCAACTGCTCGTCCGCGCCCTCCACGCCGTAGGCGATGTTGTTCCGCACGGTGTCGTTGAAGAGAATCGCCTCCTGCGTCACGACGCCCAGCATCCGGCGCCAGGAGGCCATGTCGTAGTCGCGAAGGTCGACGCCGTCCACGCGGATCACGCCCGACGTCGGGTCGTGGAATCGCGCCACCAGGTCGACGAGGGTCGATTTCCCGGCGCCGCTGGGGCCGACCAGCGCGACCATCGTCCCCGCCTCGACGCGGAACGAGATGTCCCGCAGCACGTCCTCGCCGTGACCGTACTGAAAGGAAACCCGTTCGAACTCGATGCCCGAACCGACGACCGTCGCGGGGCGCGCGCCGGGACGGCTGGAGACGGTCGGCGGCGTGTCGAGGATTCGAAAGATCCGCTCCGCCGCGGCCAAGCCCTCCTGCAGCGTGGCGTTGATGTTGCTGAGGGACTTGAGGGGGCTCATCAATTGGAGCATGGCGAAGAGGAAGATGAAGAACTGCTGGGGTTCGATCGCCTGCTTCACGAGGATCTCGTGTCCTCCGTACCAGAGCACGGCCACGGTGGCGACCACGCCGAGATACTCCGACAGGGGACCCGCCATCGCCCCCAACCGCCGCTGACGGACGAAGGCGCGAAAGTAGTCGTGCGCTGCGCGACCGAACTTCCGCTTCTCGAATTCCTCCATCGCGAACGCCTTCACGACGCGAATCCCCGAGAGCGTCTCCTGAAGGATGGCGTTCAGGTCCGCCATGCGTTCCTGCGTGATCGTGCTGCGGCGGCGCAGCTTCCGGCCGAGCCAGACGATGAGCAGGATGGAGGGAGGCAGCACGAGCAGCGAGACGAGCGCCAGTCGCCACGAGGTCCAGAAGATCCAGAAGAGACACACGATCAGGAGCAGCACGCTCTTGACCAGATTGCTGAAGCCCGCGGCCAGCGCCCCGCGCACCAGCGCGATGTCGTTGGTGAGGCGCGAGGTCAGGGCCCCGGATCGCCGCGCATGGAACCACGAGAGGGAGAGCTGGTGCAGGTGCCCGTAGACCTCGTTCCGAAGGTCGCGCACCACGGCCTGCTCCACCCAGACGGTCTGAACGCTCTGCAGGTAGTCGAATAGGTTCTTCAGGAGGAAGATCAGGAGAAGCGCGAGACAGATTCGCGTCAGGGAGCGGAGCGGATCGCCGGTCAGGAAGAAATGCTCGAACGACGTGCGCAGGCTCTGTTTCCAATCGTTGACGCGCCGCGCGATGTCCGATTGGCTCTCGGCCGCGGCCGACGCGTCGGGCGACGGCGTGGCGGCGCCGGCGCGCACGCCCTCCACGTCCGGCAGCCCGGGAATCGCGGGGGCGTCCAGCACGGGCGCCGGAGCGGAGACCGCTCCCGGGCGCGGCGTGAAGAGCACCTTCACGAACGGCGAGATCATCCCGATCGACACGCCGCTCAGAACGGCGAAACCGAAGATGAGCGCCGCGGTGGCGCCGAGGCGGACGCGATAGGGCCGGAGATACCCCAGCAGACGCCAGGAGGCGCGCGTGCGCGGGGGTCGGCCCGGACGGAGCGCCATGGACCTAGGCGGAGCCTTCGCTTGGAGCGTCGAAGGCGTCGAGCCAGTCGAATTCCCGCACGAACGCCTGCTCGAAATCGTACCCGCGCGCGAAATCGCTCAACCGGTCCTCCTCGGTTTTTCCCAGAATCCCGTGCTCCACGAGCTGGTACACCAGATTTCCGAAATCCTCGGTCCGGTGAACGCCCCAGTGGTCGAACACGGTCTTCGCCATGGGGCCGAATCGGTCGCGGGCCAGAGTGCGGATTCCCTCCAGCACCTCGCGGCCGGTGACGTGCCGCGGCCCCCCGCTCTCGCGACGAACGCGATCGACGGTGAAATGAACGGCCTGCAGGGTGAAGTGGTAGGCGGCGGGTTTGTATGTTCCGTGCCGCTCGGCCAAATCGAGGATGGCGGTTTCGAGATCCATGCCGCCCTCACCGTCGCGCGCCGCGACGCACCACCGTGTCGTGAAGGAAGCGCCGGTCGTCAGCGCGCGGGTGATCGATGTTGTAGTGAAGTCCGCGGCTTTCCGCGCGGAGTTGGGCGCATCGCACCATCAACGCGGCGACGAGCGTGATGTTCCGAAGCTCCACCAAATCGGCGTCGAGCCGGTACCGCCAGTAGTCGCGGTCCGTTTGCTCCCGAATCACCGCGACCATCGTGGCCGCCCGCGCCAGTCGCTCGTCGCTCCGGACGATGCCCATATAGTCCCACATCAACCGTCGGATCGCATCCCAATTGTGGTCGAAGATCACCTGTTCCTTCGCCGCCACCGCGCCGTTGAGGCGCCACCGTGGAAGCCGCGGCACGCGGCGCGGGCGCACGTCGTTCACGCGACGAAGCACCGACGCGGCCGCGCGACGCGCGAACACGAGCGCTTCCAACAGCGAATTGGACGCGAGCCGGTTCGCGCCGTGCACGCCCGTGCAGGCCGCTTCGCCGCAGACCCACAACCCCGGCAGGTTCGTCGCCCCGTCGAGATCGGTCACCACGCCGCCGCAGAGGTAGTGCGCCGCGGGCACGACGGGGATGGGGTCGCGATAGAGATCGTATCCAAGCTCCAGGACGCGTCGGGTGATGTGGGGAAAGCGTCGCGGGAGCTGGCGCCGGCCGATGCGCGTCATGTCCAGGAGCACGTATTTGTCGCCTCGCTTCTTGATTTCGAAGTCGATGGCGCGTGCGACGACATCGCGCGGAGCCAGATCGCCCAGCCGGTGGTAGCGCCTCATGAACGGCTTTCCATCGCCGGTCAAGAGCCGCGCGCCCTCGCCGCGCGCCGCCTCCGAGATCAGGAACGATTTCGCCTCGGGATGAAAGAGACAGGTCGGATGGAATTGCATGAATTCGAGGTTCGCCAGCGAGGCGCCGGCGCGATAGGCCGCCGCCAGGCCGTCGCCGGTCGCGATGTCCGGATTCGTCGTGTAGAGATACGCCTTGCCCGCCCCGCCGGTCGCCAGCACCGTCGCGTGCGCGGCGGCCACGCGGATCTCCCCCGTCGCGCGGTCGAGGATGTAGGCGCCCCACACGTAGTCCCGGGACGGCGCGCGCCGACGCCCTTCCAGGTGCTTCGCCTGGAGAATGAGGTCGACGGCGATGTGGTTCTCGACGAGCCGGATCTTCGGGTGCGCCCGAACGAGATCGAGCAACGTCCGCTCGATGGCGTGGCCGGTGCGGTCCTTCGCGTGCACGATGCGGCGTCGCGAATGCCCTCCCTCGCGACCCAGCGCCAGACGGCCCCGCTGGATCGGATCCCGCGTGAAGCGGACGCCGAGCGACAGGAGGCGCAGCACCTCGTCCGGCCCTTCCTCCACGAGCACCCGCACCGCCTCGGGGTCGCAAAGTCCGGCGCCGCAGGCCAGCGTGTCGCGTTCATGGAGCGCGATGCGGTCGTCGTCGCCCAACACGGCGGCCACGCCACCCTGGGCGTAGTTCGAGTTCGATTCCTCGGCCTCGACCTTCGTCACCACCAATACGCTCGCGGAGACGGCCGCTTGGAGCGCCAGGGAGAGACCGGCGATGCCGCTGCCGATCACCAGGACATCGGCCTGCAGGTCGTTTCCTTGCGATGCGCGCGGATGCTTTGTCGGAGCCATGACCGTCGAGCCTAGCCGATCGTGGCGGGAGCCGCCACGGGACGAACGTCGCCGCCCCGCAGTGCGCTCAGGAGGGGCCCGGGATCCCCCAGCGGCTCGAGGCGCGTCGAGAGCACGAAGATCTCCAGAGGCACGTTGGGAAGAAGCCGGGCGCGGGGGGCGTCCTTGTCGGTCACGAGGAGCGCGCGTGCGCCGCGTCCCGCCGCCGTGACGGCGTGGGCCACCACCAGCGACGCGTCCCACGCCCCGTGATCGGGGAACGCCAGGTGATTCCCGACCCGAAATCCCTCGCCGGTGAGGAACCGCTCCAGCCGGTCGGGCGCCCCCACCGAGGAGACCAGGAGAACCTCGCCGACCGAGGCGGCGTCCTCGACTTCGCTCCGGCCGTCCAGCGACACGATCCGGCGCACCGTTCGGCGGAACTCGACGACCGGGACTCCGGGGGCGTGCGTCGTGGCGACCGCGCTGATCGCGCCCACCCCTGCTTCATCCGAAGTCTCCGCAATTCCTACGATCACATTGGCCTGCTTCAACGTAGAGGGCGGGCGTCGTAGCGGCCCGGCCGGCAGGCCCCAGCCGTTCGCCAGGGGGCGGAGCGGATCCAGGGCGACCCAAAGGGCATCCCAGGCGAGCGCCGGCTGCTCCCAGCCGTCGTCCAGGATCGCGAGGGACGCGCCCAGCGATTTCGCGAGCAGCGCGGCGCGCAGCCGGTCCCTTCCGGCGATCACCGGCACATCGGGCGGAAGGGCCGCGCGGTGCGCGATGGCCTCGTCGCCGAACCAGCGAACCGTCGCCGCGTCGCCCGGACGGGCGATCGGCAGCGCCTGGGGCGCGAGATGTGCGGCGCTGCCCCCGTGGCCCCGAAGGAGCAGCGCGGGCTTCAGGCCCAGCGCGTGCGCCTGCAGGGCCGCCCAGCGCGCCAGGCTGGTCTTCCCCGCCCCGCCGACGGCCAAGCCGCCGACCGCGACGATGCGAACGCCGGGCACCCCCCGTCGCGAGCGACGGGCGCGCGCGCGCGCGATGCGCGACAGCGCGCCGTAGACGATCGAGGCGGGACGAAGCCACCACGCGGAGCCCCGCGGCGCGTCATCGCGCCACGCGCGCTCGACCCAGGGGCGAAGCCCGCCCGGCCCGGCGCCGGGCGTCACGGCGCGAGACCCCACGCCGCCAGGGCGTCCAATCCGCGGCGCGCCGCCCCCGCGGCCTCGCGCAGGGCCGCGGCAGCAGCCTCCGATCCGCGCGATTCCGGCTCGTCGAGGCGATTGCCGACGGCGCGCGAAGCCTCCGCGGCGTCGGCGGCCACGTCGCAGGCGCCATGCCTCCGGAGCGCGGCCACGCCGCCCTCCACCTCCTCGTGCGAGAGCCCCACGACCACCGCCGCGCCTCCCGCGGCGGGCTCCAGCACATTGTGCCCGCCGTAGGGCGCGAACGATCCACCGACCAGGGCGACGCGCGTGCGCCCGAAGAGCGGGGCCAGTTCCCCCCGCGTCTCCAGCAACCCGACGCGGCCCGTGCCGATCGGGGCGAGGGCCTCGCTCCACGCCATGGCCGCGCCCGCGTCGGGCGAGGCAACCGACCTCTTGTCGAGGGTGAACCCGGCAGCCGAGAGCGACCGCGCGGCGGATCGCGCCCCGACGTCGTGACGCGGCGCGACGACGTAACGCCACGCGTCCGCGTCCGCTCGCTCCCGAAGCGCCCGCGCCACCGCCACCGCGACCGGCTCTTCCCCCGGGCGAAGGCTGGCGAAAACGATCAGCGTGCGCGGTCCGGCGCCGGCTGCC
>QJVW01000082.1 GCA_003235575.1 Candidatus Eiseniibacteriota bacterium | reverse complement strand
AAAAGCAGGGCCTGCTGGTCAGCGAATGGCGGGAGGAGGCCAAGCGCCGCAAGCGCTTCTACACGATTTCCCCGGCCGGCCGCGACGCGTTGCACCGGCTGCTCGAGGAGTGGCGGCGCCTGAACGCGAGCATCGCCGCTACGCTGGAGGAGGGCGGACGATGAGACTCATCGACAACTACCTGTCCGCCGTGGCGGACCACCTGCCGCGGAAGAGCCGAAACGATATCGAGGCCGAGCTCCGAAGCACACTCTACGAGCAATTGGAGGAGCGGAGCGCCGCCCTGAAGCGAGACCTGACCGAGCAGGAGCAGGCGGATTTCCTGCGAACCCTGGGTCATCCGCTCAAGGTGGCCGGGGAATACGCGCCGCAGCGGCACCTGATCGGGCCGACGCTCTTCCCCTACTACCTCTACATCCTCCAGGCGATCGCCATCGGGCTCTTCATCTTTCACGTCGTCCTTTCCGTCGTCGTGGGAATCGCGGGAGGTGAGTGGGCGCTCTTGCTCTGGGACACCGTGACGCGGGTCCTGGGCAGCCTGCTCGTCATGGGCGCCGTGGTCACGATCGTCTTCGCGCTCCTCGAGCGCTCGGGGCAGAACATCGCCTGGGCCGAACAGTGGAACCCGCTCACCCTGCGTGACCAGAATCGCGAGCAGGCGGCCGAGCGGGGAGACCTGATCACGCAGATCGCCGGCTCGTTCGTCCTCCTCCTCTGGTGGAACGGCGTCATCGTTCTGCCGACGCATCTGACGTGGGGCGGCGCCGACCTCACGTTCGCGCGTCCCGCCGCGTTGGGTTCCCTTCTCTTGCCCGTGAACGTCTTGCTGGTCGGCTCGCTGGCGCTGGGGAGCGCGGTGCTTGTGCGGGGTTTCTGGGGGCGCGCGTCCATCGCCCTGAAAGTGATCATCGAAGCCGCCTCGGCGGTGGCCGTGGTCTATTGGCTGCGGTTGCCCGAGATCGTACGCTTCACCACCGCCGGCGACGTCGCGCTCGATCGCGCGCAGGCGTGGATCGTCTGGACCGTCCGGGTCGTTCTCTGGATCGTGCTCGCGACCATTCTGTTCGATCTGTGGAAATACGGAAGGATGGCGATCCGTCTGGCACGAAGGAGCGCCGATCCGAGCATCACGGGAGGAAGGCCATGAGCAGCCCCATCGACGCACGGGTCGACATCGGCCACGTGCACCTGAAGGTCGCGGATCTGGATCGGGCGATCGCGTTCTACCACGGCGTGCTCGGATTCGACGTCGTGTTTCGGATGGGGAGCCAGGCCGCGTTCCTGAGCGCCGGCGGATACCACCATCACCTCGGCCTCAACACGTGGGAAAGCGCCGGAGGATCGCCGCCGCCCCGGGGCACGACGGGCCTTTACCACGTCGCGATCCGGTATCCCGATCGCCGCACCCTCGCCGACGCGCTGCGGCGACTGACGGATGCGCGCGTCGCGCTCGACGGCGCGGCCGATCACGGCGTGAGCGAAGCGCTCTACCTGCGCGATCCGGACGGGAACGGCGTGGAGCTCTACTGGGACCGTCCGCGCGACGAGTGGCCGCGGGACGCGAAGGGGGACTTGAGGATGGTGACGGACCCGCTGGATGTGGCGGCGCTGGCGCGGGAAGCCGATGGCCCCTAGCCTCTTCCAACCCGGCAACTTTTTCCGGATCGGGAGGAGAACCGAGGCGTAGGATGGAGTGGCGGCAACGCGAGCCGACTAGTGGTCCGACATCCGTGGAGGTCTACCATGCCACCGCGACCCGTCCGTCGAATATCGCTCGTGATCGCCGGGTTCTCCATCGCGGTGCTCCTGTCCGCGGGCGCCGTCATCCCGGCACAAGCGACTACCGGTGAACTGCAATACCTCTCCCCGCAACCCGGCTCCAAGCACATCCTCCCCGAAACGAACATCATCATCCGGCCGGGAGGGATCGTCGATCCCCTGGCGCTGGCCGGCGACGGGATTCTCGCCGTTACCGGATCGGTCTCCGGACAGCACGCGGGCCGCGTGAGGCTGCACGAGGACGGTCGGACGATCACGTTTCGACCGTTCGCGCCGTTCGCCCCTGGAGAAGAGGTCCGGTGCGACCTCCAGGCGGGGCTCACGACCGAGGCGGGCGCCGCGATCGCTCCAAGGAGCTTCACCTTCTCCATCGCCGGCGCGGAAGCGATCGCGCTGCGCGCGTCGCCGACGATCTCAGGCTGGGAGGATTTGCTAGGGGCGCCGGAGGAGAATCTTGCGCCTCCCGATCACTCCATCGCTCCGCTCGCGGTCGGCTCGGTCACGGAATCGGAACCGCTTCCGCCCGACTTTCCCCGTCTGACGCGCCGCGTCAGCGGACCGACGTCGCCGGGATATCTCTTTCTCAGCAGCTTTACGTTCGCCGGCGGCGCGCAGCCTTCCTACATCATGATCGTCGACGATCGTGGAGCGCCGATCTTCTACCGGAAGTTCCCCTACCTCGTGCTCAACTTCGAACCCCAGCCCGACGGACGACTGACCTACTTCGATTCCAAATTCGGGGGATTCATGGCCCTCGATCAGTCGTATGCCGTGGTGGACAGCTTCCAGTGCGGGAACGGATACGGCACGGACGCGCACGAACTGCTCTTCCTGCCGAACGGCCACTTCCTCCTCATGAGCTACGATCCGCAGATCGTGGACATGAGCCAGATCGTGCCGGGCGGGAGGACCGACGCCATCGTCACCGGGCTCGTGATCCAGGAGCTCGATCGCGAGCGGGATGTGGTCTTCCAGTGGCGCAGCTGGGATCACTTCCAGATCACGGACGCGAACTTCGTCAATCTCACCGCCCGTCGCATCGACTACGTCCACGGGAACGGACTGGACTGGGACACGGATGGCAACATTCTTCTTTCCAGCCGCTACCTG
The DNA here is from genome assembly GCA_003235575.1 of Candidatus Eiseniibacteriota bacterium. Lineage (GTDB taxonomy): Bacteria > Eisenbacteria > RBG-16-71-46 > SZUA-252 > SZUA-252 > SZUA-252. The sequence continues at coordinate 1,008 of QJVW01000082.1, read as the reverse complement.
GACGAGATCACGAAGATCGATCGCGGCACCGGCGACATCATCTGGCGATGGGGCGGCAAGAACAACCAGTTCACCATCGTCAACGATCCGATCGGCTTCTCGTACCAGCACCACATTCGCCGCCTGCCGAACGGAAACGTGACGCTGTTCGACAACGGCAGCCATCACGCTCCGCCGTACGCCCGCGCGGTGGAGTACCGCCTGGACGAGCACCGCAAGATCGCGACCCTCGTCTGGCAGTACCAACCCGTGCCGCCGCTCTACGCCGTGGCGATGGGGTCGATGCAGCGCCTTCCCTCCGGGAACACGCTGATCGGCTGGGGATTCTCGCAGACGGTGGTCACGGAGGTCACCCCGAGCGGCGAGAAGGTCACCGAGTTGACGCATTTTCCGTCGATCAGGAGCTACCGCGCGCTTCGCTACGAATGGCCGCCGGTTCGGGACGCGGCCGTGCGGTTCACGCCGGGGGTCGTCAATCTACGGGACCGCGCGCCGTGGCTGGCCGCTTCGGTCGAACCCGAGGGTGTCGGCGCCGCGGCGATCGATCGCGCCAGCGTGCGCTTCATGGATGAGGTCGCGGCCGATGTGGCGGCGCCCGGGGAGGGGGCCGGCGGCGCGGCCGAAGGATCGGCGGCGCGCGTGCGGTTCCCGCGCGGCGCCCTGGGCGAATACCTATCGCCCGGACAGCACCGTTTCCACGTGAGCGGACTGCTGAAGACCGGCGAGAAATTCCGCGGGTACGCCGACGTTCGCGTCATCGGGGCGGGGCCGTCGCCCGCGATGCGCGCGCCGCTCGCGATGCTCTCGGCGCGCGGCGCCGTTCCCGTTCGGTTCTCGCTGCGCGACGGTGGATCGGCGGACGCGACCGTCGCCGTGTTCGACGTTCGTGGGCGGCTCATTCGTCGCTGGCGGGCGGCGACGCGGGAGGCCGGGGTGTTCTCGTGGGACGGCCGCGATACGGACGGAACGCGCGTGGGCTCGGGGATCTATTTCGTGCGCGTGAAGCAC
>QJVW01000066.1 GCA_003235575.1 Candidatus Eiseniibacteriota bacterium | reverse complement strand
CTTCTAGATCATCATGTCGATCGGCGGCGCCCTCGTCGAGTGGCTGCGAAGCCTCTTCTTCGACAACGTCGGTCTCAAGCTCGCGTCCTTCGTGCTGGCGCTCCTCCTCTACGCGCACGTCGTCACCGAACAGCCGAAGCAGGAGGTGCTGCGCGTCACGGTCGCGTGCTCGGGTCTGGCCGACTCGCTCGCGATTCTGGGAAAGCCGCCGACGGACATCGACGTCACGTTCCGCGGTAAGTGGAAGGATCTGATTCGGCTGCGGCTTTCGAACACGCTCCTTCCGATCGACCTGGCGAGCGTTGGGCCCGGCCCGTTTCGGCACGAGATCACACCCGAGGAGATCTCGGAGCGGGCGCTGCCGCCCGAGCTGGCCAAGGTTCTGGAAATCACGGAGGTGGCCGAGCCGCGCGCCCTGATCCTGGACGTGGAGCCGAAGGCGGAGCGGAGGATGCTCGTCATGGCCCGCGTGGTCGGGGAACCGGCATTGGGCTGGCGTCTGGACGGAGCCCCGACCGTGGAGCCGGAGTCGGTCATGGTCAGCGGCCCTCGATCGGCCGTCATGGCCCTCGATACGCTGCGGACGCTTCCGGTTGACATCACGGAAGAACGCGAGAGAATTCAGCGTCAGGTGTCGGTGGACCCCGGGAGCGCACCCCTGGTCCCCGATCCTCGACAAATCCTGGTCACGCTGCGCCTCGTGCGCACCGGGGCCGACAGCACGGCCGCCCGCCTGTAGGGCGACCGCGACCGTCCTCGATGGGAGGAGATGCGACCGAGATGAAGCGAACGACCGATCAGACCTCAGCCGGCACTATGGTCGACAACCCCGCCGCGGCCGGCGAGGGGCAGCCCCGCCCGTTCTTCGGGAGGGCGGCCGTTCCGAGCCGCGTCTTCTTCACCAAGGGCGTCGGAACGCACCGCGACCAACTCCGCTCGTTCGAGCTCGCGCTTCGGGACGCGGGCATCGAACGCCTGAACCTCGTCCACGTCTCGAGCATCTTCCCGCCGATGTGCAAGATCATTCCGAAGGACGAGGGGCGAAAGCTCATCGAACCCGGCGCCATCGCCTTCTGCGTCATGGCGCGGCAGGCTTCGAACGAGCGCGCGCGGTTGATCGCCGCTTCGATCGGGTGCGCCGTCCCCGCCGACAAGAGCAAGTACGGCTATCTGAGCGAGCATCACGCCTACGGGGAGACCGACGAATACGCGGGCGATTTCGCCGAGGACATGGCGGCCTCGATGCTCGCCTCGACGCTCGGACTGGAATTCGACGAAAACGCCAACTGGGACGAAAAGGAGCAGGTCTTCAAGATCTCCAGCGAGATCGTCCGGACCTTCAACGTCACTCAGTCGGCCGTCTGTTCCGGAAAGGGCTGGACGACCGTCGTCGCCTCCGGCGTCTTCATCTTCTAGGGCGCGACCCGGCGCGCCGCGACACGCACGAGCACAAGGGAGAAGGCATGACCCCCAGCACGAAACGGCGCCGCGATTTCGGCGCCCGGTGGATTCTATTGTTCGCACTCCTTCTGGTTTCGATGGCCGTCGCGGCCTGCGCCAGCCAGGAGCCCGCCGCCTCCAGCGAAACGGCCGACACGGCCCCCGCCGAACCGTCGGCGACATCCGAAGCCAAGGGAGAGAGCGTGACCGAAGATACGAACGCGGCCACGGGCACGATGCCCGTCAAGCCGGACGTCGAGCCGCAGCACGTGCAGGTGCAGCACATTCTGATCGGGTTCGCCGGATCGATCCCCGGCAAGAACATCACGCGCTCGCGCGAGGAGGCGAAGAAGCTGGCCTACGAAGTGCTGGAGCGGGCGCGCAAGGGCGAGGACTTCGACGATCTGGTTCGCGAGTACACGGACGATTCGCCCCCGGGCATCTACGGGATGGCGGCGGTCGGGGTTTCGCCGGGGCCGGGTGAGTTCCGTCGCGACGGCATGGTGCCGGCGTTCGGAAACGTCGGATTCGCGATCAGCCCGGGCAACATCGGCATCGCCGACTACGACCAGACGACCAGCCCGTACGGCTGGCACATCATCAAGCGGCTACAGTAAGGGCGCGCAGGAGAAACGGCACGACGTCGGTCAACTGACGGGGCGCCTCGCCCGAGGCGCCCACGCCCCACGCGGCGAAGAACGCGGGATTGCGCGTGTGGGTTCCGACGCGCTCGTCTTCCACGTTTCCGTGATCGCTGACCACCGCGACCGTGGTCTCGGAGAGGTCCGTTTCGACGAGCACCGTTCGTAGCGCGCGGTCGACGTCCTCCAGGCATCGCAGGGCCTGCGCGCGGTCCTGCGCATGGCCCGCCCGGTCCGTCTCGAAGTACTCGAAGAGCGAAAAGGCCAACCGCCCCGATTCGCGGGCGATGATGCGCCCCGCCTCCTCGGGCGTGCGCAGCGGCAGCTCGTATCCGCGCTCCCGCATCCGCCAGTGGGTCAGGTCATGCACCACCGCCCGTCCCGCGAGGAGATCCTCCCAGGTGCGAAAGGGAAGCCCCGCGGCCAGCGTCGCCATCGTCGTGGCGGACATGCGCCGCTCGATTCGCGGTCGTTCGAAGAACTTCGGGCCGAACGCGTTCAGGAAGTCCGCGGAGGAACCGGCCCCGACGAGTCGCTTCAAGACCGAGTGCTCGAGCAGCACGCGGCGGAGCGTCGGGCCCGGAAATCCGGACAGGTGGTGCCCCATCACGGCCGGCGCGTTCACGCCCGTCAGGATCGCTGTTTGCCCCGTGGCGCTCTGCGGGAGCCCAGGAACGCCCAGGCAGGCGTCCAGCCCCCCGGCCATGCCCGCCGGCCCGACGTCCGACGTGGGCGTCCTCCGGGTGGTCAGCGACAGAGAGGGGAATCGGCCCGTGGCCAGCGGGTTGAACCGCTCGTCATCCTCACCGACGCCGATTCCATCGATGAAGAAGAGCAGGAAGCGTCGTGGCGCTGGCGTGATCAAATGCGCGGGGTCCGGTGCGGGGGAGTGCAGAAAGGAAACGAGTCGGGAGCCATACAGCTAGCGTGCGATCGGTGCAGGGCCGGCGACGCGGGATCAGGACCGCGGCTAGGTGGCTCCCAAGACTTCGTCTCGCCTTGGTTTAGGGCAATCCACGTGCCATCGCGCCACTTCTCGCGCACCTCTTTTTGGCCTCCTAACATATTGTAATTGATTGGGTTACGATTCGACCGTCGGAGCTCCGATTCGGACGCGCCCCCCACTCGTACCATTCCGAACGCATCCTGCACGCCGGACGTTGCAATCGTCTGGTAGCACGAAACCTACCGCAGAAAAGCCCTTGACACCATGTCCGAGGGGTCTATATTCGCCCCGCGCGCCCAAATCGGGCTATGTTCTATCCCGGCTCGACGTTAGGACGCCAATCGCCGTGGTGAACGTGGCGGCGCGGGCACCAATGCCCAGGGCGCCACGCTCAACGGCTCTCGAGGAGGAGCGGATGACCAAGGCAGATCTCGTGGACGAAATCGCCGAGCGCACCGGCCTCACCAAGAAGGACGTCGCCGACACCGTGGACGAATTCCTTCAGGCCGTATCCCGCGCTTTGGCCTCCGGAAAGCACATCGAAATCCGGGGATTCGGGACATTCAAGGTCAAGGATCGCAAGTCTCGCCTGGCTCGGAATCCAAGGACGGGGGAATCGGTTCCGGTTCCGCCGCGGCGCGTGCCCGTCTTCAAGGTGTCCAAGGAGTTGAAAGACATCGTCGCTCAGATCTAGCGACGCCCAACGACGATACGACGACGATCATCGATTGGATGCCGTCGCCCCGCCTCCTCGCGGGTATGCACGAAACGGGACGCCTGTCGGCGTCCCGTTTCGTTGCCGCGAATTCGCTACCGGTACGTCAGTTTCGATTGCGCAGGATGAGGAGGCGCAACAGCGACAGGATGGCCGCCGTCGCGGCCGCCACGTACGTCAGCGCGGCGGCGTCCAGCACCTTCTTCGCCCCTTCCTGTTCCCGAGGCGCCACCAGGCCCAACTGATTCAATTGCACCAGCGCCCGCTTGCTGGCGTCGAACTCCACCGGCAGCGTCACGAGCTGGAAGAGCACCCCGAAGGAAAAGAGCACGATGCCGGCGTCCAGCAGGCTGACCCCCGCGATGCGCAGTCCCGGGAGAAAGAGGAGACCGCCCAGGATGAACACCCAGGAGAGGCTGGTCCCGAGGTTCGCGAGCGGGAAGAGGGCCGTGCGGAATCGGAGCGGCGCGTAGCCCCGCGCGTGCTGAATCGCGTGTCCCACCTCGTGCGCCGCTACCGCGATGCCCGATATCGACGGCTCGCTGAAGTTGTGCGGCGAGAGGCGAACCCGTTTGTGGATCGGGTCGTAGTGGTCCGACAGGAATCCCTGGCCCACCTCGACGGCCACGTCCTGAATTCCGTTTTGACGCAAGATCATCTCGGCTACGTCCCGTCCGGTTTGGCCGTTCGCCGCCCGGATCTCGGAGTACTTTCGATAGGTCGACTGGACCTTCGATTGGGCGTAGAACGCCAGGATCATCCCCGGGATCAGGAGAATCATGGTCGGATCCCAGAACCAAAACATGGTGGCGACCTCCTAAGGGGTTCGGTTGCTCCGGCCGGACCGTCCACACCGTATACTCCTCGAACGGTGCCCTCGTTCCGGCATTCGTTGCTCTTGAGAGTAGCATTGGGGCGTGATCGATTCAAAGAAAGGGGCCTCGCCTGACGCCGCGTCCGGTCGATCTGAGAAGCGATACCGTCACGCGCCCCACGGCCGCCATGCGCCGGGCGATGGCCGAGGCGGAGGTCGGCGACGACTACTACGGCGACGATCCGACCGTGCGCGCGCTGGAGGAGGAGACGGCGGAAGTCCTGGGCAAGGAGGCGGCGCTGTTCGTGCCCACCGGTTCCATGGGGAACGAGGTCGCCGTCGCCGTCCATACCAAGCCCGGCGACGTGATCGCGCTCGACGCGCAGGCCCACATGATCACGGTGGAGGAGCGGGCGGTCGTCGGGCTGCTTCGTCGGCGCTTTCAGGAGCTGGCGGGGGACCGCGGCCGCCTCGACGCGCAGGTCGTCCAGCGGGCGCTGGAGGCTCACGACGTCCGTCCCGCCATGCTCGAAGCCGAGAATACGTTCAATCGGCATAGCGGCTCGATCTACGACCTGGACGCGCTCCGGTCGCTGGGCGCCTTGGCGGCGTCGGTGGGTGCGCGGTTCCACCTCGATGGAGCGCGCCTCTGGAACGCCAGCGCGGCCACCGGCGTTCCGGCGGCTTCGTACGCGGCGTGCGCGGACTCCGTCATGGTTTGCTACTCGAAGGGGCTTGGCGCTCCGATCGGATCGGCCGTGGCCGGAAGCGCGGCGTTCGTGAAGGAGGCGCGGTCCGCGCGCCGCATGTTCGGCGGAGGCATGCGCCAGGTGGGGATCGTCGCGGCGGGCGCACGTCACGCCTTGCGCCACCATCGCGATCGGCTGGTCGACGATCACCGGCGCGCGCGGCGGCTGGCCGAGGCGCTGGCGGAGATGGGCGCGTTCCAGATCGACCCGCTGGAGGTGGAGACCAACATCGTCATGGCCCGCGCCGCGCGCCAGCCGGACCGCGTTCCCGCGTTCGTGGAATCGGCCTCCCGGCACGGAGCGCGCATCCTGGCGTTCGGTGGCCCCGGCGCGTTCCGGGCGATCACGCACCTCGACGTGGACGACGCCGACCTCGAGCGCGCGATCGTCGCCCTTCGCGCCGCCGTCGCCGAGACGTGGGGCACGCCATCGTGACCGACGAAGTCGCCGGGGCGGGCGCCCTCTACCTCGTGGCTACCCCGATCGGGAATCTGGAGGACTTTTCCCCCCGCGGACAGCGGACGCTGGCGGAGGTCGACCTGATCGCCGCGGAGGACACGCGGCACACGGGCCAGCTCCTGGCCCGGTTCGGCATCGCGCGGCCGCTCGTCTCCTACCACGACCACAACAAGGATCGGCGCACGCCCGAACTCATCGGCCGGCTTCTCGCCGGCGCCTCGATCGCGGTGGTGTCGGACGCCGGCTCGCCGGGCATCTCGGACCCGGCGTTCACCCTGGTCCGCGCGGCGGTCGAAGCGGGGCTCGTCGTCGTACCGGTGCCCGGGCCCTCCAGCGCCCTCTGCGCGCTCGAGGTCTCCGGGCTCCCGACGGACCGCTTCGCGTTCGAGGGGTTCCTGCCGCGCAAGCCAGGACGGCGGCGCACGCGCATCCAGGAGTTGCGCGACGATCCGCGGACGCTCATCTTCTTCGAGTCGCCGCACCGACTCCGCTCGATGCTGGGCGCTCTGCGGGAGGGCTTCGGGGATCGACCCGCGTCGGTGTCGCGCGAACTGACCAAGAAATTCGAAGAAACGCGTCGCGGGTCCCTGGCGGATCTCATCGCCTGGGCGGAGGGCAAGACCCCGCGAGGCGAATTCGTCGTCGTGGTCGGCGGCGCCCCGCGCGTCGCGGCTACGCCCGACGATGGACCCGACGCGGCGGACGAGGAGGAGAACGCGTGAGCGCTTGGAAGGACCGGGCTCGATCAGTCTTTCGGCCGCTGGCAGGCGCGCTGGCCAAGCGCGGCGTGAAGCCGGATCACCTTTCCATCGCGGGGCTCGCCCTGTCGCTCCTCGCGGCGCTTCTTCTTTCCCGCGGGGACTTCCTGGGCGCCGCGCTGGTCCTGGGCCTTTCCGGGCTCTGCGACATGATGGACGGCGACGTCGCGCGCGCCACGGGGTCGACCACAACGTTCGGCGCGTTTCTCGACTCGACGCTCGACCGGATCGGCGAGGGAGCGCTGTTCGCGGGATTGGCCAGCTACTACTTCTCCCGGGCCCAGGGCGGCGCGCTCTTCATCCAGGGCGAGCTCCAGTCGAACGCCCGATGGGGCGATCCCGAGGGTCACACCATGGCCTTCCTGGCCCTGGCGACCCTCGTTCTGGCGTTCCTGGTCTCCTACACCCGCGCCCGCGCCGAGGGGCTTGGGCTGGAGTGCAAGGTGGGGTTCATGGAGCGCCCCGAACGGATGCTCCTGCTTGGCCTGGGGGCCCTTCTGGGACAACGGTTTATGCCCGGCATCCTCGGCCTCCTGTTCCTTTTGACGCTCGTCACGGTGGGCCAGCGTGTGTATCATGTCCGCCGGTTGACACGAAATATTCCGTAAACGGAGGAAGGACGACTCATGGGTAAGATCCGCGTCGCCATCATCGGCGTCGGCAATTGCGCGTCCTCGTTGGTGCAGGGCGTCCATTACTACCGCAACGCCAAAGACACTGATTTCGTCCCGGGCCTGATGCACGTCAATCTGGGCGGCTATCACATCCGCGACGTCGAATTCAGCGCCGCGATCGACGTGGATCGGAACAAGGTCGGAAAGGACCTCTCCGAAGCGATCTACACCTGGCCGAACAACACCTACAAATTCTGCGACGTCCCGCGCATGGGCGTGCCGGTCGCGCGCGGCATGACGCACGACGGCCTCGGCAAGTACCTCTCGAGGATCATCCAGAAGGCGCCGGGCTCGACGGCGGACATCGTGCGGCTCCTCAAGGACACGAAGACCGACGTCGTGGTCAACTACCTTCCGGTCGGCAGCGAGGAAGCGACGAAGTGGTACGTGGAGCAAATCCTGGAAGCCGGCTGCGGCTTCGTGAACGCGATTCCGGTCTTCATCGCGCGGGAGAAGTACTGGCAGCGCCGGTTCGAGCAGAAGAAGCTGCCGGTCATCGGCGACGACATCAAGTCGCAGGTGGGCGCCACGATCGTGCATCGCGTCCTCACCCGCCTCTTCCATGATCGCGGCGTCAAGCTGGAGCGGACGAGCCAATTGAATGTCGGCGGCAATACCGACTTCCTGAACATGCTCGAACGCGAGCGGCTCGAGTCGAAGAAGATCTCGAAGACGAACGCCGTGACGTCGATGCTCGAGTACGAGCTCGGCACGAAGAACATCCACATCGGCCCCAGCGACTACGTCGAGTGGCTCGACGATCGCAAGTGGGCGTACATCCGGATGGAAGGCCGCACCTTCGGGGACGTGCCGCTCAATGTCGAGATGAAGCTCGAGGTGTGGGATTCGCCGAATTCCGCCGGCGTCATCATCGACGCCGTCCGCTGCGCGAAGCTGGCGCTCGACAACGGTCTCTACGGCGCGCAGATCGCGCCGTCCGCCTACTTCAAGAAGTCGCCGCCGGTGCAGATCCCCGACGACCAGGCGCGGGAGATGGTCGAGGATTTCATCACGAAGTACGGGAAGAAAGGCGCCAAGAAGCCGAAGGCCGGTTCCAAGGCCGTTCGCGCACCCAAGCGTCGCGGGCTGAAGAAGGCCGCGCGCAAGAGCGCCTAGCCCGCCGGCCGTGCCGGGTCTCTTCCTCACCCTGGAGGGTATCGAGGGATCCGGCAAATCAACGCAGGCCGTGCGGCTCGCCGACGCGCTGGCAGCCGAGGGGCATTCCGTCGTTCGCACCCGGGAGCCGGGCGGCACGCCCCTCGCGGAACGAATCCGCCACGTCGTCCTGGACGCCAAGCAGGAGCCGGTTCTCCCCGAGACCGAACTTCTTCTCTTCCTGGCCGCCCGGGCACAGCACGTCCGGGCGCACATCCGGCCAGCCCTCGCCGAGGGCCGGATCGTCGTCTGCGACCGGTTCACCGACGCCACCCTCGCCTACCAGGGCGGGGGCCGCCGCGTGGAGCCGGAGGCCCTTTCCAGGCTCTGCGAATGGGCCGCCGGGGGCCTCTGGCCGGACCGGACCTACCTACTGGACCTGCCCGTGGAGACCGGCGTCGAACGAGCGCGGGAGCGTCCCAGCGGTTTCGGGGTAGATCGTATGGAGCGGCAGGGGAACGACTTCCTGGAATCCGTACGCCGGGAGTATCTGGCGATCGCCCGGGCGCATCCAAACCGGGTGATGGTGTTGGACGGCTCCCAGGGTGCGGATTCCCTCGCCGAAACCATCCTAAGTGATGTAAAATCAAGGCTGGCCGGCCGGTAACCGCGCACCTCGAAGGGACCCCACCATGAATCGCAGGCAAATATTCGCGGTAGCAATTCTCGTCTCGGCGCTTGTCATGGGCACCTGGGCCGTGGGCCGTGTCCAGGAGTCGAGCGACAACACCTACGCGAACATCGAGCGCTTCATCCAGGTGCTGACCAAGGTTCGGGACCACTACGTGGAACCGGTCACCACCGACAAGCTCATGGACAACGCGATCCGTGGCATGCTCCGCACCCTCGACCCCTATTCCCAGTATCTCGACAAGGAAGAGGCCGCGCGGCTCGAGACGACGACCCACGGCTCGTTCGGCGGGATCGGCATCTCGATCGGAATGCGGGACGGCTGGGTGACGGTGATTTCGCCCATCGAGGGAACGCCGGCCTGGCGCGCCGGCATGCAGGGCGGCGACCGCATCATCAAGATCGACGGCGTGTCGAGCGAAGGCTACTCGCTGGACGACGCGATGAAGCGGATGCGCGGCGAGAAGGGGACGAAGGTGGTCCTGACCGTCTACCGCGAAGGTCGCGACCGTCCGATCGATTTCGATATCACCCGCGACATCATTCGCATCAAGAGCGTGCCCTACGCCGGCGTCCTGGACAACGGCGTCGGCTACATCCGTCTCTCGACGTTCTCCGAGCGGAGCCGCGAGGAGATCGATCAGGCGTTCACGAAGATCGAGAAGCAGAATCCAAAGGGGCTGATCCTCGACCTTCGCTTCAACCCGGGCGGACTCCTGTCGCAGGCGGTGGAGGTCTCCGAGGAATTCGCGCCGCGCGGCAAGCGCATCGTCTACACGCGCGGCCGCGATCCCAGCCAGAACCGTGACTTCATTTCCACCGCGGACCGGCCGCACCTCCAGTACCCGCTCGTGGTGCTCGTGAATCAGTGGACCGCCAGCGCCAGCGAGATCGTCTCGGGCGCCGTGCAGGACCTGGATCTCGGCCTGGTGGCCGGGAAGACGACGTTCGGCAAGGGGCTCGTCCAGACCGTGATTCCCCTCACGCGCAGCGTGCGCGGTCCGAAGCTGAAGCTGACGACGGCCAAGTACTACACGCCGAGCGGCCGTTGCATTCAGAAGGATGAGCAGCTGAAGGATGGCGCGCTGGCGGCGGACGACGACGAGGAGTCGGACGAGGACACGCCCGCGCTGCCCGATTCGATGACGGCGAACAAGCCGCTTCCCGAGTTCAAGACCGAGATGGGTCGCACCGTCTACGGCGGCGGCGGGATCGCCCCCGATATCGAACTCGAGGACGTCACCGTTCCGCACGTGATGCAGGACCTGGAACGGAATCAGGTCTTCTTCAAGTTCGCCGTGAAGTACGCGGCGAAGCACAAGGACGTTCCGAAGGACTTCGCGCTCACGCCCGGCATCCGCGACGAGTTCCAGACGTTCCTGCAGGAGGAGAACGCGACGTTCTCCGCCGACTCGATGGCGATGGCGCAGCGGTACATCGATACCGGCATCCGCCGCGAGCTGGCCCGCCGCTATGTGGGCGACGAGGCGGCGTACCGGATCGCGATCGCGGACGACGACCAGGTCCGCGCGGTCGCCGCGCTCTTCGACGAGGCGCCGACGCTGCCGAAGCTTCTCGCGCTGGCCAGCGAGCGGAGCAAATCCAAGGCGATGGCCGCCCAGGCGAAGGAACCGGCGGTCCGCTAGGGCTCCGCGCGATGCAGGCCGGTCCGCTCCATCTCGACGGGAAGATGCTGCTCTCGCCGCTCTGCGGCGTGACCGATTCCCCGTTCCGCACCCTCGCCCGCCGGCACGGCGCGGCGATGGTGTTCTGCGAGATGACCTCCTCGGACGGGCTGGTCCGGAAGAATCCCAAGACCTTCGAGCTGCTCGAGTACCGCCCCGAGGAGCGTCCGGTCGGCTCGCAGCTCTGCGGCTCCGATGCCGCCATCATGGCCGATGCCGCGCGCATGTGCGCCGACCTCGGCTTCGATTCCGTGGACCTCAACTACGGATGCCCCGTGCGCAAGGTCATCGCCCGCGACGCGGGCGCCGCCATGCTGACCGATCTCCACCGCTTGGAGCGCGTCACGAAGGCCGTCGTGGACGCGGTGTCGCTCCCCGTGACGGCCAAGATCCGGATCGGGTGGGACAAGAACACGGTGAACGCCCACGAGGTGGCGCGCGTTCTCGAAGGCACCGGCGTCCGGTGGATCACGGTTCACGCGCGCACGCGCACGGAGAAATTCACCGGTCAGGCGCACTGGGAGGTCATCGCCCGCGTGAAGGAGGCGACGTCGCTCCCGGTGATCGGCAACGGGGACGTGAAGACGCCCGAGGACGCCAAGCGCATGGTGGACGAGACGGGGTGCGACGCCGTGATGGTCGGCAGGGGATCGTTCGGGAACCCGTGGCTCTTCGAACGCGGGAACCGGATCCTGGCGGGGCTCGATCCGGGGCCCGAACCGACGCCGCGCGAACGGATCCAGACGGCCGTCACCCATCTCCACGACCTGGCGCGGAAGAAGGGCGAATACGCGTCGACCCTGATGCGGAAGCACATCGCCTGGTATGTTCGGGGGCTCTACGACAACTCGACCCTTTGCCGCGAGGTGAATCACGCGAAGTCGATCGCGGAGGTCGAGGAGTTGTTGTGGCGCTACCTCGATCGACTGGAAACGCCGCGCGCGAGCACGGCGGCGGGGCACGGCGCTCCGGCCGCCGCGAACGGCGACGGCACCGCCACGATCGCCTCCGCGCTCGACGGCGCCGGCTGACCGGCCCTTTCCGACGTCCCTGAGGTAACGCTGACGATGGATCGCGCCCGCCTTCGCCGCCTGCTGGACGACGTCCGGCGCGGCCGCGTGACCCCCGCGAAGGCGGCCGACGCCCTCGGCACGCTCCCCTTCGAATCGATCGGTGCTGCGACGGTGGATCACCACCGCGGGATTCGCCAGCATCTCCCGGAAGTCATCCTCTGCGAGGCGAAGACCTCCGCGCAATGCGTGGCGATCGCCCGTGCGGTCGTCGCCGTCAGCGGACGCTGCCTGGCGACGCGCGCGCGGAGGCATCACGCCCGCGCCCTGATCGGCGCGTTCGGCGAGGCGGCGACGTGGAACGAGACGGCGCGGACGGTCGTGATCCACGATCGCCCCGCGCGGGGCCGGGGCGCCGGACGGGTGCGGCCGCGCCGCGCCGCGGCGCCGCGCGGCGGATCGGTCCTGGTCGTGAGCGCGGGAACCTCGGACGCGCCCGTGGCGGAGGAGGCGGTCGTGACCCTGGAATTCATGGGCGTGCCCGTCTCGCGTGTCACCGACGCGGGCGTGGCGGGGATTCACCGCGTGCTGGGCCATCTGCCGGCGCTGCGCGCCGCCGCCGCCGTCGTCGTCGTCGCGGGCATGGAGGGCGCTCTCGCCAGCGTCGTCGGCGGGTTGACCGATCGGCCGGTGATCGCCGTACCGACCAGCGTCGGCTACGGCGCGTCCTTCGGAGGCGTGGCGGCGCTTTTGGGTATGCTGAACGCCTGCGCGGCGGGGGTCACCGTCGTGAACATCGACAACGGGTTCGGCGCGGGCTACGCGGCGGGCGTGATCGCGGGACAGTCCCGGCCGCGGCGCGCGGGGCGGACCGCGCCGACCACGCGCGCCGCGTCGCCGGCGCGTCGCCGACGGTCCGCGCGCGCCGGCGCGAGGAGGAAGCGGTGAGCATCGTCTACTTCGACTGCGTGGCCGGGGCCGCCGGCGACATGATCCTCGGCTCGCTCGTCGCTCTCGGCGCGCCCGTATCGGAAATCGACCAGCGGCTGCGCGCGCTGCCGCTCGACGGGTTCGCGCTGGAGGAGACGCGCGTGGAGCGGCACGGATTCGAAGCGCTCC
>QJVW01000067.1 GCA_003235575.1 Candidatus Eiseniibacteriota bacterium | reverse complement strand
CGCCATGGCGTGGCTGGCGTTGCACGCGCCCGCCCAGGGGGCGGGGGATGGGGACGACGTCGGCGAGGGGGACGATCCGGCGCCGTGGATCCGCGCGGCGATATCGCTTCAGCTCCTCTTCGCGTTGCTGCTCCTACACAGGACGGCGTGGCCGCTCCTCTCCGCGATCGTGTTGGGAGCCGCCACCGCGGCGCTGTCGGGACGCGTCAGCGGAACGAACTACCCCTGGAGCGTGTGGCGGCGAACTTCGTCGGCGGGCGCTTCGGGTCGTACGGGGAGTGCGGAAGCGGATTAGCGTTCGATCCGGGTGTAGACGGAGCCATCCGTCTGGTAGTGGTAGCGGGCCACCACGCGGGCCGTCTCGTCGGTCGGTAGGAACCCTTCGCGGCCCAGCGTCGACAAATCCGGGGGGTACTGCCCGCGGACGGAGCGATAGACCTCCAACGCGACCGTCAGTCGCGCGGCGTCGTTCGTCGCCTCGACGTCGGCGCCGTAGGGGACGATCGCCGGCTCCACGGACAGGCGCTGCATCACGGGCGGCGTCACCCACAGCCCCAGCGCGATGGAACCCGCCAGCGCCAACCCGCCCACGCCGAGCGCCAGGGCGCCCGTGGGCGCCGGCGCGGGGCGGGCCAGCGGCGCCGTGGCCAGCGAGGGGGCGCGCGCGGGAACCGCGCCGAGGGATACCTCGAGAACGCCGATCTCGACGAGGTGATGGAGCGCCTCCATGGCCTCGAACTCGACCAACCTCGACTGCGTCACGACGTCGCGCAGGGGGCGCAGCCCGTCGACGAGGGGCAGCGTCCGCCGCTCCGCGTCGGTCATCTCCTTCGGGGGCGTCGCGAGCGGCTTCGGTCGAAGCACCATGGCCGGACTCGACAGGGTCTGGCGGATGCGCGCCATCTCGTCCATCCGGCGCATCGATTCCATCAGAAGCCCTTCCGTGTTCAGACGAACGTTGACGGCGAACTTCGGCACGGTTCGGGCGTCGCCCGAGAAGTGGTACTGCCCGGTCTTCCAGGTGAGCAGTTGATGCAGCGTGTCCTGAACCTGATCCTCGACCGTCCGCGTCAATTCCTCGCTCGTGACGTAATTGCCGGTGAGGAGAATATCCGTCAGCTCGCGGCGGCTCTCGGCCTCGATGGTCTCCACCTGGCGGAGCTGGGCTTCGCTGAGGCGCCCCGTCTTCACGAGGAACGGTTTCAGCGGATCCTTGGCGTTCCGGCGGCGGTCGCGCGTCGAAACGATGCGTCCGTTCTCGAAAAAGATGACGGCGACGTCGTCGCCGGACGTCAACTTCAGCACGCCCGACTTTTGCTGGACGGAGATCAACTGCAAGATCTCCGGAAGGCTGAAGGTTTCGAGGCTTCCCTGGAGGCCCATGCGTGTCATCCCTCCCGGGAACGCGCCCGCGGCTGGGCCGGGGACGGTTCGCGCCGGACGCCGGCGCCGGGTAGTCCCGATGCCCGCGCGGTGGTGGCGCCGAAGTAGCGCGTCACGGTGATCGCGTAGGTGATCAGGAATAGGATCAGAAGCGGGAGGCGCTTGCCCCAAACGCTACCGGGGATCGGTAGCACGTCGACGCTCGGAACCAGGGCGCCGCCCGGGATGACGAGCAAGGCCGCGGCGACCATGATGAGGATCGCCAGGAATCCGCTCAGCGTGGCGCCGCGCAGCATCTGGCCGCCGCCGGGCAGCACGCACGTCACGATCGCCTGGCCGACGGTGCGGCGGCGGGCGGAACTGCGATCGCGCTTCGACAGGAGCAGGCGTGTGAACTCGGTCGACTTGAGGTCGCGCACGGAATGGAAGCACTCGGCGCAGAACGCGCGCTGCTGCATGCGATGGACGCAGCGGCGGCAGATGACCTTCTGACAGTTGGAGCAGTGCAATGTGTTCAGCCGCCGCCCGCCGATCTGACCCAGCGCCGCGAACAGGAAGAAGAGGGCGGGCAGGAAGACCAGGTTGAACGGCGCCGACGGTTGTAGCGAGGCCACGAACGAAAGCCAGCGATTGTCCTGGAGGGCGGCAAGCCCGCGCTCCGTCGCGTGACGGCGGCCCAGACCCCACAGCTCCTCGGCGGGCGCGCGGGCATCCATCACGGTGCGGTTCAATTGCGGCGCGCTGATCCGGCTGAAGTCCCGAACCCGGTCGAACGCCAGCCCCGAGGCCTTGGCCTGTTCGCGGGTCGCCTCGCTGAAGAGGAGCTGCTTGGTGTAGACCTGCGCCAGGTTGTAGTGCGGCTCGACCGCCGACGGGTCGGCCGCCGCGGCCGCTTCGTAGGACTGGCGCGCGCGATCGTAGTCCTCGCGGGCGAACTGTACGTTGCCGAGGTTGGTGAGGATCCACGGGGTGCGCGGCCGGAGGACGGCGGCCCGCGTCAGTTCACGCTCGGCGAGATCGAGATCGGCGCCGCGGCGGGCCTGGGTGCCGAGGGCGAAGGGATAGAGCGCCTCGTTGGGATCGGCCGTTTGCCAGGCGATCAGCGCCGCGGAGAGATCGTGGTCGTACCCCGCGTTCATGGCGCGGTCCACCAGGATGCTCGGTTCCTCCAAGCGAGGCGGGCCCGCCCAGGGGGCCAGGATCGGCATCCCCGCCGAAAGCCCCATGGCGGAGACGAAGAAGAGGAGGACCAGGGCTCCCTCGCGCTTCCCGAATCGGAACGAAAGCCACCCGGCGTAGAGCGCCGCCGTCGGGATCGCACCCAAGCCCCAGGCGCACGGGGCGAGCGCGATCGCCGCGGCGCCCATCCGTCCCCCCGCGCTCGAGCCCGCCCCCAGCGACTCCCGCAGAATGTGCGTCAAGTGCGGCAGGTGTCGGATCGCGATCCCCGCGATCGCGAAGAGCAAGGCAAGCATCCACACGGCCGCGATGCCCGTCAGGAGATTCGCCAGGAGGTGGCGCTGCCAGGAGTATCCCTGCCGCAGGATCTCGAACGCGCGGCTCACCTCGCCGATCGCGCGGCCCGGATCGCGAAACGCGACCAATCGCGCCGTCGTGAAATGCGCGTCGGGGAAGTAGGGGTCGAATTGGCTGGCGGCGTCGAGAAGGCGGAGCGCTTCGGTCTGATCGCCGCGATTGGCCGCGGCGAGCGCGGCGCGGTAGCAGCCCTGCGCGGAGGGGAGATCGCGCGTGACGCCGCTGTCCCACATCCGTTCCAGGGCCTGTTGAATTTCGTCGGAGTTCCAGGCGGCGCGCGCGGGGGCGGGGAGCAAGGCGCTCAGGGCGAGCACCAATAAAGCGGCTCCCGCCGCGAGACACTTACGCACGTCGGAACCGGATACCGAAGGAGATAGGATGCGGAATCCGCGTCGCGCCACGGCCGAAAGGTAGGCGGGTGCCGAACGGAGTGTCAAGGAAAATGTCCCCCCTCGTGGTATTCTCGACCGTTCCGACGACCTGGCAAGGCTGTGATGACGACGAAAGGGGCGGGCATGAACGCGGCGGCGACACGAATCGAATCCTTGAACCAGAACATCGGCGAGGAGGTGCTCCTCCAGGGGTGGCTCTACAATCGTCGATCCAGCGGCAAGATCGAATTCCTCCAGGTGCGCGACGGAAGCGGCACCGTGCAGTGCGTGGCTGTGAAGTCCGAGCTGCCGGAAGCCGTCTTCGCACGCTGCGGGGAGGTGACGCAGGAAAGCGCGATCCGCGTCCGGGGAACCGTGCGGGAGGACAAGCGCGCGCCGAGCGGTGTCGAGTTGACGCTGCTCGACCTCGAGATCGTGGCGCCCAGCACCGACTATCCGATCACGCCCAAGGAGCACGGGCCCGACTACCTCCTCAATCATCGCCACCTCTGGATTCGCTCGCAGCGGCAGCACGCCGTGCTCCGCATCCGCCACACGGTGATCCAGGCCTGCCGGGATTTCCTCGACCGCGACGGGTTCATCCTGGCGGACGCGCCGATCTTCACGCCGTCCGCGTGCGAGGGAACGACGACGCTCTTCGAGACCGACTACTTCGGGGAGAAGGCCTACCTCACGCAGAGCGGGCAGCTGTACAACGAGGCGACCGCGATGGCGTTCGGCAAGTCCTACTGCTTCGGTCCGACGTTTCGCGCCGAGAAGTCGAAGACGCGCCGCCACCTGATCGAGTTCTGGATGGTGGAGCCGGAGGTGGCGTACGCCACGCTCGACGACGTGATGGTCCTGGTCGAGCGCTTCATCTCCTTCATCGTGGCGCGCGTGCTGGAGACGCGCCGCGCGGAGTTGAAGATCCTGGAGCGCGACGTGGCACCGCTGGAGCGCGTCCAGGCCCCGTTTCCGCGCGTTTCCTACGAGGAGGCCGTGCGCGTGCTGCGCGAGAAGGGGCAGCCGTTCGAAGACGGAAACGACTTCGGAGGCACCGACGAGACCGTGCTGACCGAAGCGTACGACCGGCCGTTCTTCGTTCATCGATTCCCGGCCGCCGTCAAGGCGTTCTACATGAAGCGCGATCCCGCGGACGAGCGTCTGTCGCTGTCGTGCGACCTCCTGGCCCCGGAAGGGTACGGGGAGATCGTGGGCGGAGGCGAGCGCGAGGACGACCTCGACCGGCTCGTGACCCGGATCCGGGAGCATGAGTTGCCGACGGAGGCCTTCGAGTGGTACCTCGATCTGCGGCGGTACGGCTCCGTGCCCCACGCCGGTTTCGGCATGGGCATCGAGCGGACGCTGACCTGGATCTGCGGCCTGGAGCACGTGCGCGAGACGATTCCGTTTCCGCGTCTGCTGCATCGCATGCGTCCCTAGGGGAATCCGCGTCGGTTCGGGCCGTCGGCGCGCGCCGGGGCGTGGTATACTAGGTGTTCGTTTTTCCCCGCGGAGACCGACACCGATGCGTCCGCACCTACGACCGCTCCTCGCCGCGACGCTGTTCCTCCTTCTCGCCGCCGGCCTCGCACGAGCCGAGGAACCCGACGCCGCCCTCTACCGCGTGCAGCCCGCCAAGCGGGCCGTCCTCGATCGATTTCTGGGGCGCGGCATCGATGTCGCGGGCACGGGCCCCGACGGCGCCCTGCATGTCGTCGTCGGCGCCGCCGATCTGGCCGCCGCCCGGGCGCTGGGGCTGACCCTGACGCCCCTCGGGATCGCGCCACGGGGCCCGCTGGCCGCGCCGTCCAGCCCGTTCGCGAACCCAAACCTGGGCGCCTACCACACGCTGGCGGAGACCATGGCGGAGTTGGCCGCCTACGCGGCCGCCTATCCCTCGATCGCGCGTCTCGACACCATCGGCACGACGGTGGAGGGGCGGCCCATCGTCGCGATCAAGATCTCCGATCACGTCGGGGTCGACGAGTCCGAGCCCGAGGTCCTCGTGGTGGGATGCCATCATGCGCGCGAACTGATGAGCGTGGAGCTGCCGCTCTATCTGATGCGACGTCTGCTCGACGGCTACGGCGTCGATCCGATCCTGACGACGCTGGTGGACACGCGCGAGATCTGGATCGTGCCCCTCCTCAACGCCGACGGGCACGCCTACGTGCAGGCCCATTCCGGCGGGCAGTCGTCGTCGTGGTGGCGAAAGAACCGCCGCGACAACGGCGACGGATCCGTGGGCGTCGACCTCAACCGGAACTACGGCTTCAACTGGGGCTACGACAACTACGGTTCGAGCCCCCTCTCGACGTCGGAGACCTATCGCGGCCCCGGCCCTTTCTCCGAGCCCGAGTCCGATGCGATCCGCGCGTTGGCCGCCGCGCGCGCCTTCACGCTCTCCATTTCCATTCACGCCTACGGGGAGCTGCTGCTCTTCCCCTGGGGCTACGCCCGCCTCGACACCCCGGACCACGCCGTCTATCGGGCGCTGGGGGACTCGATCTCGCTACAGAACGGGTACGCGTCCGGGAACCCGAACAGCGGCACCATCTACCTCACGAACGGGGACATGGACGATTGGGTCTACGGGGACGCGGCCACGAAGCCTCGTCTCTATGGATTCACGTTCGAGGTGAACACGCTGGCCGAGGGGGGCTTCTACCCGAACGACAACCTGATCCCGGCGACCTGCGACAAGAATTGGGGGCCGCTGCTCACGCTGCTTCGCTACGCGGACGACCCCCGCCGCGCGGTGTCGCCGGCACGGCCGGTCGCGCCGGCGTTTCTCGCCCAGGGAACGGGCGTGCTCCTGACGTGGTCGGGCGCCGCCGTGGATCCATCGAATCCGCCCGTGCGGCACGACCTGCGCCGCATCGGCGCGGTCGTGCGTCTGGTGGACGACGCGGAGTCCGGCGTCGCCGACTGGGATACGACGAACTTCTCCTGGGGCGCCACGCGCGCCGCAAGCGGGACGCGGTCGTACTGGTCGGGTTCCGGCGACGATCGCGTGAGCATCCTGTCGGGCCGGGCCAGCGTGGACGTGGGCGCGGCGGAAAGTCTCGTCGTGAACGCGTACTGGGATCTGGAGGAATTCTACGACTACTGGTACGCGGAAGCCTCGATGGACGGCGGCGCCACCTGGGCGCGCCTGCGCGGCGACCACACGTCGGACGTGAATCCGTTCGGGGCGAACGAGGGATCCGGCATCACCGGCACGAGCGGCGGCCTGTTCCAGCGGGTCGCGTTCTCGCTGGCCGATCAGGCGGGGCGGCAGGCGGTGCTTCGAGTCCGCTGCGTCACGGACGGGGCAACGCACGGCGAGGGACTCTTCCTCGACGATCTCGATCCGACGGGTCGATATCTCGGAACCTCGATCGAGGACACCGCGAGTCCCGCCGAATTCTTCCTTCTCGACCCCGCGCCGACCGAGAGCGGCGCGTATCAAGTTCGCGCGATCGATGGGGAGGGCCACGCCAGCCTCTGGAGCGACCGGACGTCGTACCAGGCCGGCGTGACCGCCGTGGCGGATGGCGCCCCGGCGGCGCGTGACGGGTTTCTTCACGTCGCGCCAAACCCCTTCAACCCCTCGGTGTCGATCCGATACGGGCTGGGAGCCGGGGCCCGCGGCGCGTATCGCGTCGGTCTCTACTCGATACGTGGCCGCTTGGTGGCGACGTTGGCCCAGGGCGTCGACGACGGATCCGGAAGCGTGCGTACGGCCCGGTGGGATGGGCGAGACCTCGGGGGCGGCCCCGCCGCCAGCGGGGTCTATCTTCTTCGCCTGGAGACAGTTCGCGGCGTCGTGAGGCGGAAGGTGACGCTCCTCCGGTAGCGGGGGAGCCCCTGGTTCGGTGATTGACGCGGGTCGCCGCGCGCCGGTACTCTGCCCATTCGATTTTCGACCTGGCTGCTTGGGGTGTGGTTCCCGGTCCAGCGGGGAATATAGAGTGGAATGCAGCACCCCCAACCGGGGTACTACCTTCCAGGCGGAGTTCCGGGAGCCGAACTTGGCCGATCGCCGGGCGGTAACGTGGCGGTAACTTGACAGACGGCAGGACGATGGCTACGCTCGCAATTGTGAGCCGTAGGATCCGGGCCGAGTCCCAATGGCTGCAGGCGGCGGCGCTGGTGGTCGCCTTGGTCGGGATCGGGTCCTGTGCATCGCCAGCCCCCCCTAGCCAGGTAGCGCCCCCCGCTCCCATCGTCTTGGCCGGAACGGAATACGCGGTCCCGATGCTACGGGCGCAGGTCGCGGCGTTTCGCGATCTCTACCCAAAGGCCGACTCCATCGTCCTCGTGCCCAACGGCTCGGCGGAGGGGATGGAGCAACTCGTGAACGCAGAGGTGGATATGGCTCTGATGCTGCGCGATCTGACCGACTCGGAGGTCGAAGCCGCCGTGACGCGGGACGGCCTTCGCGCGTTTCCGATCGCGTGGGATGCCGTCGCCGCCGTCGTGCATCCCTCCTCGCCCATCGAGCAACTGTCGCGAACCGAATTGGCGCAGATCTATTCCGGCGCCGTGCGCGATTGGAGCGCGTTCGGGTGGAAGCGGGGCGGGGAGATCGTCGCCATCACGGGCGCGCCGCGCCTCGGGCTCTACAGTTTCGGGGAACAGGCGCTTCTGGGCGGTGCGACCTATGCGCGTAGCATCTACGCGCTCGACTCCGAAGAGGAGATCGCGCGCGTCGTGGCGAGCCGCCCGAATGCGATCGCGCTCCTGTCCCGGCCGTTCGTGACGGACGCCGTGCGGCCGTTGCGCGTATCGGCGGCGATCGGGTTCGGCTACGTTTCCATGACGCGCGCGTCGTTGCTCGAGCGGACCTATCCGTTGCTTCGCTCCCTGGCGCTCGCGACGCCGCAAGAGCCGCGGAAGACCGCGGCCGACTTTGTCACGTTCGTGTCCAGCGTGGACGGTCAGCGGATCCTGGCCCGACACGGATACAGCCCCGCGACCGTTCCCATTCGGATCGTTCGCACCGTGGAGGATTCCGAGTGAACTTCCTTCGTACCCATCGAGTCCTGGTTGTCGTCGCGTTGGTCCTCGTTGGCCTGGCCGCGCGCGCCTCCGCGCTCTCCTCGAACGACCTCATCAAGCAGGGCGTTCAGGCGCTGCGTGACGGCAACAACGACAAGGCGCTGCAGCTGTTCACGCAGGCGGAGAAGCTCGACCCGAACAGCCACAAGCCCCACTACTTCATCGCCTCCGCGCTCGAGCGGTTGGGAAAGACGGACAGCGCGAAGGTGCAGTACAACCTCGCTCTGAAGGTGCAGCCGAAGTACTCGGAGGCGCTGACGGGCCTGGGAAATCTGCTCCGCAAGGAAGGGAACATCGAGGAGGGAACGGCGAAGCTGGAAGACGCCGTGAAGTACGACTCGAAGGATCCGGGCGCCCTCTACTCGCTGGGGCAGGCCTACCTCCACGACAAGCGCTACCCCGACGCCGAGAGGGTCTTCCGCAAGGGCACGCTGCTCAAGCGGGGCCGCGCGCTCTTCCTGGGGGGGACGGCGCTCGCCCTCGAGGGTCAGGGTGATCTGAAGCAGGCGGAGGAGTTGTTCATTCGCGCCCGCGAAACGGATCCGAACAGTTTCCGGATTCGCATGGATCTCGGCGCGTTCTACGACCGCAAGAAGATCCCCGTGCTCGCCGCGCCCGAATACGGGCGGGCGACCGAACTGGAACCGAACAACCCCGAGACGCATTTCCTCTACGGCAAGGCGCTCGTCGGGATGAACGAATTCAACGCCGGACTCGCGGCCCTGCAGCGGGCCACGAACGTGGACAGCACCTACGCGCCGGCGTACTTGGAGGCCGGACGCCTCTTCGCACGCGCCAAGCGCGCCAGCGAAGCGGCGGAGCGGTTCCAGCGATACGTGGAGCTCCGTCCGGATGATTACATCGGGTACAAGGAGCTCGGCGTCGCGGAGTCGAAGAGCAACGACCGCGGCGAACGCA
Organism: Candidatus Eiseniibacteriota bacterium; assembly: GCA_003235575.1. GTDB lineage: Bacteria > Eisenbacteria > RBG-16-71-46 > SZUA-252 > SZUA-252 > SZUA-252. The sequence goes on along the minus strand of QJVW01000067.1, from coordinate 7,364 downwards.
TCTCGGGCATCGCGCATCTCGAAAAGGCCGACCAGTTGAAGCCCGACATTCCCGAGGTCCTGGGGGCGCTCTGCAAGCTCTACAACGAACAGGGCGCGGAATCGCAGGATCAGGCCGTCTCGGCGTGCGACCGCTATGTGGCCCTCGCCGATTCGATCGAGCCGGCCGAGAAGCTGAAGATCGGCAGCCTGTTCGCCACGGTTCCCGACTCCACGAAGGCCCTGCCGCTGCTCCGGGCCGCGGTGGAGGAGGATTCGTCGCTGGCCAAGGACGCGAGCTTCCAAATCGGACTGCTCCTCTTCACCTCGCGCGACTATCCCGCGGCGATCCCGCATTTCCAGACCGCCCTTTCGTACGACTCGGTGTTCGTGCCGGCGCTCCTGAACCTGGGCCTCTGCCAGCTTCAGACCGGCGACAAGTCCGGGGGCATCGAGACGTTCCGCCGCTCGCTGGCGGTCAAGCCCGGCGACGCGCGGACGCTGATCTGGATCGGGCAGACCCTCCTGACCATGGAGCCGGATTCGCTGCCGGTGGCGCTGGAGACCTACCAGTTTGCGATGGAGGCGGATTCGTCGAACGCGGACGCGCCGCGAGGCGCGGGTCTGGCGCTTCTGCTGATGGATCGCTGCGTCGACGCGACGACCTATTTCGTCAGGGCGGCGGAGATGGATCCGCAGCACGTCCAGGGTCACGTTTGGCTGGCGCAGACCTACTCCAAGTGCAAGGATCTGGCTCGCGCGAAGGAAGAATTCAACAAGGCGCTCGACATCGACCCGACGAATCCCCAGGCATCGCAGGGGCTTCAGATACTTCGCGATTTCGAGGCGAAACAGCAGCTCCGGGCAGCCGGAGCCGCGGAACAGTAGCACCGGGCGGCGGCGACGCCGTCACCGTCATCCCATCAAGGAGGCACGATGAGCTTGGATGTTCGGACCGCCGGAGACGTGACGATCCTCAGTCCGAAGGGGATGCTTCTGGGAGGCAAGGAAACCGACGAATTGCAGGCCAAGATCAAGGAGCTTGCCGAAGCGGGCAACCGAAAGCTGCTCATCGACCTGGGCCGGACCACCTTCATGAACAGCGTGTCGCTGGGGGTGCTGATCGCGGGACACGCAAGCTATTCGAAACGGGACGCCAAGCTGAAGTTGTGCGCCGTCGACAAGAAGATCCAGAGCATCTTCGTCGTGACGAAGCTCTCCCTGGTCTTCGAGGTGTTCGACGAGGAAGCGGAGGCGCTGGCGAGCTTCAAGTAGGGGGTCGGCAATAGGAACGAGGGGTTGCCGGGGGGGCCACGCTGGGGCATACTTGGCGGTCGGTTCAGCCCCCCCATCACACGTCAGGAGGATGCAGCAGTGAGACAGGGTCTGTTTATTTCGATTCTCGGCATCGTGGCAGCGACCATCGCAGTCGTTATTTTCATGCAGTTGCCCGAGTACATACAAAAGGGCGGTCCCTTCGTCGTCGTTCTGATCATGCTCTCGATCATGTCCGTCGCGTTCGTGTTCGAGCGGCTCTTCACGCTTTCCCGCGCCAAAGGGCGTGAGTCGGCGCCGGTTTTCATGAAGAAAGTGCGCAAGCAGATCGACGCCCAGGACATCGACGGCGCCGCGGAGACGTGCGCCAAGCAGCGCGGATCGCTCGCGAACGTGCTTCGCGCCGGACTCGACCGCTACCTCGTCCTACGGGCGACCGAGATGGACCGGCAGCAGAAGCTTCAGGAAATCCAGAAGGCGATGGAAGAAGCGAACATGCTGGAAGTCCCGCTCCTCGAGCGAAACCTGATTGCTCTGGCAACGATCGCCTCCATCGGGACGATGGTGGGGCTCCTCGGAACGACGGTCGGGATGATCCGCGCGTTTTCGGCTCTTGGGCACACAGGTTCGGTCGACGCCGTTCAGTTGGCCATCGGAATCTCGGAGGCCCTGATCAACACCGCCGGCGGCCTCGGGGTGGCCATCTTCTCGATCGTTCTCTACAACGTCTTTTCGACGATGATCGACAATTTCAACTACGGCATGGACGAGGCGACGCTGGAAGTGATCGAAGTGCTGGCGTTGAAGGAGGCTGGAAAGTAAATGTCCGCGAAGAAGATGAAGCGGATCGGCATCAAGATCGACATGACGCCCATGGTCGATATCGCCTTTCTGCTGTTGATCTTCTTCATGTCGACGTCGCAGTTCGACCCGCCGCAGAAAGCACCCATCAAGCTTCCGGATAGCCATTCGAACCTCAAGGTGCCGGAATCGGACGTGCTGGTGCTTGCCATAACCAAGGATAGCGATCTCTATTGGCAAATCGGCAAACAGGCCCAGGAGCAGACCGATTTGGCCTATTTGGAGACCCTGGTGATGGAGCAGCGCCGACGGAATCCTCGTCTGAGGGTGGCGATCAAGGCGGACAGGGACAGCGACTACGGCGTGATGGAAGACGTCATGGCCACGATGCAAAAGACGAATACGATCACGTTCAGCCTCGTGACGGAGCTGATGAAGAGCGAGAAATCGGCGCTCGTCCACTAGGACGACGGCCGGACCGACGAAAGGGAAGCGCGCACCATGGGTGCTGTCGACACACCAGAAGCAAAAGGCGGTAAAAAGAAAGGCGGTCTGCGCAGGCGCGCGCCGAAGCGGCTGGGGATCAAGATTGACATGACCCCCTTCGTGGACATCGCCTTCCTGCTGCTCATCTTCTTCATGTGCACCACGGTCTTCCGGAAGCCGCAGGCGCTGGAGATCAATCTGCCGCCGGATCCCAAGGCCAAGGTCGAGATCGCCGAATCAAATGTAATGACCGTGCGCATCATCAACCCCGCGCCGCCGGGAGACGAGGTTCGGATCTTCTGGCGGATCGCCAAGGAACCATTCAAGGAAGAGAAATGGCAGAACATGCGGTCGGTTTTCGCGGAACGCTCGCAGGCCAACCCAAAGCTCGTCGCGCTGCTGAAGATCGACCGGATGGCGAAGTACAAGTACATGGTGGATATCATCGATCAGCTCCAATTCGCGGAGCTAAACCGATTCTCTCTAGCGCCGCTCGAGGAAAAAGAGAAGGCTGAAGTGGAGGCCCTCTGATGGCGGAGGCGACCACCGCAAGTTCCGGCACGTTCGACCGCGTCCCGATGGGGGCGGTGGACCTCAAGGCAAACGGGCAGCGGTTCCTGCGTAATGGCTTGATCGTTTCCGCGGCGATCCATCTGGCGCTAATCGGAGCGTACATCGGCAGCACGCTCATCAAGCCGGAGGACGAAGTCGAGTACACGGGGCGCGTCATCCGCATGGAGACGCTTCCGCCGCCGCCGCCGCTGTCGGCGGCGCCGCCGCCGCCAGTGCTCCCCCAGTTGGCGGATATCGCGAAGCCTACGATTGGAATCCCGACGCCGGTTCCGGACGAGCAGACGATCATGACGCAGCAGGAGATCGCCGCGTCCATCGCGCCGGTGGGATTGGGGTCGGGCAGCGGGCGTGACTCGCTGGTCATCGCGTCGGACGATTTGCCGCAGCAGGGCGAGTTCGTCTACTACGAGGACGAGCCCGTCCCCGTCACGACCGTTAAGCCGGCCTACCCCGAATTCGCGCGCGAAGCCCAAATTCAGGGAAAGGTCATCCTGCACGTGCTGGTGGGCAAGGACGGACGCGTGAAGAACGTCAAGGTGAAGCGCAGCATCACCGGTCTCGACGACGAGGCGGTGAAGGCGGTGAAGCAGTGGGTCTTCAAGCCTGCGCTGAGCAACAACAAGCCTGTCGCGGTATGGGTGGAGGTCCCGGTAGACTTCCACTTCTAGCCCGCGTTCCCTAGCGAACCGTTTGCCGGGCCAGGGTCTCCCAAGCCCCCCTCCTCGCGTTCATCGGCGTCATGCCGGGAACCAGAGGAGGAATCATGTCCGGTCTCTACGGAACCATCGGGACCTCGTTTTTCGCTCCGGCGGCGGCCGCCCTCCCGGGCGGCCACGCCGCGAGAACCCTTCGCGGCAGCCCGTCGGCCTCGCTGACGCTTTCGGCCGCGCTCCACCTGATGGCCCTCGCGCTCCTGCTCTTCCTGCATGGCCGGAACGCGATCCCGGAGCCGCCGAAAATCGAGATCCGGACCTGGCCCATGCCCGCGCCGTACACGCTCCCCCCGATCGACCCGGCGACGGCACCGGCAAGCGAGGGATCGGCGGACCCGAGGGGAATTCCCGACCCGCGCGAGGCTGTCGCCCCGGTGCTCCCCGAGGCGCTTCCAGGCGGTGACGGCCCCATTGTGCCGGACCGCTCCAGCCGTGGAATTCCGCCCGCCGGAGCCCCAGGGGACGCGAACCCGGTTTCCGGGGGTCAACCGCCCGCGGACCAGCCTTCGGTCTTCGAGGAGCCTCCGCGTGCGATCTACGCGCCCGATCCGGAGTACCCGCCGATCGCGCGCGAGGCCGGAATCGAGGGGAAGGTGATCGTCGAGGCGCTGGTGGGTCAGGAAGGGACGGTGCGGCAAACCCGCGTGCGACAGGGAAATCCCATCCTGGCGGAGTCGGCCGAGGTGGCCGTTCGGCGGTGGCGCTTCCGCCCCGCGCAGTGGAACGGCAAGCCGGTCACGGCGTGGGTGGCGATCCCGGTCGACTTTCGACTTCGGTAGTAGTGCAGGTAGTAGGGCCCGGCGGGGTTCGCCGCCGGGCCTTTTCATTGACAGGCCGAGAGCGCGGGGGATAGCCTGATCGTTCATGCGCGCTCCTGGCAATCGACTTATCCGCAATCGGTTCCGGACGATCGCGATCCTCGCCGCGGCGATGTGTCTGCCCCTGGTGGCGTGGGCCGCGAACGGCCGCATACCGAAAGAGAGCGGTGCGTTGGAGCTCTACTGGACGGGGGGTGTCTTCATGCACCCCATCCTCCTATGCTCCGTGGTCGGCCTGGCGCTCATTCTCGAGCGCATCTGGTTCTTCGCGCGCGCCAGAACCGACACCGACCGCCTGATGAGCGAGCTCCTCCATACGCTCCAGGATCACGGATTGGAAGCCGCGCAGCGGATGCTGCACGCGCGGCGCGGCCCGATCGCCGCCGTCCTCCACTCCGGCCTGGCGAGGGTCAAGCGCGGCCCCGAGGCGGTGGAGAAGGCGATCCAGACCGCGGCCTCGATCGAGGTGGCGCTATTGGAGCGGGGGCTCATCTGGCTCTCGACCGTGGCGAACATCGCGCCGCTTCTCGGCTTTCTGGGCACGGTGTCGGGGATGATCCACGCCTTCGAGGCGATCGCCGCGGCCGAGGAGGTTTCGGCGCGACTGGTCGCGACCGGGATCTACGAGGCGCTCATCACCACCGCCGCGGGCCTGATGGTCGCGATACCGGTGCAGGCCGCGCACAACTACTTCGTCTCTCGCATCGACAAAGTCGTGATCGATCTGGAGGAGTCGGGCGCGGAGTTGATCGACGCGCTGACGACCCACTCCAAGCAATGGGAACACTTTCTAACGACGATTCACACGCCCGGCGCGTCAGCCCCGCGCTGACACCACGACCGGTTGGCGAGATGTGCCTATGAAGATCGCTCGACGCCGAAGCTCCGCCCCGTCCATTTCGCTCGTCTCGACCTCCGACGTGGCCTTCCTGCTGCTCATCTTCTTTCTGTCCACGTCCGCCCTGAGCGTCGAACGGGGACTCCTCCTCGATCTGCCGCGACCCGGTGAGCCGCTCACCGTGCTCTCGCCGGACCGCCTCGCCACCCTCGACGTCGGCGCCGATGCGGTCGTCCGGCTCGACGGGGTGGAGCTTCCGGTTTCCCGCGTCCGGTCCGGCATCGCCGAGCGGCTGCAACGAACGCCGGGTCTCGTCGTGCGTCTGCGCATCGATCCGGGGGCCCCGTACGCGGCGTTCGTCGCGGTGCTCGATCAGGTCAAGCTCGCCGGCGCGCGGCAACTCTCGCTCGAAACGGGGTCGGCCACGTGAACCTCCGCCGCCGCGTGCACGCCCAGAGTTCGATCCCCACGGCCTCGATGGCGGATATCGCCATGCTTCTGCTCATCTTCTTCATGAGCACCTCGATCATCCGGTCGCGCGAAGCGGTCTCGGTTCGACTTCCCGGCGCGATCGCGGGCGAGAAGATTCGGCCCGAGGAGATGATCCGGATCACGGTGGACCCCGCCGGCGCCGTGGCCTTCAACGACGCGCGCGTCCCGATTCGGCGCGTCGGCGCCCTGTTGGCGGAAAAACTGGCCGCGCAGCCCGCGCTGGGCATCTCGCTCCATGCCGACGCGCGGACGCCGTACGCCATCGTCGCCTCCGTCATCGAACAATTGGAGGAAGCGCAGGTGGCCCGCGTCACCCTGGCGACGATGCGGAGGGCCTCGCCATGAGCGAGCTGGACAAGAGCCACCCCCTGCGCCGGCGCTACTACCGCCGGGTACGCAACGCCCTCGTTCTCGCCGTGGCGGCGCACGCGGGATTCTTTCTTCTGGCGCCACGCTACCGGCCCCGGCCGCCGGTCATGAAGGCCGACCCGATTCACATCCTGCCCGCGGGGGTGTCCCTGCGGACCGCGGGGGCCGCGGCGGTGGAGCCGACGACGGCCGGCGGGGTCGCGACGGAGGCGCCGGCCGTGGTGGCGGCGCTGGAGCGGGAGGTGAGAACCGAGCAGTGGCTGGAGCCGGAACCCGCCGCCGAGACCACCGGGGGCGCGGGGGACGGATCGACCGGCCCGGCGGAGTCGAGCGCGCCGCCGGTCTACTACGGATATGACACGGCTCCGAAAGCCCTGAAAACGATCGAACCCGAGTATCCGGAATCGGCCAAGAACGCGGGCCTCGAAGGAACGGTCGTGATCAATCTCAACCTCGACGAGCGCGGACGCATCCTACGTGCTTGGGTGGCCTCGTCGAGCGCCCCCGAAATCCTGGTTTCGGCGGCACTCGACGCCGCGTACCAATTCGAGTTCACGCCGGGCCTGTCCCGGGGCGTGCCGGTTCGGAGCACGGTGGCGGTGCCCATTCGATTCATTCTCAGGAAAACAACGTAACACATTGGAGGATAGAGACATGGACGCTAACGATTCGGCCGGCCCGGTCGTCCAGGAAGGCCCAACGACGAACGAATTCGCGTCGCTAGGGACGATCTTCCCGAGCCCGCAGCGCACCTTCGCGGGAATGATCGAAAAGCCGCGTTATTGGATGGCGATCATCGTCACGGTGCTCGTCATGGTGGCGCTCAGCGTCCTCGTGTTTCAGTCGGGCGTGATAAAAGACGAGTCGCTCTCCATGATGGAGTCGAGAGAGGTGCCCCAAGCACAGATCGATGCCGCGGCCAAGATTCTCGACTCTCCCATCATCGTCGCGATCTCTCTGGTCAGCTTCGTTCTGGGCCTGGCCATTTCGGCCGGGCTCCTCCTCTTCATGGGGAACCTTC
>QJVW01000097.1 GCA_003235575.1 Candidatus Eiseniibacteriota bacterium | reverse complement strand
CCAAGATCGAGACGCACGACTACGAGTTCAAGGTCGGGCACGCGCGCGAGTTTCTGCTGCATCACGACAAGGTCAAGTTCACCGTCACCTTCCGCGGACGAGAGATGGCGCACCAGGACTCGGGTCGCCGCCTCCTGGCCAAGGCCGTCAAGGATCTCGAGGACATCGGACAGATCGAGAATCCGGCGCGCATGGAAGGCCGGAACATGGTGTTACTCATGGTTCCACGGGCCGTGCCCGTGAAGCCGAAGGCGACGCCCGCGGCTCCCGCCGGGAAGCAGGAGTCCGCGAAGCCGAAACCGTCCGAGGCGAAGCCGGAACCGTCCAAACCGTAGGGAGCGACGATGCCGAAGATGAAGACCAGCCGGGCCACCGCGAAGCGACTGAAGCGGACCGGCACCGGAAAGATCAAGCGTGGACGTTCGGGAAGCCGACACCACCTGGGAATGAAGGGCGGGAAGAGCCGCAAGCGGAAGCGGCGGCTTCACAAGCCGACTCTCGTGGAGCATTCAGAGCGCTACCACATGCAGAAACTTTTGCCGTACGGCGCCTGATCCACGCGGATCGGCTGTACTCGAGGACGTAGACGATGCCACGTACAAAGACCGTAGTACCGGGACGGAAGCGCCGCCGGAAGGTGATGATCGCCGCGAAGGGAAATCGCGGCGGCCGGCGCAAGCTCTATCAAACCGCCAAGGAAACCCTGATGCGCGCGATGCAGTTCGCGTATCGGGACCGTCGCACCAAGAAGCGCGACTTCCGAAGCCTCTGGATCGTCCGCATCAACGCCGCGGCGCGCCTGCACGGGCTCTCCTACAACAAGTTCATCCAGGGCCTGAAGGCCGCCAACGTGGAGATCGACCGCAAGATCCTCGCCGACCTCGCCGTTCGGGACGCCGAAGCCTTCGCGCGTCTGGCCGAGGTCGCCAAAGAAACGCACGCCGCCTAGCCGCGCCTCGAACCCGTGATCGAGCGGATCGATGCGCTGCGGACCGAGGGAGAACGCGCGTTCGCCGATTCCGGCGACGTCGCGGCGCTCGAATCGGCGCGCGTTCGCTTTCTGGGCCGTAAGAGCGAGCTGACCGGACTGCTTCGCGGGCTGAAGGACCTTTCGCCCGAGGAGCGGGCCGCGGTCGGCGCGCACGCGAACAAAGCACGCGCCCACCTGGAACAATGCCTGGCCGAAGCGGAAGCGCGCCTGGCCGGAGGCGCCGCGCCGGGCCCAACGCGCGACGTCACCCTGCCGGGCCGCCGCCCGCCCGTCGGGCACCGCCACCTGATCGACTCCGTCCTCGAGGAGATCGAGGGAATCTTCGCCGGGCTGGGCTTCTCGGTCGCCGAGGGCCCCGACGTCGAGAGCGACTGGCACGCCTTCACGGCCCTCAACATGCCGGAAGGACACCCGGCGCGCGCGACCACCGACACCTTCTACGTGTCCCGCGACGTCTGTCTGCGACCCCACACGTCCTCGGTTCAAATTCGCGTCATGGAGTCCCAGCCGCCGCCGGTTCGGATCATTTGTCCGGGGCGCGTCTATCGAAACGAGGCCGTGGACGCGACGCACCACTTCGAGTTCCACCAGGTCGAGGGACTCTACGTCGATCGCGACGTCAGCCTCGCCGACCTGAAGGGGATCCTCGACCGCTTCCTGAAGGAGTTCTTCGGGCCCGAAACGGTGATCCGGTTCGCTCCCTCCTACTACCCGTTCGTCGAGCCGGGCGCCTCCGTGGACATCCGTTGCTTCTTCTGCAAGGGGAAGGGCTGCGGCGTCTGCGGCCCGCTGTCCGGGGGGTGGCTCGAGGTGCTGGGCGCGGGCATGGTCCATCCGAATGTCTTCCGCGCCGTCGGCTACGACCCCGAAGCATGGATGGGATACGCGTTCGGCATGGGGGTGGAGCGCCTCGTCATGCTCCGCCACGGCGTGCCCGATATCCGCATGTTCTACCAGAACGATCTGCGCGTCCTGCGCCAGTTCTAGACGGTCGAAGGGAACGAGACGATGAAGGTCACGTGGAGTTGGCTGAAGGATTGGACGGCGCTGCCGGAGTCCCCGGAGACGCTGGCCCACCATCTCGCCATGCTCGGTTTCCCGGTTCAATCGTTGGAACAGGGCGTCACGTTCGACGCGGGCATCGTCGTCGGCCACGTCAATCAGGTCGATCCGCATCCGAACGCCGACAGGCTGCGCCTCTGTACGGTCGATGTCGGAGCGGGGGAGCCGCTGCAGATCGTCTGCGGCGCCCCCAACGTCGCGGCGGGCCAGCGCGTCGCGGTCGCCCAGGTGGGGAGCACGCTCCCCGACGGGATGAAGCTTCGCCGCGCCAAGATTCGCGGCGTGGAATCGATGGGCATGATCTGCTCCGAGCGCGAATTGCGGATGAGCGAGGAGTCGGCCGGGATCTGGGTCCTGCCCGGCGAACCGGCGATCGGAACGCCCCTCGCCTCCATCGCGGGGGAGGGCGAGACCGTCCTCGATATCGAGATCACCTCGAACCGCACGGACTGCATGTCCGTCCGGGGCATCGCGCGTGAGATCGCGTCGGCCTACGACGGCCTGACCCCGCCGAAGCCGCTCGCGGCAGCCGGGGCCGGAGCGCTGCCCGACGTCGCCATCGAGAATCCGGACGACTGCCCGCGCTACATGGCGCGCGTCGTTCGCGGGGTCACGATCGGGCCTTCTCCCGAGTGGCTGCGACGGCGCCTGGAGGCTTCGGGCTTCCGCGCGATCAACAACGTCGTCGACGCCACGAACTACGTCCTGCGTGAGTACGGACAGCCGATCCACGCGTTCGACGCCGCGAAGGTCGGCGGAAACGCCATCCGCGTGCGGCGCGCACGCCGGGGCGAGAAGCTGGTCCTTCTCGACGGACGCGAGATGAGCCTGGATGCCGACGTCCTGGTGATCGCCGATGCCGAACGCCCCATGGCGATGGCCGGCGTCATGGGCGGCCTGGAGAGCGGCGTCACCGACGCCACGCGCGACGTCGTCTTGGAGAGCGCGCACTTCCAAGCCGCCCTCATTCGCGCCACCGCCGCCTCGCGCGGCGTTCCCACCGACGCGTCCGACCGGTTCGCGCAGGGCGTCGATCCCGTGGCGGTGGCCCTCGCCCTGGATGCCACCGCGCGCCTCCTGGCCGAGATCGCCGGCGGCGAAGTGCTTCAGGCCGTGGTGGACGAATGGCCCGGCCGCAAGGAGCCGGCCCGCGTGCGCCTCCGGCACCGGCGCCTGGAGCGGCTGCTTGGATTCGCGGTACCCCAGGACGATGTCGTTCGCGCCCTCGCGGCTCTGGAGATCCAGGCGGCGGGTCCTTGGAGCCGGTCCGGCGACGACGACGCTCTGGAGGTCTTGGTACCTCCGCATCGCTACGACCTCGCTATCGAAGAGGACCTGATCGAGGAGGTCGCCCGCGTGCGGAGCTACGATTCGATTCCGCTGACGGTGCGATCGGGGCCGCTGCCGACCTTCTCTACTTCGGACGAGCAAAAGGCCGCAACTATCATTCGTGACGTCGCTTGCGGCATCGGCTTCGACCAGGCTCTGAGCACGGTCCTCGTGGGTTCGATCCCGGCCGAGGCGCGGGAGGGCATGGCGGATGGGGATATCTGGGAGCTTCAGAACCCGATCAGCCGGGAGTTGAAACACCTCCGTCCATCGTTGCTGCCGGCCCTGATCCGTGCCGCCGTGGAGAACCTGCACCATGGCGTCTCCGATGTCCGCCTCGTGGAAGTCGGCAAGGTCTTTCGCGCGACGCCGGCCCCCCTGGGCACCGAGTCCCTGGAGGCCACGCTTGTCCTGGCGGGTGACGCCGCATCCTGGGATCGGCCGGCCGCCGACCGGGACAGGCTGTTGGAACTGAAAGGCGCCGTGGAGGCCCTACTGGCGGCATTGGCGATTGACTCATGGGAGTCCCGCTCCTACCATGATTCACGTTGGGCCGCCGGAACCGCCGTGCAATTAATCGGTTCGGACGGCCCTCTTGGGATCGTAGGGGAAGTCGCCCCGAAGTTGGGACGCGCGCTGGGCGCCGAGCGGCCGATGTGGGCCGCGACGCTGTCGATCGGCGCGCTCGCGAGGGCGGGAACCCCCGTTCGGCGGTATCGGGACGTGCCGCGTTATCCCGCCTCGAAGCGGGATCTTGCGGTGGTGGTGTCCCGGCCGGACGTGATGCACGAGGATCTCCTCGGCACCATCCGGGATGCGGGAAAGCCGCTTCTGGAACGGGCGCGCCTCTTCGACCTGTTCCGGCTGGGGCCGGAGGCCGAAGCGGCGCGCAGCCTGGCGTTCGCGCTGGAGTTCAGGGTGGGGGATCGGACCCTGACCGACGCGGAGGTCGATGCGGCCGTGGCGACCATCGTAACGACGCTGGAGAAGCGGCACGGGGCGGTGCTCCGGGGCGCGTCGCCGGCGGGAACGGGCCGGAAGGCATGATGAAGGAACTAGATCGACTCGACGAACGCGTCCGCGAGGTCGCCGATCACGTCCGCGAACTCCGCGAGGAGAAGCGGCGGCTCGAGTCTGAGAATGAAAGCCTCCAGCTCCGCGTGCGGAAGCTGGAGGAGGCCGCCGCGAAGGCGTCGGCCACCGATGTGAAGCCCCGCCTGCAGGCATTGGAGGCGGAGCGGGCGACCCTTCTCGACGAGCGGCGGGCCATGGCGCGCCGGGTCGAGGAGATGCTCGCGAAATTGGACGTCCTGGAGAAGGCCGTCCAGACCTGATGCCACGCGGTCCCGATCGGCACCACCGGTCGCGGGCCGCCGCCGGAATCACGATCGAGGAACGAGATGAGCTCCGAGCCGAAGACGCTTAGCGTCACGATTTTCGGAAGCGAGTACAAGATCAAGGGTGCCGACCCGGCCTACATCCAAGAGGTCGCCGCCTACGTGGACGGCAAGATGCGGGAGTTGGAAGGCCGGCTTTCTACCGGTACGCCCACCAAGATCGCGATCCTCACCTCGATGAACCTCGCCGACGAGCTGTTTCGCCAGCGCGACGAACTGCGACGGCTCGAAACCGAGCTTCGCGAGCGCGCAAAGCGCCTCGACCGGGCGCTCGGCGATTGTCTCGGCGACACCTGAGCCCGCCCGGCGGCGAGCCCCGCAGCACGGAGTCCGACCAGACCGCACAGCAAGACGTCATTCACGCTAGTACCCTGCCATGCTCGTGCGGCACCAGGCATTTTTGAGCCACAAAGCCTAGACTGGGAGTTGGAAAGGCCAGCGTAGTGTGTACCCGCCTCGTGCGGGCGACGCGAACCGGGCCCTACGACACCCACCTGGATTATCCAGGTTCAAAAGTCTCGAGCCCACGGCATCGGCGGGGCCTTTTCTATAGGGGGAGGACCGACCGCCATGTGGCAGAGTCCCTGGCTATTCGCGATTCTCGGTGTCGTAGGAATCGGGCTCGCCTTCTTCTTCGGCTGGATCGCGCACCAGAAGATCGGGGAGGGAAAGGTCTTCAACGCGGAGCAGACGGCCGCGAAACTCGTCCGTGAGGCGGAGCGGGAATCCGAGAATCTGAAGAAGAGCGCTCTCCTCGAGGCGAAAGACGAGTGGTTCCGCGAAAAGACGAAGCTGGACAAGGAGAACCAGGCCCAGAAGCAGGAGATCTCGCGCAGCGAGCGGAAGCTCCAGGAACTGGAGACGAACCTCAACCGGCGCGCCGAAGTACTGGATAAGAAGGAACGGGACCAGAAGCGGCTGGAACGCGATCTCGAGATCAAGGCCGAAGCGCTGGCGGAGCGGGACCTCGATCTGCAGCGCACCCTCGCCGAGCAGAACACCCGCCTGCAACGCATCAGCGGCATGACCACGGATGAAGCGCGCCAGCAATTGTTGGCGAACATGGAGCACGAGGCGCGCGTCGAGGGCGCCAAGCGGCTTCAGGAGCTGCGCGAGGAGCTGCATCGCACGGCGGAGAAGGAAGCGCGCGAGGTCCTGACCCTCACCATCCAGCGATGCGCCGCGGACCACTCCGCGGAATCCACCGTGGCCGTGGTTCACCTTCCCAGCGACGAGATGAAGGGCCGGATCATCGGACGCGAGGGCCGGAACATCCGCGCCTTCGAAACGGCGACCGGGATCGACGTGATCATCGACGACACGCCCGAGGCGGTGATTCTCTCGGGCTTCGATCCGGTGCGCCGCGAGGTGGCGAAACGCGCCCTGGGGCGCCTCGTCACCGACGGCCGGATCCACCCGGCGCGCATCGAGGAGATCGTCGCGAAGGTCAAGAAGGAGGTCGACGCGCAGATCGTCGAGCTCGGCGAGGCGGCGATTCTCGAAGCCGGCATTCACGGCATGCATCCCGAGATGGTCAAGATCCTGGGGCGACTCCAGTACCGCACGTCCTACGGACAGAACATCCTCAAGCATTCGGTCGAAGTCGCCTGGCTCTGCGGTCTCATGGCCTCGCAGCTGGGCTTCGACATCCAGCTCGCGAAGCGCGCGGGGCTGCTGCACGACCTGGGCAAAGCCATGACGCACGAGGTCGAGGGCGCCCACGCCCAGATCTCCATGGAACTCGCGGAGAAGTTCGGCGAGCCGCCCGAAGTCGTGAAGGCGGTGGGGTACCACCACCACGATCCGACCGCGGAGAATCTCTACGCGGTGCTGGTGATGGCGGCCGACGCCATTTCCGGCGCGCGACCGGGCGCCCGGCGCGAGAGCATCGAGAACTACGTGAAGCGGCTGGAAGCGCTGGAGAAGATCGCCGACTCGTTCCCCGGCGTCGAACGCTCGTTCGCGATCCAGGCGGGGCGTGAGGTGCGGATCATGGTCGAGCCGAAGGTCGTGGACGACGCCCGCGCGCTCCAGTTGGCGAGCGACGTCGCGCGCCGCGTCGAGCGCGAACTGCAGTATCCCGGCCAGATCAAGGTGGTCGTGATCCGGGAGACGCGCGCACAGGAATTCGCGAAGTAGACCCGTGAACCTACTCTTCATCGCGGATATATTCGGGTCGCCGGGCCGTCGCGCCGTCCGTGACTTGGTGCCCGAGCTGGTGTCGTCCATGGGCATCGACTTCGTGATCGCGAACGTCGAGAACGCGGCCGCGGGCTTCGGCGTCACGCGCGACATCATCACGGAGCTGAAGGGCCTGGGCATCGAGGCGATGACGAGCGGGAATCACATCTGGGACCGCAAGGAGGCGCTGCCGCTCCTGGACGAAGAGCCGCTCCTCCTCCGTCCGCACAACTACCCGCCCGGCGTGCCCGGCCGCGGCGTGCACGTCTTCACATCGCGCGACGGCGTTTCCATCGGGATCATCAATCTCATGGGGCGGGTCTTCATGCGCGAACTGGAGTGCCCGTTCCGGACCGCCGACCGGGAGGTGGCGGCGCTGCGCGAGCGGACCCCCGTGATCCTCGTCGATTTCCACGCCGAGGCGACGGCCGAGAAGATCGCCCTCGCGCACTACCTGGATGGGCGCGTGTCGGCCGTGCTCGGAACGCATACGCACGTTCAGACGGCCGATGAGCGGATCCTGCCGCAGGGGACTGGATTCCTGACGGACGCCGGGATGACCGGCCCCCACGACTCGATCATCGGCGTGCGGAAGGAACAGGCGATCCGCAAGTTCCTGAATCTTCTCCCGACGCGATTCGAGCCGGCCGTGGGCGGAACGATGCTCCAGGGCGCGCATCTCGAGATCGATGAAGCGACGGGAACGTGCCGCCACATCGAGCGGATCTCCATTCCGCTGGAGGTGGAGTCGCCGGCGCCGGCGAGGAGCGCGTGAGCGCCGTCCACGAAGCGACGGTCCTGGCGGGCGCGCCGCTCGCCCAGGAGATCCGCGAGGGCGTACGGCGTCGCATCGACGCGCTTCGAGCTCGAAACGTCACGCCCGGCCTGGCCGTGGTCACGGTGGGCGAGCCGCCGTCCGGCAACCCCTACGTCCGCGCCAAGTGCCGCGCGGCGGAATCGCTCGGGGCCCGCGCGACGGTGACCCGGCTTCCGGCCACCATCGATGAAGCCGGCCTCCGGGAGGCGCTGCACGCGCTTGGCCGCGATCCCGCGACGCATGGCGTCATCCTCCAGTTGCCGCTTCCCGCGCCCCTTCGTGAGGAGCGACACCTGGAAGACATCCCTGCCGAGAAGGATGTCGACGGCGTGCACCCCCTGAACGTGGGGCGCTGGGTGAACGGACTCCCGGCGCACCGCCCGGCCACGCCGCTCGGCGTCGTGGCGCTCCTCCGGCGCCACGCGGGCGACCTATCCGGAAAGCGCGTGGTGATCGTGGGCCGCAGCCGCATCGTCGGCCGCCCCCTCTCGGTCTTTCTGTCGGAGCGGAAGGAAGGTCTGAACGCGACCGTCACGCTCTGCCACTCGGGGACGCGCGACCTGGCGTCCCATACGCGCGAGGCCGACATTCTCGTCGTGGCGATGGGGAAGCGAGCCGCGATCACGGCCGATCACGTACGCCCCGGCGCGATCGTCGTCGACGTCGGCATCCATGTCGTGGAGAACCCTCAGCCGGGAGGACGAAAGTACGAGGGGGACGTCGATTTCGAGTCGGTGCGGCGCGTCGCTTCGGCCGTGACGCCGGTGCCGGGAGGCGTCGGCCCCCTGACGGTCGCCATGCTTCTCTCGAACCTCGCCGACGCCGCCGAGCGTGCGGCGGGCGCCGGCCCGGCCGCATGAGCCGTCGGGCCTCGATATCCCGCCTCGCGCCGGGCACCGGCGAGCCGCGCGTCTACACCGTCGGCGAAGCGGTGCGCGCCATCAACGGAGCGCTGGAGGACGGCGTTCCCTGGATCGTGGTCCAAGGCGAGATCTCGAGCTGGAAGCCCGCCGCGAGCGGGCACATCTACTTCACGATCAAGGATGCCGACGCGGCCCTTCGCGTCGCCCTCTTCAAGTTCCGCGTCCGAGCCGAGCACGCCTCGCTTCGCGACGGAGTCGCCGTGCAGGTCGAGGGCTCCGTGGACGTCTACGCGCCCACCGGGCTGCTCTCCATCAAGGCGGAGCGGGTCACCGGGCTTGGGTACGGGGCGCTCCAGGCGCAGTTCGACGCCCTCAAGCGGAAACTGCAGGCGGAGGGCCTCTTCGACGAGGACCGCAAGCGGCCGCTCCCTCGCTTTCCCATGCGGGTCGGCATCGTGACCTCGCCCACCGGCGCCGCCATCGAGGACATGCTGCGGATCCTGCGCGAGCGGGCGCCCTACCTACACGTCGTCCACGTGCCCACGCTGGTCCAGGGCGAAACCGCCGCCGCCCGAATCGCCGCCGCGATCGAACTCCTGAACGCGCGCGACGCCGTCGACGTGATGATCGTGGGACGGGGCGGGGGATCGGTCGAGGACCTGTGGGCGTTCAACGAGGAGGCGGTCGTACGGGCGATCGCCGCGTCGCGCATTCCCGTCGTCTCCGCGGTCGGTCACGAGGTGGACGTCACGCTCTCCGATTTCGCCGCCGACCACCGTTCCGCCACGCCGACCCATGCCGCGCAGGAAGTCGCCCCCAGCCGCGACGAGATCGCGGCCGCGCTGAACGATCTGGCGAAGCACGCGCGCCAGCGGCTCCTCCGGGATCTCCGCGACGCGCAGACGCAGGTCCGCGGGCTGCGCGACCACCACGCGCTCCGGGAGCCGATGCGCCGCGTGCGCGACGGCTACGTCACGCTCGACCGCGCCGCCGAGAGCCTGACGCGAGGGCTTGGCGACGGCGTCGTCCGGCGCGCGCGGCGCCTGGAGGGGCTGGCGGGACGCCTGCGCGCCCACACGCCGGGGCGGACGCTCGAACGGATGCGGGATCGGGTGGCGGCGCTGGGACGGCGCGCCGGCCGCGGCGCCCTCGATCGCGTGGCGCGCCACCGCGACCGGGTCGCGGCGAACGCGTCCCTTCTTCGATCGTACGACTATCGCGGCGTGCTTCGGCGGGGGTACGCTCTGGTCTGGAGCGAGGGCGGCGCGCAGTTGGTGCCGCGCGCCGCGGGCCTTCGCCCGGATACGCTGCTCGAGGTTCAGTTCGAGGATGCGCGCGCGGAGGCGCGCGTCACACGCGCGCCGCTTCCGGCGCGAAAGGAGACGACATGAAGCGATCGGCCGCCGCGGGCTCCGGCGCCCGTGCGGGGGACGGGAAGTCCTTCGAGGAGATGATGCAGCGCCTCGAGGAACTGGTGGAGAAGCTGGAGGGGGGAAACCTCACGCTCGAGGAATCGATCCGCTCGTTCGAAGAGGGGATGACGCTGGTCAAGAGCTGCTCGACCGTTCTGCAGGAGGCCGATCTTCGAATTCAAAAGCTGACGGAGGAGACCGACAAGGCGGGGAGCGTGGCGGAGTCGGGAAAAGCGAAGCGGGATGCGGATGACGTCGAAGGCGAGCTCCCCTTTTAACCGGGCGCTCGAACGCCTGGTCCCGCGCGTGGACCGGGCGCTCGACCGCCTCCTGCCCCGGGCGACGCAGGAGCCTCGCACGCTCCATCGCGCCGTTCGCTACAGCGTCTTCGCCGGCGGCAAGCGGCTCCGCCCGGCGCTCTGCCTCCTGGCGTGCGAGTCGGTGGGCGGACGCGTCGGCGATGCGGTTCCCTCGGCGGCGGCGCTCGAGATGATTCACACGTTCAGCCTCATCCACGACGATCTCCCGGGCATGGACGACGACGACTGGCGCCGCGGCAGGCGCTCCAATCACGTCGTCTTCGGAGAGGGAACGGCGATCCTGGCCGGGGACGCACTCCTGAACCTGGCGTTTCAGACCCTGGCCCGCGCCCCCCTGGGCCGGATTCGCGACCCGCGCGTCCTGTGGGAGACGGTCGGTGACGCGACGGGCACGAACGGCATGATCGGGGGGCAGGCGCTGGATCTTCTGTACGAGGGGAAGCGCGTCTCCCTCGCGCGCGTCCTGGCGATGCACCGGCGAAAGACGGGCGCGCTCCTGCGGGCCTCGCTTCGTCTCGGCGCGCTGATCGGGGGCGCGTCGCCGGCGCGGCTGCGGGCGTTCCACGCCTATGGCGAGCGGATCGGGCTGGCGTTTCAGATCACCGACGACTTGTTGAATGTCCGCGCTTCCCGGCGGCAAACGGGAAAGAGCGTCGGGTCGGATCGGCGAAAGGGCAAGGCGACGGCCGCGTCGCGCGGAGGCGTCGCCGCCTCGGAGCGCCTCGCCGCGCGGCTCCTGGCCGAGGCGCACGCCCTGACGCCACGACTGGGCCGGCGGGAGGCGGAATTCGCCTCGCTGACCGAGACGCTGCTGCACCGCACCCGGTAGGAGGTATTCGCATGTCCGTGGCGAGCAATCCACTCTTTCACGCCCTCGCCTGCGGCTTCCTGGTCCAGATCACCAAGGTGTTGACCTTCCTCGTCCGGGAGAAGAAAATCAATATACGGCGATTCGTGGAGACGGGCGGGATGCCCAGTTCGCACGCCGCCTCGGTCATGGCGCTCAGCACCAGCGTCGGGCTTCGCGAGGGGTTCGGATCGGTTCTCTTCGCGATCGCGCTCTACTTCAGTCTGATCGTCATGTACGACGCGGCGGGTCTGCGGCGGGCGGCGGGCAGGCAGGCCAGCCTGCTCAATCGGATTCTGGTGGAGCACATCCAGCTCCCGGGGCCGCCGCATCAGCAGCTGCGCGAATTGTTGGGTCACACGCCGTTCGAAGTGTTGGTGGGCGCCCTGATCGGCGTCCTGTTCTCCATCGCGCTCTATCGCCCCCCGGGGGGACCGTGAACCACGATCATCTGAAACTCATCCAAAGTCCCGCCGACCTGAAGCGCCTCGCGCCCGAGACCCTGCCGCGCGTGGCCGAAGAGCTGCGCGATCGCATCGTCCAGGTTGTCGCCAAGAACGGCGGCCATCTCGCGCCGAGTCTGGGCGTGGTCGAACTGACGATCGCGCTCCACTACGTGTTCGACGCCCCGCGCGACATCCTGATCTGGGACGTCGGCCACCAGGCCTACCCCCACAAGATTCTCACGGGACGGAACGATCGCTTCGAAACGCTTCGACAGGAGGGCGGGCTCTCGGGCTTTCCCCGGCGCGTGGAGAGCGAGTACGACCCGTTCGGCACCGCGCACGCCTCGACGTCGATTTCCTCCGCGTTGGGCTTCGCCAAGGCCCGGGACCTGAACGGCGAATCCCACAAGGTCATCGCCGTCATCGGCGACGGGGCGCTCACGGGCGGCCTGGCGTACGAAGCCATGAACCAGGCCGGCGAGCTGGGCACCGATCTCCTCGTCGTGCTCAACGACAATTCGATGTCCATCTCCCCGAACGTCGGCGCCATCGCGCGATACCTGACGAAGATCACCTCCACGCCCGTCTATCGGCGCCTCGAGTCCGACGTCTGGGAGCTGCTCGGGAAGCTTCCCGCGGGCGGGCGCGCGCGGGAGATCGTCAGCCGCGTGAAGGAGGGGATGAAGAACCTCGTCGTGCCGACGCTCCTGTTCGAGGAATTGGGGTTCAAGTACTACGGGCCGATCGACGGGCACGACCTGCCGACGATGATCGAGGTGATGCGCCAATTGCGCGAGATCAAGGGCCCGGTGCTTCTCCACACGCTGACGCGGAAGGGGAAGGGCTACAAGTTCGCGGAGGCCGACGCGCGGAAATTCCACGGCCTCGGCGCGTTCGACAAGATGACCGGCACCGCCCCGAAGAAGACGGGCGGCGGAGCGCCGGCGTACACGGACGTCTTCGGGGCCGGGCTCGCGCAGCTCGCGGAACACGACCCGAAGATCGTGGCCATCTCGGCCGCGATGCCGGATGGGACGGGCCTGGCGCAATTCGCGCTCCAGTTCCCCGATCGCTTCCACGACGTCGGCATCGCCGAGGCGCACGCGACCTGCTTCGCCGCCGGACTCGCGGCGGCGGGCATGAAGCCGTTCGCGACGATCTACTCGACGTTCCT
>QJVW01000123.1 GCA_003235575.1 Candidatus Eiseniibacteriota bacterium | reverse complement strand
GATGGTTTTGCTCGACCTACACTATGCGCACCACTGGACGCCGATCGGGGATCTTTGGCTGATCGTGCAAACGCTACCGGCGATGATCCGGGGGAGGGGAGGGTACTAGCACCATGCATGTCGCCGTCATCGGATATGGGTACTGGGGTCCGAATCTGGTTCGAAACCTCTTGGAAAATCGCAAGGTCACGGCCGTGACCATTTGCGACGTCAACCCCGATCAGCTGGAGCGGGCCGCGAAGCGCTTTCCGCATGTGCGGACCGTCGGCGACGTCGATCAGGTCTGGGCGGACAGCTCCATCGAGGCGACCCTGATCGCAACCCCCGTGACGACGCACCATGGGCTGGGGAAGGCCAGTCTGGCGGCCGGCAAGCACACGTTCATCGAGAAGCCGATCGCGGCGTCGACGGCGGAGGCCGAGGATCTGGTCCGCACGGCGGAGCAGGCGGGGCTGACCCTGATGGTGGGGCACACCTTCGAGTACTCACCGCCCGTGATGAAGATCCGCGAGATCATCCAGTCGGGCAGCCTGGGCCAGATCTACTACGTGTCGGCCGTGCGCGTGAATCTCGGGATTCACCAGAAGGACGTGAGCGTGGTTTGGGACTTGGCCCCGCACGATCTTTCGATGCTCTTCTACTGGCTGAACGAGGTCCCGACGCAGGTTTCGATGCTTGGCGGCGCATTTGTCCAGCCGACCGTCTCCGATGTGGCGTTCATCAATCTCCAATTCGAGAGCGGAATCGTGGGTAGCATCCAGGTGTCGTGGCTTTCCCCCAGCAAGTTGCGCCACATCACGATCGTCGGCTCGAAGAAGATGCTGGTCTACGATGACACCAACGCCGTCGAGCGCGTGAAGATCTATGATCGCGGCGTGGAATTCAAAGAGCCGACGTCGTTCGGCGAGTACACGCTCACGTACCGGACGGGGGACATCGTCACCCCGCACATTCCGGCGACGGAACCGTTGCAGACCGAAATCGACCACTTCCTGGAGTGCGCGCTGACCGGCGCGACGCCGCGGACGGACGGGCGATCGGGATTGCGCGTCGTACAGGCGCTGGAAGCCATCGAGCGTTCGGGCGAGAACGGTTCGCGCATGGAGCGACTCGCCGTGAACGACACGGAAGATCCGGTTCCGGTGCGTGTTCGCCGAAAAGCCGGTTCGTAGAACGCGAGGAGAAGACACCGTGGGTTCGACAGCGGTTCGCGAAGAGATTCCAGGGGTACGGATCTATCCCGGTGTCGAGATCGGGGAAGGCGTCACACTGGAGCCCCCCTTGGTGCTCGGCAAGCCCCCACGGGGGAAGGAGCCCGGGGAACTGAAGCTAGTGATTGGCAACCGGGTCACCATTCGTCCGTTCACCACGATCTACGCCGGCACTGTATTGGGCGACAACGTCCAGACGGGGCAGTCCGTCTCCATTCGCGAGGACAATGAAATCGGCGACGGAGCCTCGATCGGAACCGGCGCCGTGCTGGAGTTCGGAAACAGGGTGGGTGCGCGCTCCCGGATTCATTCGGGCTGCTTTCTCGAGATGACCATCATCGAGGAGGACGTCTTCGTGGGCCCCCGCGTGGTGTTCACCGACGACCCGCACCCCATGGGCTGCCCGCGCTACAAGGAATGTCTTGGCGGCGTCACCGTTCGCGCGCTGGCGAAGATCGGCGCGAACTGCACGCTGCTGCCGGGCGTCGAAATCGGTCGGAACGCGCTGATCGGCGCAGGGTCGGTGGTTACGAAGTCGATTCCGGCGGGAATGGTCGCGGCGGGCAACCCCGCGAAGGTCCTGAAAGCGATCAAGGATTTGAAGTGCATGCCGGGCTTCTTCGAACGGCCCTACGTGTGGGAGCCGTACGTGGAGGACAAGAGCTAGAATCTCCCGCATCGGACTCGACTTCCCCTACACCCCCGTTCCCTCCTCGACCCTCCGCCGCCTCTGGTACGCGAACGAGACCAGGAGCATCACCGCGCCCACTCCCAGTGCCGTCACAAACCTCCAGAAGACGTCCACCCGTTCGAGGTCCAGCAGCACGAACTTCAGCGTGGTGACGCCGACCAGCCCCAGCCCCGACCACCGGAAGAAGGCCGACTGCCGGGTCCAGCCGATGACCAGCAAGATGCCGGCTTGGACAAGCCACGCAGCGCTGGTGATCACCGCGGCGAGCATGGCGGTGGAAGCGGCGCCGCTGGGGTCCACCGACTGGCCGGGCACCAATGCGTTCGCCACACGTCCCGCCTCGCGCGCGGACCAAATCATGAACGCAACGCTCGCGATCAGCGCCGCGCCCTCGGGGGCTTGCCGTTCTACCGGACCCAGACGTTCACGCCGGGAGCGGAGGTGTCGGGCGAGCGCCACGTACACCGCCGCCGTGAGGAGGAGAAAGATGCCGGCGGGATAGAGCACGGGGCGATCGCCGGGCTGCCATGGCGCGTATTCCCCGGATCCCCACAGGAACGCTAGGAACGAGAGCCCCGCGATGGCGTAGGCGATGGCCCGGGGAACGGCGGCTCCGCGGGCGAGCGACTGGTAGAGAAGTGTGCCTCCCTGCACCGCCCAGAGGAAGGCGACGATCGGCGCCGAGGCAGCCGAGGAATGGATCGCGCGCGCGGCATGCGGTGCCTCGCGGAGCGTCCATAGCATGATCGAGAAGTGGACCGCCGCGAGCCACAGATTCGGGATGAACCGCTCGCGCTCCGTTAGTGAGTCGCGCCGGCCTTGAAGACGCTCCGACATCGCGAAGAGGATGGCGAGTGCCGCGAGGTCTCGCAGCGCGGGCGCATTCATGAACCACAGCCCGCCCCCGGCCCCCGGCGCGTAGCTCTGCGTGAACGAGAGCAAGCGAAGGATCGCGAGCGCGGAGACGGCGTAACCCAGCACGCGGAACCAGCCGCCGCGCGGGGCGAGCCCGATCCAGACGAGAAGCGCCCCCTCCGCGGTCCAGGCAAGGGTCAGGTGCGCCGGGTCCAGAAAGCGTTCCAGCGAGGCCGTCACGAACAGGGTTCCCACCGCAATCAGCGGCCTCCAGAGGTCGCGGTCGGAGCGTTTCGAGTCCACCCAGTGCGCGACCGCGACGTGAATGACGCCCAACCCCGCCAGCAACGAACCCGTCACGGCGCTACGCGCAGACTGAAAGAAGGGCACCGACACCGTCAGGAGCAGAATCGGCGCTAGCGTCACGGTGGCGATGTCGGTGTTCCCGACGGAACCGGAAGTCCGGACGAGTTGCGCCACGACGGCGATGCCGAGCGCGACATACATCACGGCCAGCCCGACCTGGGTCGCCAGCCCCCAGGCAGGACCCGAGGCGGCGTCGACCGTCCACGCCACCGTCGTTCCGATCAGCGCCGCGAGAACGAGGCCGCTCCACCCACGGGCCATCGCGAGCGCGAACACCACCGCGTTCACCAGCGCGAGATAGCCAAGCCTGCCCCGATGCTCGAGGTGGAATCCAGCGCCCGACAGGGGACCCAGGATCAGCGGCAGGACCGCGCCGATGACGCCGAGGGTGGCGATGATCGCCTGCTGCCGCCTAAGTCCGATGTCCACGCTGATGAAGGAGAGGAGCGCAAGGAGTCCGAACGCCACCCACTCGGAGAAGACGTGCATGCGGAAGTGGCCGAGGTAGATCGTGATGTAAACGACGCCGAGGCCGACGCCGAGGAGCGCGTGTCCCAGGGGGCGAATGGAACGCGCGAGGCGGTCTCCGCGCCACGCCAATACGACGCCGAGCGCTACGCCCGCGCCGACCAGAATCCCGGGGCCGATTTTTCCGTTCGTATAGCCCCAGAGGATGAGAAAGAAGGTGCCGAGGAGGAGGAGGATGGAACCGACGTTCTGGAGCCAGATGCCGCCGATGAGTTGCTCGAGCCGCGAGGTATCAATGGAGCGGCGCGGGGACGGCGGGGGCGCGGGGGCAGCGGTCACGGGGGCGGGATCCGGGTCGGGCGCCGGAATCGGTCTGGGTTGGGGGGGAAGTCGTGGCGCGACGGC
>QJVW01000153.1 GCA_003235575.1 Candidatus Eiseniibacteriota bacterium | reverse complement strand
CGGCTTCAGCGATTCCACGTACTCGAACGCGCTGCGCGTCGCGCCGGTGGTGGTCACCGGGAGCCCGATGGGAATGATGATGGGCGTGGCCACGCTGGCCAGCACGAAGAGGAAGATCCAGCGGCGATCGAGATTCAGGAGTCGCTGCAGCAGTCCGCCCATGTTACTCGCTCTTCCCCAGTCCGAGGTATCCTCGCTCGATGCCCAGAATCACGCGGATGGCCATGGAACCGGCGCCGAGCGCCGCCCCGATGATGATCCCGGACTGAGCGGCTCCGTTGGGCACGTCCATGATCCACTCCGTGGCGCGGCCCATGAACTGGCTCGCGTTGGCGGCCGATTCGTGAAGGAACGGGAACGGGAACGCCAGGAATTCGAGCAAGGGGACGCGGCCGGACATGACGATGGCGGCGGCCACGAGCAGGATCGACGCTTCCGTGTTGCGCGCGCGAAAGGCGCGGAACGCCGCGCTCGCGATGAAGAAGGCCAGCAGCGCGAAGATCGTCGCCTGAAGCGGCTGGAAGATCGCGACGTAGACCCAGTTGAAGGGGGTCGACGAGCCGTCGGGTCGGATGCCGATGCCGTCGCCGGTCCACCAGCCGTAGAGGGCGAAGGCGCTCATCAGATAGAGCCCGCTGAGCAGAACGGCGGCGTAGGGCCAGCCCGGGGTGCGGCGCACGATCTTCCGGGTGCTGTTTTGAATGACGTTCGTGATGCCGAGAAGCAGCGCGAACCCGGCCACGATGATCAGCCACTGATCGAGCCGGGGGCTCATCCCCGTGTCGCCCGACAGGAACCGCTTGGGCACGTAGAGCGACACGATCGGGATCAGGCCCGCGAAGAAGGCGACGATGAGCGGAATCTTGCTGCGCAGCGAAGGCGCCCGCATGCCGAGCACGATGCCGACGATCGGCACGAGCATGAAGATGATGACCAGCGTTACCTTGCCGAACTCGAGGTTCACTGAGTCCTCACCAAGTTCACGAACCACGACATGCCGAGGCTCACGGCGATGATGCCCGTCAGTCCGACGAAAATGAGCAGCGCCTTGGCGATATCCTGGCCCCGCATGGATCCGAGAAGAATCGGTTCACGGGACAGGTACGCGCCCGCCGCGTAGAGCTCCTCGCCGATCAGCGTGTAGTCGCACGTCACCACGAAGAACGGCAGCTGCGTCGGATCGGCCTGGCCCGCGATCTGAATCGCCCCCGTCGACTGCCCGGTCTCGGCCAGGATGAGCGATTCGGCGAAGAAGTAGCCGACGAGGAAGATGGCGGCCGGTTTCTCGCGGATCATGCGCGCGGACACCGCGGCCGTGAAGGCGAACTGGTCGTACGTGACGTAGTTCACCATCTCTTCCTTGTAGAGGTCGGGACGGCCCTCCGCCAGGTAGGCGGCCCGCACCGCTTCGCGCGCGGAGACGAACGTGAGCGGGTCCTTGTTCGGAACGTCGAGGTCGGTCCCGTTGCGCGCCGTGGAGCGCGCCACGTGGCCCAGCACCGCCACCGAGGCGATCGTCTGGATATCGTCCATGCTTTGAATGCCGGGGATGTAGAGCACCTTCTTCCCCAGTTCCGTGGCGCGCCCGATCGCTTCGTCGACCGCGTTCAGCCCCGCGATGCGCCGGATGAAGATCTCCTTGCCCGAGCGCGCGGCGCCGATGGAGGTCAGGATGATCGTGATGAACAGCACGGACGCCACCAGGGAGTTGATGCGCTCCACGCGGAACCAGTTGTCCGCGGCCGAGACGGGGTCGCTGACGAGCGCCGGTCCCGTGGCGCCGGCGATGCCCAGCGTGTCGGGCGTCTCCGTGCCGCGAAGGCGAAGTTGGTACCGGTAGACCGTGCCGGTCTCGGCCGTGGCGTCCACGTAGGTCTCGGCGCCCGGCTCCACGACGGCCAGATCGGTCCATTCGGTGGAGGGGTCGCTGGCGCGCCGCACGTCGAACACCACGCCGGCCGGGAGGTCCGCGGGATCCTTCCATCGAAGCGTGATGGCGCCGCCGCTATCGCTGGGACGATCCGCGGCCGTGAAGTCGAGGGGCGCGGGAAGTTCGGGAGGTGGCGGGGGCGATGTTTCGGGGGCCGAGGCATCGGCCAACCGCGGCGCGACGAGCAGCGCCAGCATGAATAGGGTGAGGCCTAGTCGTCGCACGGGTTCAGAGCCTAGGCGCGGCGGGGGGTAGTGTCAACCGGCTTTTCGCCCCCGCAGCCTCATAATGGGCCACGCGTAGACGGACAGGGTCGGCCACCGGGAACAGAAGAACCGGAGGATGTCCTTGATGACCTGCCGGGGGTGCCGCTCGATTCCCCTGGAGAAGAAGGCGGGCAGCAGCTCGGGCTCCAGGTTGGCTTCGCGGAACTTGTCCATCATCCAGAAGGGATTCAGTTCCCGCTCGGGGTACTGGCCGTCGCGGGGGTCCCGAAATCGGAATTCCGGGCGCGCCTCGATCCGACCCCGCTCCTGGAATTCCCGGGCCCGGGCCGTGACCTGATCCCCCCAGAATCCCCGGGTCACGCGCGTGGTCTCCTCCAGCTGGTTCCCGCGGAGCTCCGGAAAGGCGGCGCGTAGCATCTCCCGCCGCGCGGCGAAGTAGGGGCCGTCGGGCTCCCGCTCCATGTCGTTCCAGCCGCGGCGCCTGCGGCCGCGTGCGGGCAGGAAGAGCGAGTTGTTCTCGTCGCTCAGGAAGAACACGCCGCCGGGCCGCAGGAGCCGATGCGCCTCGCGGAGGAATCCCTCCAGGTCCCGGACGTGCGAGATGACGCAGTTGGCCATGACCCCGTCGAACGAGGCGCTCGGAAACTCCATGCCGATGCCGTCGCCGAACCGGGACTCGAAATGGGATACCGGCGGGTCGATCGCCCCCGCGAGGTAGGTGCCCACCGCCACCATGTCGTGATCGATTTCCGTGGCGACCACGTGGCGGGCGCCGAAGATCGCCACGAGGAGCGCCTCGATGCCGAACCCGGCTCCGAGGTCGAGGACGTCCTTGCCGTCGGCCTCCAGGTAGGCGTGCATTTCCCGGCCCTTCTGAATGACGTGCTCGATGCGGGCGGGATTGCGCAGGATGTTCAGGTGCTTGTAATACGTCAGGAAATACTCGGGCAGGTGGCGTCGAAGATCGGCATCGCTCTGCATGAGGATGCCGCGGAACGACGCGAGGCGCTGGGACGTGATGTCGCTCACTGCCCCCCGGACTCGTTGAGAAGCCTGGTGCGCCGAATGCCGTGGAAGTTCATCCGGTTGTGCAGATGCTGCCGGCTGACGCCCAGCGCGCGCGCGGCCCGCGAGACGTTCGACTCGCAGTGACGGAGCGCTTCGCGGATCGTCTCCGCCTCGACCGCCTCCATGGTCTGCCGCAGGGTATGCTGGCCGTCCCACCGCCGCGTGATGGAGGCGCCGAGACCGAAGAGGTTCGGCTCGAGCGACGTGTCCTCGTCGGCGAGGGCGACCGCGCGCGCCATGGCGTTTTCCAGTTCGCGCACGTTGCCCGGCCACGGATGACGCAGCAGGAGATCGCGCGCCTCCGCCACCATTCCCGGAATCCGCTTCTGCTGCTGCTTCGTGAACTGATCGAGGAAGTGACGCGCCAGGAGCAGCACGTCCTCGCCGCGCTCGCGAAGCGGCGGGAGGGCGATGGGCACGACGTTCAATCGATAGAAGAGATCCTGCCGGAAGCGGCCGGCGTCCACCTCGGCGCGCAGATCCCGATTCGAAGCGGCGATGAGCCGGATGTTCACCTTGCGCGCCACCGTGTCACCCACGCGCCGAATGTTGGAATCCTGCAGCACGCGGAGGAGCTTCACCTGCAGGCTGGACGGCATCTCGCCGACTTCGTCGAGGAAGAGCGTGCCGTTGTCGGCCGCTTCGAACAGACCGACGCGATCCTCGTTCGCCCCCGTGAAGGCGCCCTTCTTGTATCCGAAGAGCTCGCTCTCGAGCAGCGGTTCGGGAAGCGCGCCGCAATTCACGGCGATGAAGTTCTGCTCGCGCCGCGGACCGTTCATGTGGATGGCGCGCGCCACCAGCTCCTTCCCGGTGCCCGTCTCCCCGGAGATCAGCACCGAGACCTGGGTCGGGATCACCTTCTCCATCAGTTCGACGACGCGGGCCATCGCCGGGCTTCGTCCGACGAGGAGGCCGTATTGCACCTCTTCCTTCAGGGCGCGGCGCAGATTCGAATTCTCGATCTCCAGTCGGTTCTTCGAGTCGCGAAGGGCTTCGTGACGCCGCGCGTTGTCGAGCGCGATGGCGACCTGCGAGGCGAACCCCTCCAGCAGCGCGATGTCCTCGGTCGTCACTTCGTGGGTGATCGAGTGCGAATCGATGTAGAGAACGCCGAGCACGCGCCCCCCGTTCAGGATCGGAAGGGCGACCACCGTCCGCAGGGACAGCGCGCGGACGCTCTTGCGATCCTGGAACAGGGAGGAACCGACCGCGTCGGGAACCCAGACGGTCTCGCGGCGGTGCGCCGCCTCTTCCGCGATGCCCCAGGAAATCTGGAACTCGCCCGGTGGAAGCGTCGTCTCGTCCTTGCTGCGCGCGATCTCGAACTGCAGCTTGCCGTCGTCGTGCATGAGCATGAGGAATCCACGATCGGCCGAGGCGATGCGGATCATGGCGTCGACGACGCGAATCAGGAGTTCGTTCGGATCGAGGGTTCCGGTGACGGAGCGGCTGGCGTGGAGTAGATCTTGAAACCGGCCCAAATCGGCAACACGGGGCCGCGAGGAAGGCCGCGGCTCCGAGAGGAGCTCGCGTTCCCACTGGCTGAGCCCGCGATTCAGTCGCTCGAGTGGATCGGACTCGGGCGTGTCGGTCTCGGCCGCTTCATGTTTTTTTTCGGGATCGGGAAGTTGCGACATCGCGTCCTTGCCTCGCTCGTTCTCGCCCGGCAGGAGATGCCAATTTGCCTATACGGTAGCGAACAATACATCTGTCAAAAAAGTTTGTCAAGTGTCGAAGCGCTAGGTGGGACGAACGCGTCCCAACCAGAGCCCAAAAATGGCGTATCCAAGCCCCAAACATGCAACTGCGGCGATGGCCAGCGGCCCGCTGTCGAGGCCCCAAACACACGTTCCAACCACCGCCCCGACGACGGATACGAGCGAAACGACCCCCAAGGTTCCCCACCGTCCACAAATGCGACCAAGCCGATGCGTGGTGTGATCGACCCCTCCCACGTGCACCGGACGACGCTCGAACAACCGCGTGGAGACGACGAAAACCACGTCGAAGAGGGGGTACGAGAGAATCGCGACGATCCCCGCGATGTGGGGCCACGTGGGGGACTCATCGAGGGCGCGGAGGGCGAGGGCGGCGAGAAGGAAGCCGAGCAGGTGGCTCCCGGCGTCGCCCAGAAAGATCCTCGCGGGGGGCGCGTTGTACACGAGGAATCCCGCGGACGCGCCGACGACACCCCAGGCGATCGCGACGTCCACGTCGGCCCCGTGCAGGAGCGCGATCGCCACGAAGGCGAGTCCCGCCACCGGGACGAGCGCGCTGACGAGGCCGTCCATCGCATCGAGGAAATTGATCGCGTTCAAGAGCGCCACCACGCCGATGACGGCGACGAGGGCGAGCGCGGGCTGCGACGTGACGAATCCGGCGGCGGTGCCCCACGCGACGAGGAACAGCGCGGCGGCCACTTGGCCGAGCAGCTTTCCGAACGGCCGCATCGGACGCCGATCATCGACGAGGCCGAGCACGAGCGACAGGGTTCCGCCGATCAGCACCCCTGCGGGCGGCACCGGCACCGTCTTCCGTAGCACGACCGCGACGACGGCCATTCCGCATGCGAGCGCGGCCGCGACGGCCACGCCGCCGAGAAGCGGGGTCGGTTCGGGATGGGGCTTTCGCGCATCCGGGTGATCGATGTAGCCGATCCGTCGGGCGACGGCACGGGCGATGGGCGTGAAGAGGAGCGCGAACGCGAAGGAGAACGACGCGACGGCGAGAAGCGGAGGAGGGACGCTCAAGCGCCGACGACGGCAAGACGGGCCGGCTCGGGCGCCTCCAAGGGCGGTGCGACGACGCTCCCCTGGAATGCATCGAGCGAATGCCGCCACGAGAAGCGACCGCGGACCCATGCCTGCCCGCGGTTCCCGCGACGTTCGGCGTTCGAGCGATCGGCGAGCAGCTCCACGATCCGCGCGGCGAGATCGTCGGCGCTGTCGCCGACGCACAGAATGTCGTCGGGGATCGGCGCAAGACCCTGACGAACCACGGTCGTCGTGACGACCGGCGTGCCCGCGGCCAACGCCTGAACCACCTTGTTCTGAACGCCCGCCGCGAATCGGTGCGGCGCGACGAAGACCGCCGCGCGACGCAGCTCGCGCTCCAGGTCGGGCAGGTACCCGCGAATGTGAACCCCCGGTCGGCGCGCCCACGCGGCGTGGCGCTCGGACCCCTTCCCCGCGATGTCGAGCGTCGCTTCCGGCACGGCCGCGCGAACGCGCGGCAGCACGTCCTCCACCAGAAAGCGGGCGGCGTCCCGATTGTGGAACACGCCCTGGAATCCGAAATAGAGGAGGCGGGCGCCCTCGCGCGTCGAGACGGACGGGGAAGGCGCGGCATCGATCCCGTTCGGCACCACGCGCGCCGGCGCCCCGGGCGCGATGGCCCGTATCGCCTTCGCTTCGGCGTCGCTGATCACCCAGCATTCATCGAAGCGGCGGGCCACCCACGATTCGTAGCGCTCGATGCGACGGCCCTCCTCCCGGTACAGCCACCGTTGGGGACCGCGCCGGTACGGCAAGGAGCGTGCGATGCCGGCGGAGATGACATCGGTCAGGTCGAGAATCCACCGCGCGTCGTGCCGGCGCTGCTCGGCCAACGCGTACGGAGCCATTCGGAAGAGGTGCGTGTAGACGGTGTCGGGGCGGACGCGATCGAACGCCGCCGTGACGGCGCGGCGCATGCGCGCGGACCGGTAGTACGCGGCCTGCAGGGGGAACGACGTCGGGAGGGCGCACGCCGAACGCCACCACGACAGAAACTTCGGAAGATGGACGACGTCGAGGCTGTGCGTCAGGCTGCGAAGCGACTCCAGGGACCGCGGGTCGGACGGGCCGTTGTCGAACGTGACAAGGTCGATCTGATGACCCGCCTCGGCGGCCGTTCGGAGGAAGTGAAACACTCGAAACCGGTCGCCCCCCACCGGTGGGGACGGTATTCGGGACGTTAGAAAGAGGATCCTCATGGAGCCGGTAGTCTAGCAGAAACCGTCTGCGGATGGGCGGTTACGCCCTCTCCTCGCGCTGCCGTTCGTAGACGGCCTCCACGCGCGCCGCGATCGCGTCCCAGGACCATTCGTCGGAGAGCGGGGCGCCCGAGGGAGACGGCGGCGCGGCGAGCGTGCGGCCGAGGGCGGCCGACCAGGCGTCCACGCGGCGCGGCACGAATTCCCCGTTCGCGCCGGGGCGGACCACGTCGGGCGCGACGCCCACCGCGTGGGTCAGGACGTAGAGGCCCCCGGCGATCATGTCGACCAGCGCGATGCCGCCCCCTTCGTAGTACGACGGAAACGCTCCGACGTCCGCCGCCGCGATCCACTCGGTCACGTCCTCGGGCGCGATCGGCCCGGTGACGAGGCGATCGTCGCGACGCTCCGGAGCTCTGCCCCCCACCTGGACCCAAAGCGAGCCGTCGGGGCGCGTGCCCGGCATGGACCACGCCCGCTCCAAGAGGTCGAGCCCCTTCACGTAGTCGTCCCTGCCGATCGTGAGGAGGACGCGGCAGCGCGCGTCGATGTCGTGGCGGCGACGCCAGTCCGCGCGGCCGGCGCGTGGCGCGGCGAAGGAGGCGCCGTTCGGCACGACCGTGACCGCGTCCCGGTCCGCGCCGTGGAATCGGACCAGATCCTCGCGCAGCGATCGCGAGACGGCGATCGCGCGGCGCCCCCGGCGTAGCGAGGCTCGCTCCTCCGCGAGCGCGCGGTGGTTCCCGGGATTCAGAAGCGTGCGGAGCCGACCGATGCGGAGGTAGACCCCCATCTTCGCCGCCACGGAGAAATGGAAGGTGCGGAGATAGCGGTTCCCCGCGTCCCAGCGACGCGGCCACGGGCCGCCGTGGTGGTGGACGATGTCGTACGGGGCGAGATCGACGTCGGCTTCGCGCACGATCCGCGGCGGCTGGCCCGCGTCGGCGCGCGTCCAGCGTCCCTGGACGGCGACGTCGTGGCCTCTCGCGCCGAGATGGGCCGCCAGTTCACGCACGTGCGTCTCGACGCCGCCGGGGAGCGAGATGTCCAATCCCGTGGCGAGCAGCACCTTCACCGCGTGTCTCCCGCTCCGCGAGCGGCGGCGGCGGCGCGAGCGCGACGCGCCCGCGGGAGGAGGCCGACCGGCCAGGAAAGCCCCCACCACCACGCGGACGCCGGAAGCGTGCGCGGCGCGCGCATCGACAGGCGGAGCAGCCGGCGCGCCTCCTCTACCCTTCCTTCCCGCAGCAGCGATTCGCCCCAGTGGCGCTGCACGCGGTCGCGTCGCGCGTAGCGCTCGAGGAACTGCTCGGCCGTATCGGCGCCCTCCAGCATGGCGAGCGAATCGCCGCCGCGCGCGCGACGCTCTTCGGCGAACGCGCGGGCCACGGCGCCGTAGAACAACTGGTGGTCGCGTCCCCAGGCGAAGACGCCGCCCGGGTGCGCGCGCCATTCGTAGAGCGCGTCCTCGAGATTGGCGAACCCCGCGTCCGGGGGCATCCGGAGCCACAGATCGACGTCCTGCGCGGCGCGAAACGCGGCGCGGTACCCCCCGGATGCCTCGTACGCCGCGCGGCGGATCATCACGGACCCGTGAACGAACGGCGTCCCGCGGCGCGCGGCGGAGGCGATGGCGCGGGGCGTGAGCGGCACCGTGTACGCCCCGACGGCCTGCCCCGCCGCGTCGAGGCGCGTCGCGGCGGTCCCCAGCACGCTGATTTCCGGGTGAACGTGAAGAAAGCGGACCTGCCGCTCGATCCGTTCGGGGTGCGAGCGGTCGTCGTCGTCATGGCGCGCGAAGAGAAGTCCGTTCGCCGCCC
The DNA here is from genome assembly GCA_003235575.1 of Candidatus Eiseniibacteriota bacterium. Taxonomy (GTDB): domain Bacteria; phylum Eisenbacteria; class RBG-16-71-46; order SZUA-252; family SZUA-252; genus SZUA-252. The sequence goes on along the minus strand of QJVW01000153.1, from coordinate 4,238 downwards.
CGGCCGCGCGATGGAGGGCGCCCGCCAGCCCGATGCCCTCGGTTCGGAGGACGCGGGTGTCCTTGCGGCGTTCGGCGAACCGGCGCAGCAGTTCCGGCGAGGAATCCGTGGAACCGTCATCGACGGCGATGATCTCCAGCGCGGGATAGGTCTGCGCTTCCAGGCTCGCCAGGGCCTCGCCCAGGTAGCGCTCGCCGTCGCGCGTGGCGAGAAGGACGCTGACGAGCGGCGTGGTGGACACGCCCCGCAGCGCCGCGACACGCTCCTCGACGCTCAACGAGGCATCGCGATGTTCCATTCCCGTCCCCACAGTTCGAGGGTCGCCATGGCCCAGAGCAGGTACGGCGCATGGATCCCCGCGCGGCCGGCGAAGAACGCGTCCAGCATGCCGGACGTCGCCCCATCGCGATAGAGCCCGCGGGTGGCGGCCGGCGCGCGTAGGAGTTCCTCGACCCACGGCCGCAGCGGACCGCGAAGCCACGGGTCGAGCGGCAGCTGGAACCCCTGCTTGCGCGCGCGAAGCGCCGCCGCCGGCACGCGGCCGCGCGCGAAGCGCCGAAGGAGCGGCTTCGTCCGGCGCCAGTGAAACCGCGCCGCGGCCGGCAGCACGGCCACGTGCTCCCAGAGGCGATGGTCGAGCAGGGGCGAGCGATTCTCGAGCGCGTGCGCCATCGACGCGAGATCGACTTTCACCAGGAGATCGTCCGGCAAGTACGCGTCCGCATCCCACGCCGCGACGGCGCCGGCCAGTTCCCCGTCTTCCGCCGAGGACGCGCCGTCGTACGCGTGCCGGGCCGGTCCGACGGTGAGATCGGGGTGAAGCAACGCGCGTTCCTCGGCGCGGGAGAGGAGCGAGGAGAGATCGCGCGCCGCCCCCGCGACATCCCCGGCGCCCCACGAACGCCACACGTCATCGAGGTGGCCGCGGCGCGCGTAGTACGCGCGCGCGAGGGCCCCGCCGCCCGGGACGCGGCGCGCCAGGTCCAGCCGCCGGGCGAAGGGGTAACGCGGATAGCCGCCGAAGAGCTCGTCGCCGCCGTCGCCGTTCAGGATCACCTTCACGTGCCGGGAGGCCTCCCGCGCGATCAGGTAGGTCGTCACGATCGCGCTGTCGCCAAGCGGCTCCCCGAAGTGGCGAAGAATGGCGGGGACTTCCCGCGCGGCGTCCGGACGCACCGGAAGGACCACGTGCTCGTCCGCGTGCATCGCAGCGCCCTGGGCCGCGATCGCCCGTTCGTCGGGAAGCCCTTCGAAGCCGACCGTGAACGCGCGAATCGGCGCGTGCCCCGCGTGGCGGAGGCGCTCGAGAACGACGTTCGAATCGATGCCTCCCGAGAGGAAGATGCCGATCGGAACGTCGCTCACCGTGCGGAGCCGCGTCGCCTCCTCCAACGTCGCCTCCAGCGCATGCTCCCAGGCGGCGTCCGGCGTCGCCCCCGGCACCGGCGTCGGCGGAGACCAGTAGCGCTCGACGACCGGAGGACCGTGCTCCGGCGGGCGAAGCCGTAGCAGCGACCCCGCCGGGAGCTTCGCGACGCCGTCGAGAAGGGTGGCGGGACCGGGGACGTACAGGTAGCGGAGGTAGTCGCGGATCGACGCCCGATCGAGGCATGCGCGCACGAAGGGCAGGGCCAGGAGCGCGGCGGCCTCCGACGCGAAGGCGACGTATTCCCCGGTGCGAACCCAGAGGATCGGCTTCTTGCCCAGGCGATCCCGACCGAGCAGGAGCGTGCCCTCCCGCCGATCGTGCCAGGCGAACGCGAACATGCCGCGCACGCGGGAGAGGCCGCTCGCCCCTTCGCGGGCCAGGAGCTGAAGCAGGACCTCGGTGTCGGAACGGGATTGGAACCGGGCGCCGTCTGCCTCGAGCTCGGCGCGAAGCGCCGCGTGATTGTAGATCTCGCCGTTCACGATGAGCCGGTGCCGGCCGTCCGCGGAGGTCATCGGCTGGCGACCGCCGTCGGTGAGGTCGATGATCGCGAGCCTCGTGTGCGCGAGCAGCACGCGGTCGTCGTGCGCGACGCCGCTTCCATCGGGGCCGCGGTGCGCAAGCGCCCGCGTGAGGAGCGGACCCCACGCGGGGTCGGGGGGGCGCTCGGTGAGCGCGTAAATACCGGCGATCCCGCACATCAGGCGGCGGAGTGTAGCATGGACGCGCTTGACGCCCCGCGGCGCGTCCCGGAGACTCGGCGGCCATGCGCGCCCTCGACGGCAGGATCTGGTGGACACGCTTCGCGCGCCTGCTCGAGGGCGCGAGCGGCACGATCGTCACGGCGCTCGCCGGCGTGATCCGGAACAAGTGGTTCGCGCTCCATCTCGACACCGCCGGGATCGGCGTGCTGGCCCAGGTCATTTCCGGGCAGGGCTTCCTGGGCGGCGCCGCGGGCCTGGGGCTTTCCCTCCCGGTCGCGCGCGCCGTGGGCGCCGCGTCCGCCCCGGGCGCGGACGCGCAGGCCGGCCGGGACGCGGCCTGGACCGCGCTCTTCCTGGCCTCCGTCGCGGGAGCCGCGGTGGCGATCGTCGGTCTCTTCGTCGCCCCCCTTCTCTCCACGATGCTCCTCGGCACGCCCGCGTACGCGGGCCTGGTTCGTCTCTCCATGATCGGCGTCGCGGGCATGGCGGTCTGGACGCCGATCCAGGGCTTCTTCGCCGGCCGCTCCGACATCCGCGCCAGCCTGACCTACGCCCTCGCCAGCGCCGCGGGGACCGTGCTCGCGGCGCTCGTCCTGGTGCCCCGCTTCGGGCTCGCCGGCGCGGTCACGGCGGTCGCCATCCTCTGCCCGATCGGCATCTTCGGGCTGCTCGTGCGGCACGCGCGTTCGCACGCGACGGCCATCTGGCCGCGCCCCCGCCCCCTTTTCGAGGCGGCGCGGCGGGAGACGGGAGGCCTGCTGCGCGTCGGCGGCGCGGCCCTGGTGCTCGGCCTGATCGATCTCGGCACGATGCTCGCGCTGCGCGCGCACTATCTCCGCGCGCACGGCGTGGACGCGAACGGGCTGCTCCAGGCGGCCATCGCGCTTTCCCAGCAGGTGGGCGCGCTCTTCTACGCCTACCTCGCGGCGTACGCCTTCGGGAAGATCAACGCGATCGCCAAGGCCGACGGCGTCACGGGCGTGCGGGCGTACACGCGGCGCCAGTGGCTGCCGCTCCTGGCCCTGGCGTTCCTGGCGATCGGATTCGCCATCATCGCCGCCGGCCCCCTGGTCCACCTGCTCTATTCGAGCCGATTCGACGCCGCGCGGCCGCTGATGGCGTTCGCGCTGTTCGGCGAGGCGGGCCGCGTGGCCACGCAAACGGTGGCGTTGGGGGCGCTGGCGGTGGGCGGCGCGCGTCTCTGGTTTCGCATCGGGATCGTGCAACCGCTCTGCGTCGCGCTCGCCTACGCGTGGTTCGCGCGGAGCGGCGCGGGCACGGCCAGCCTGCCGCTGGCCTACGCGACGGCGGGCTGGGTGGCGTTCGCCGCCGCGGTGGCCATCATGGCGCGGCGACGCGTCACGCTCGATGGCCGCGCGCTCGCGCTGACCGCGTTCGGATTCGTGGGGCTCGGGCTCCTGGTCCGGTGGGTCACCGGTTGAGCGGCCGCGGCGCCTACGGGTTCAGGATGCCGCGCTTCCGGAGTTCGTCGAAGAGCTGCTGAAAGCGCCGCGTCCACGTGTGGTCCCGGCGGGCGCGCGCGTGCCCGGCGCGGCGGATCCGTTCCCGCTCCGCGTCGTGCGCCAGGTAGTAGCGGCACTGCGCCACCAATTCGGGGATCGAGCGGTAGCAGACGATCTCCCTGCCGACCTCGTAGTGACGGGCGATCTCGTCCAGGTGCCCCGTGAGGTAGAAGGCGCCGGCCATCGGCGCCTCGAACTCCCGCAGGCGAATCTGCCGGAGCGGCCGCGCGGTTCGATGCGTGTCGCCCAGCACCAGAAACCCGAGGCTGATCGCGCTCTCGCTGAACAGCGCGACGTACCCGTCGTCGCTGGTGGGCGGGTGGAGCGCCGCGGCATGCCGTTCGCGCAACGCGCGGCACGCCCGCACGTCCGCCGCGGCGGCCAGCGGATTCCGCCCCCGGGCGAGGAGGCCCACCGCCGCGGGCAGGCGCCCCAGCAGGCGGGCCATTCCGCCGATGGACGCGCCGCCCCCGGCGCCCGGCGCCTGCGCGTCCGCGTCACGCCGCTCGTCCTCCCACCCCGTATTATTTTCCAAGCTGCGCCTTTCATATTTTATTAGCCTCCAAAAAGATTGACTTTGAG
>QJVW01000052.1 GCA_003235575.1 Candidatus Eiseniibacteriota bacterium | reverse complement strand
GCGTGGCCGGGGGCAGCCCAGGCGGTCCTATCCATTCCGTCGAACACCTGGGTGCTCCGCCCGACGCCCACGCAGGTAGGCCTTCCGGGTTTTTCGGGTTCGTTCCAGGCGCGGGGCTGGAGCCACCTCATCTACGACAGCAACGGCCAGCGAATGGTGCTCTGGGACGGCTATCTGGACGCGTCGCGCCCCTACTCCATCTACGGCAACGCGCTCTGGCTCTACGACGTCGCGACGAATCGGCTCAGCCTGGAGTCGGTCACCAACTGGGTCCGCTCGGGCGGCCAGACCGTCCCGCTGCCCGAGAATACGACCGCGCCGACGCCGTATGATCGCCACTCCTACTCCACGTTCACGGTGGTGCCCTCTCTGAACCGCGTCTACCTTTGGGCCGGCGCGAACGTCAGCGTACCGACCAACGCGTTCGGCGATCTCTGGGTGTACGACTTCGGGACGAAGCAATGGCATGAGGTGCTTCCCGCGGTCCGGCCCCAGACGATGTTCGAGCAGGCGATGGTGTGGGATCCCGCGGCCCAGCGGGTCGTTCTGTTCGCGGGCCCCTTGGATCCCTGGCAGGACGGCGATCGGGCCTGGCACTTCGACCCGGTCACCGAGGCGTGGCAGGACAAGTCGACATCGCCCCAGCCGGCGCCGCGCTCGGCGCAGGTCATGGCGTACGACTCGAACCGAAACGGCACCTGGATGTTCGGCGGCGGGACCGCCTGGCCGAGCGGCGGCAACGAACTGTGGTTCTACGACGCCGTCTCGAACCAGTGGGAGCAGGTGACGACCTCGGGGGCGAAGCCGTCGCCCCGTCGCTTCGCCGGGTGGGCGTACGACTCCCGCCGGGACCTCCTCCTCCTATGGGGCGGCGTCGACGGCGCGGACAATGGGATCAACGACACCTGGATCTTCCGTCCGGCCACGCGAACCTGGCAGCAGGTGTCGCCGGCCGCCTCCCCCGCGTATACCTCGCCCATGGCGAGCGACCTCGCCTACGACCCGGTGAACGACGCGTTCGTTCTGCACTTGAACGGAGAGTTCTACGTGTATCGATACGATTCCAGCGGTGACGTCGTGTCGCCGAACTCGGTTCAGGACCTGCTGGCACGGTGATTCCATGACCCGATCCTCGCTACGTTTCGGCGCGCCCTGGGGCGCCCTGCTCGCCGCGCTTCTCCTGGCCGGCCCTTCCCCCGCGGAGGCCGCGCTTCCGGTGCCGCTCACGGCGCAGGAGGCCCTCATCCCCGGCGTATCGGGCTCCGCGCGGGCATCGTCGCCGGTGACGGTGGGCATTCCCCTCGAGGCCTCGGCGGGGATCACCAGCGTGAGCCAGCTGGGCCTCTCCGGCGCCACCGCGGGACAGTTCCGCGAGCTGGCGCGTTGGCCGGGCGGCGCCATCAAGTGGGTCTTGGTGGACTATCAGGCCGACGTTCTGCCCGGCGGCACGTCGAGCGGGGTGGCGTTGACGACCGGCTCGGGCAATTTCGGCGGCGGCTCGATCGCCTCGGATCAGGGCGCCTCGATCGTCGTCTCGACGGGCGCAGCGACCTTCACCATCGGCAAGTCGCCGTTCCGTGTCTTCGATCAGGTGCAGGTCGGCGGGACGACGCTGGTCTCGGCCGGTGGCGAGGGATTCGTCGTGACCGACGCGAACGGCGTGCGGTTCAGTTCGTCCCAGGACGGAGCCGCCAACGTCGTTCTCGAGGAGAACGGGCCCTTGCGCGCGGTCGTCAGGGCGACCGGAACCCTGCGCAACGCCTCCGGCGCGCGCCTGTGCGAGTACCTCGTTCGGCTGCACTTCTACCGCGGCAAGTCGTACGTGCGGACGTGGGCCACGATGAAGAACGCCCCCAGCAGCGGCGCGACGACGTTCCTCTTCAACTCGGCCGAGGTGGTGGTGCCGCTCACCCTGGGATCGGGGACGCGCTTCACGACCTCGACGACGCGCGGCGCGGTGAACGACGCCATCGCCTCCGGCGAGACCGCCGTCGTGTACCAGGCCAACAGCGGCCGGTTCGACTGGTCGGAGAACGAGTACCCCACCGCGCCGATGGACGTGAATCAGCGCGGTGTCGCGGTCCGGAAGATCGGAGGGACCGTGTACCAGGCGCTGAGCGGAAGCGACGCCGACTACGCGCACGGATGGGCCGCGCTCGAGGATGCGAGCGGCAAGGGTGTCACCATCGCGCTCCGGTGGATGCCGCAGTTCTGGCCCGCGGGCCTCGAAGTCTCGGGAGACGGTCGCGCCTCCATCGAGCTCTTCAGCAAGCAGAACACGCGCACCGGCATCAAGTTCGCCTGGGGCGCCTACGAGACGCGCGAAATGATGTTCGACTTCCATACGTCGGTGCCGGCGAACCGTTCCGCGACGATCAACGAATTGGAGTACCCCGTCTGCGCCCGCGCGCCGCTCGAGCAATACGCCTCGGCCGGCGCCATCTACGGCGAGACGAATCTCGCCAGCGTCGCGGAGCAGCAATCCTGGTTCGCGCAACACGGCGCGACGAGCCCTTCGCTGGCCAACATCACCCCCGGCTTCTGGCGCTACCACGCGTGGCCCACGGGCGGGGGCGGCAACCAGACGGATCTCGCGCTCACGGACCTGATCGACTGGATTCGCACGGGCAACGGCGGGTTCCTGGCCCAGGGAGAGCGCAACTCCCTCTACAAGGCCGACACCGCGGTGCGTCACTCGGACGGATTCGACTACACGAACAACCAGATCAACCCCGGGGACGACTACAGCGGCCCGAACGCGGGCGCCTACAATTCGAGGATCTTCGATTTCGAGCACGCCCACTGGTACAGCGTTCCGATCGCGTACTACCTCACGGGTAACGAGCTCTACCGCGACGCCGTCATCGACTACGGGGAGTGGAAGCACGGCCTGGGGGACGGGTACGCCCCGAACTACTTCAGCCCCCTCTACGACTTCGGCAGCGGCGGCATGCGCGTGTGGTCGCGGTACTACCGCGACTTCGCGCTCCTGTGGGACGTGACGCGGGACGGGCGCTACTGGAACGACCTCTCCATCATGACGGACGCGATGCTGAACTCGCGCGACGTGCCCGGGTCGGGGCTTCCGCCCGGCCGAAACCTGGAGCGCGGCTCCATGTGGATGGCGCACGGGGCGTACGCGTACCCGCGCAGCGTGTCCGACTTCATGACCGTGCAGATTCACAGCGAGGGCGTCTGGGAGACGATGCGGCTCTACCGCGAAGCGGGCGATTCCCGCGTCGAAGCCCTCGAGGACTACTTCTTCGGGCTCGCGGATTTCATCTACAACGAGTTCTACCTGACCAAGGGCGGAGGGACCGCCCTCGGAGACTATGGATACGCGTACAGCTACAAACTGGACGAGTACAACGATCCCAACGCCTCCGGCGAGGGCGGCGCGTCGTTCCTGCGCCCCATCTCCAGCAGCCGGCCCCTCCTGTTCGCCTATCAAATGACCGGGAATCCGAAGTACCTGGATCGAGAGGCGCCGCTCCTTCTGGGCGACATTCAGTACGTCACGACGCGGACGCCGTCCGAGTACGCCACGCTCGCCATCATGGCGGTCGATCTCCACCGGCCGCCCGCGGGGTGGTTCCCGGTTCCCGGCGTCACGACCCAGAACCTCGGCGGCGGAAGCTATCAGATTTCCTGGACGGTTCCGGCCGGCACGACGGGCTACCGCATCAAGTATTCGGACCGCACCATCGTGGACTGGCTGAACTACAACCAGACGACGCGCTCCTTCCAGTACTCCCCCGCGACGAACGTGGCCTGGTTCGCGGCCGAGAACGTCACCAATGAGCCAGCCCCGCTTCCCGCCGGCAGCACCCAGTCGTACACGATCACGGGGCTGGACCCGTCGAAGACGTACCAGTTCGCGGTCCGTTACGCGACCACCGCGGCCGACAACGTTCCGCCCGCCGCGACGATGGACTTGATCGCCCGCTAGGCCTGGGGCGCTCCGCCGCGGTGACAGGCGCGGCCGGATAGACTACTATCTACCTGCGTGGACGAAGCGTCTGCCCGCGCGGATTTTTTTTGTCCCTTGGGAGGCAGCCTCTCGGTGGTCGTTCCCCTTTCGGTCGAGGATGTGCTACCGCGGCTGCGCCGTGCAACGCGGCCTCCCGCGGTCGTCGTGGGGCTATGCACGCACGGCCTCGCGAACGTTCGTTCCCTGGCGCGCCAGGGCATCCCGGTCGTCGCGCTCGAGACCAACTGGGCACAACCCTCCGCCGCGACGCGCTACGGGTACAAAGTCGGCGTGTCCGCGCTGGAGGGGCCGCCGCTCCACCAGGCGTTGGATCGAATCGCGGAGGCGTCCCCTCGAAAACCCGTTCTCTATGTCACGAACGACCGGATGGTGCGTGATCTCAACCGCGATCAGGCGCACTGGCGGGAGCGCTTCCACCTCCTGTTCCCGGAACAGGCCCTGCTCCGCGAGCTGATCGAAAAAGACACGCTCGCTCCGCTGGCCGAACGACAGGGTCTGCGCCTGCCCCGCAGTTGGAGCGTCGCCGGCGCGGAGGTGCGCGGCGAGGCGCCATCCGCCGCGCTCGACTCGATTCCCTTCCCCTGCATCGCGAAGCCGGTGACGCCGATGTCGGCGATCAAGGTCCTGCGCCCTCCCACCCGCGAGGCGCTGGCCGCGGCGACGCGGCACCACCCCGAGATCGACCGCTACATCGTGCAGGAGTGGATTCCCGGCGACGATGAGAGCGTCCACTTCACAGCCTACTATTTCGACGCCTCGGGAAACGTCCGGTGGCCGTTCGCCGGACAGAAGATCCGACAGGTTCCCCGGACCCTGGGCAACAGCACCGCCGCCCGCGGCGTGGACCGTCCCGATCTCCTCGAGGAGGGGCTCCGCTTGTTCGAAGGGCTGGGCTATCGAGGCGTCGCGTCGGTGGAATTCAAACTGGCCCCGGACGGCACCCCGTACTTCATCGAAGCGACGGTGGGCCGGTCCGATTTCTGGCTGAAGACCCTCATCGTCAACGGCGTGGATCTGCCCGCGCTCGTCTACGGTGATTTGACCGGGGAGCCCGTCACGGCGCCCGATCGACAGCGCAACCGGTATGCGTGGGTCGACGGCGACCGGGACGGCCCGGTGTTCGTGGAGAGCATCTTCGACGGCGCCTATCCGCGGGCGCGTCTCCTGCGGCACGTCCTCGAGCCGAAGCGCTTCGCGCTGTTCGATTGGAGCGACCTCGCGCCCTACCTGGCGTGGTGGGGACCCATGCTCCGGAACACCTTCGCCGCGGTCGCGCGCCGCCTCCGCCGGCCCTCCGCCCGCCCGACCTCCGCGTGAAGCCGCCGGCCGCGCCGAAGTCGACCACCTCCTTCGGGGCGGTGCTCCGGCACGCGAGCATCTACAGCATCGGACCGATCGGCGTGCGCATCGGCGGACTCCTGCTCGTTCCGCTCTACACCTACAACCTGACGCCCGCCGAGTACGGGATCATGGAGTACCTCGATCTGTTCGCGGTCTGCGTCACCATGTTCTTCAGCTTCGGGCTGTCGAGCGCCATCTACCGCTTCTACTACGCCGCGGAAGACGAGGTGGGCCGCCGCGTCGTCGTGGCGACGACGTTCCTATCGACGCTGGCCGTGTTCGGGTCCGTGGCGATCATCATGCTGCTCCTCGCCCCGTGGATCGCCGTGCGCTTCTTCCACGATCCGATCTTCCAACGGTATCTGACCATTCTGTTCATCGGGTTCACGTTCAACGCCGTCGCCGAGCTCGGCATGACGTTCGTGTCGGTGCTCCAGAAATCCAAGGTCCACGCCACCATCAAGATCTCGCGATTCCTGGTCGACGTCGCCCTCAACGTCTGGTTCCTGATCGGGCTTCGGTGGGGCGTGCAGGGATTGCTCCTCAGCAACATGATCTCGAACATCGGCGTCGGCTTGCTCGTCTACTTCCTCTTCGTCCGGCCCATGGGCTTCTCGTTCTCCTGGAATATCCTGACCAGGATGGTGCGGTACGGACTGCCGATGGCGGTCGTGCAGCTCAGTCTGTTCATCATCAACTTCTCCGACCGGTTCTTCCTGCAGGCCTACTCGGATTTCACCCAGGTCGGGATCTACGCGCTCGCCTACAAGTTCGGCATCATGATGAACACGCTCGTCGTCTCCAACTTCTTCCAGATTTGGCAGGCGAAGATGTTCGAGGTGGCGGAGGCCGACGACGCCAAGGAGTTCTACGGCAGGGTGTTCACGTATCTGATCTACGGTCTCTTCGCGGCGGGCTTGGTGCTCGCCGTTCTCTCGGGCGATCTCATCCGCCTGATGGCGCCACCCAAATACGGCGGCGCGGCCGGCCTCGTGCCCCTGGTGGTCTTGGCGTATCTGCTGCACGGCGTCGGGACCTACTTCGAGCTGGGCCACAGGCTGAAGGACCGGACGAAGATCCTGGGCGTGATCCTGGTCGCGACGTGCGTGGTGTGCGTGGGGCTCTATGCGATCCTCATTCCCCGCTGGGGCATGCTGGGTGCCGTGCTCGCGACCGACATCGCGTTTCTGATGCGGGCCGTGTGGGTATACATCGCCGGCCGGCGCATCCTGCCGCTCCAGTTCGAGTTCCGCCGTGCGCTGCTCGTTGCGGCCGTGACGGCGGCCGCGATGGCGGTTCGCCTCCTCCTACCGCCGCTACCGCTGCCGCTCTCGATCGCTTCGGGGGTCGCCATACTCGGAATCTACGGGGCGGTGATGATCGCGTTCGTGCTGCGCCCGGCGGAGCGCGATGCGCTTCGGAACGTGGTGCGGCGGGTGCTGCCGTCGCGGGCTCCGCGCGGGGTCTAGCGAGAGGTCGGGAACTGGTAGGGATTTCGGGGATCGATCGCCCCGGGATCGATGGCGGGAACGCTCAGCGTATCCGACTCGTCGCGCAGGCCGAGCCGCCGGCGGGCCTCCGCGCGCCACGCGATGGCCTCCAGCAATTCCGGATTCATCTCCAGCGCCTTGTCCAATTGCAGCAGGCCCATGATCGGCTCCCCCTTCTTGACCAGGTAGGCGCCGTACGCCGTGCGCGTCTGCGGACGGTTCGGGTACATCCGAAGCGCCTTCTCGAAGTAGGCGATCGGCAGGCCCGGATCGTGCAGCAACTCCGCCATGCGCGTGATCAGGTAGAGCGCGCGCGGGTGGTTGGGGAACACGTTCAGCACGTACTTCAACTCCGCCACCGCGTTCACCCAGCGGGCGCGCTTGAACTCCCGCCAGAAGCCGCGGGGATTCGTCTTCGGACCCAGATGCCCGTTCTCCACGACCGGCAGGATGTAGGTCGAGAAGCCGTCGTGGGAGATGTTGTACCAGTCGCGCGCGTTCCAGACACGATCGTCGTTTCGGGGCACGCGAGGGTCCTTGGAAAACGGATTCCAGGCGTCCCGGGGCGCGATGCGGGGATCGGAGAACGGCTTACCCCCGAGAATCGTGTCGGGCTCCGGCGGCCGCGGGATGTAGGAGGTCTGGCCGGACGTTTGCGGGGGCGGGATCATCGCGGCGAAGAGGATACAGAGTCCCGCCACGAGCCCGGCGCTGCGGAGCATCGAGTTCATGACCCTGTAAGGGTACCACGCGCGCCGCGATCGCATCAATCGGCGGTCCTGGCGGCTTTCCCCGCGGCGCCTTCGGCCGCCCGCGGAGGAAGCGCCGCCAGCACGCGGGCGGCGTTCCGGTCCCAGGTGTGATGCTCCAAGACGTGCCGGACGGCGTTGGCCCCCATGTCACGGCGCCGCAGGTCGTTCGCCAGGATATCGATGAGCGCGTCGGCGAGCGCCGCGACATCCCTGCGCGGGAACAGTCGGCCCGTCGCGCCCTCCACGATTCCATCCTCCAGCGGCCCCAGGCGCGGGGCGACGACCGGTTTCCCCATCGCCATGTACTCGAAGATCTTCATCGGCGATCCGTACTCGTTGGAGTCCGGCATGACCGCGACATCGAAGGCGGCGATGTGTTCGGGGAGCGCATCGTGGGGCACCCAACCGAGGAAGCGAACGCGGTCCCCCAGGCCGGCGTCGCGCGCCCGCGCCTCGAGCACCGTCCGTTGGGGGCCGTCGCCGAGGAGAAGGACCGCCACGTCCGGGACGCGGGAGACGATTCGCGGAAGCGCCTCGAGGATCAGATCCACGCCGTGCCAGGGAAAGAACCCCCCGGAGAAGCCAATGACCTTGGCGTTCAGAAGCCCGAGCCGCGTCCGCGTCGCCCGCTCCCCTTCCGGGTTCGGTCGGAACCGGCTCGCGTCCGCCGCGTTGGTCGTCACGAGGACGCGCTCGCTGGGAACGCCCTCGGCGACGATCTGATCGCGCAGCCGGCTGGAGACCGCGGCGATGACCGCGGCGCCGCGGAACACGGATCGCTCCGCGGCGCGCGCCAGCGGGGCGAGGAGGCGGCTTCTTCGCCGGTAGAGGGGCGTCGCGGTCGTGTAGTTCGCCTCGACGACGTAGGGGATGCCCAGGGACCGGGCCGCCCACGCTCCCGACACGTTCAGGAACGCGTGGCGCTCATAGAGGAACGAAGCGCCCGTCCCGCGGAGGGCGCGCCGGATCCGGAAGAAGGCCGGCACGTTGTACGCCAGTTCGCCCAGTTCGAAGAGGAGCTCGGGGGCATGGTCGGCCAGCATCCGCCAGAGGCGGCGCAGACCCCCTGCATCGCCGGTCGGCGCTCCGTGAGCCACGGCGACGGCGCCCACGGTCACGCCCGGCGGAGAGACGATCGCCACCGCGCAACCGTTCGCCTCGAAGCCCTGGACCATGCCGAGCAGGTGGACGGCCTCGACGCCCTGCCCCTGCGTGCGGTGGTGGATCACGACCTTCATCGGCTACCCCGCCCCCGCCAGGACGGGCCCGCCCGACCCTGGAAGCGGCTTGGGGGCCGTCGCGGCGACCGGGACGCCCGCCTCCTCCCGATCCGCGACCAGCTCCAGCAGGAGGGCGGCGACGATGATGTAGTAGGGCAGGTCGAAATAGGCGAGCCCGAGAAATGCTCCGCCGATACTATAAGCAATCAGCGCAAATTGCAGCATTTCAGCAAGTTCTGACGACCATAATCGTTCCGCCCGGCCGATGCCGCGACGCCGCAGCTTCTCCAGTCTCCAAAGGGTCGTGCCCAGGATGGCCATGAAGATGGCCAGACCGGGAAAGCCCTGCTCCCCCAGCACCTCGAAATAGATGCTGTGCGCGTCGTGAACGTCGGTCGGGTTCGGGGCGTACACGGCGAACCACTCCCTGGTGAAGGTTCGGAATCCGCCTCCGAACACCCGCTCGCTCGCCAGGTTCGCGGCGAAGTGCCAGGCGTTGATCCGGCCCATCGCCGATTCGTCGGCCTCGTAGTCCCGAATCGAGAACATCCGCTCCGTCCACGACGAGGGCGCCACGGAGAGGGTCAGCGCGCCCAGGAGCACGGCCATGATGAGCGCCTGAACGCGGTACCGCGATCGCATGATCATGACGAAGGCGAGCCCCGCGAACCCGACGAAGGCTCCTCGGGAGTAGGAGAAGAGAATCGAGAGCATGGTCAGGAAGATCGATCCACGGTAGATGTGCCGGCGCAAGCGCGACTGCTCGCGGCGCAGGAAGTAGAGCATCAGCGGCAGCACCATGAGCATCGCCAGCGCCAGTTCGTTGTTCCCCTCGATGAACGATCCCGACGGTCCCCAAACGCGGTACCGACCTCCCGTGGCGAGGGTGAAGAGGCCCCCCTTGATGCCGTAGAACGCCAGCGACGCGGTGCAGACCCAGAGGAAGCGCTCCAGGCGGACCCGTTCCTGAAGCAACATCATGGCGACGAAGCACATGAAGATGATTCGCGAGAATCGGTTCCACTCGACCCACGCCTCCGCCCCCGCCAGCGCCGTGTAGGTCGTCAGCGTGGTGTAGGCCACGAGCAGGATCAGGAGGTAGGTCGTGGAGCGGAACGGGACGGAGCGAAGTTGCCCCGTGAACAGGATCCCCATCATGGTCGCGGCCGCCACGGCCAGCCCCACCGGCGCGCTCGCCATCTTGTAGGAGAGCCGGTGGGGATTCATGAGGCCGATCCAGACGTACACGAGGATGCCGATCTGCGGACGCAGCAGCGCCACCGGGACGCTTCCGAATACGGCCAGGGCAACGAGGATGTCGCGCATCGGCCGCTCCTAGCCCGCCGCCAGCCGGTAGTAGGAGAGCTTGAGCGCGAACCGAGGAAGATCGGTTTCCCAGGGCGTCCCGCGCTTCCAGAGGAGCGGGTCGTCGCCCGGCTCGTTCGCTCCGAACGTCGTGGTGACCGCGACCCGGTATCCGGCCCGCCGCACGAGGTCGATCGTCTCCTGGTTGTAGTCCTCCGGGCGACCGTTCGGATAGGCGAAGAGGGTCACCGGCTCGCCGATCGCCTCCTCGATCGCACGCTTCGAGCGTGTGACCTCGTCCTGCACCCGTTCGGTCGTTTGCCGGCTCAGGATCGGGTGGGTCACGGTGTGGGATCCGATCGCGAATCCTCCCCGATGCATGGCGCGGACCTGATCCCAGCCGAGCATCAGGGGGCCATCCGCCCCGTTCGCCGGGGCCGCGGCGTCGAGCGCCGCCTCCACGCGTGCCACCCCCGCAAGCCGGTCCGCCTCGTCCATCGGCTTCAGGGCCACCAGGACACGGAACGCCGCGGCCCGTCGCGCGGCCAGGCCATCCCACCGCACGGGCTCCGGGCTTCCCGGCAGCACCGCCTCCGTCCGGGTGGTCCGCTCGAACGCGGCCAGAACCCGATCGTGCCACGGGATCACGCCCGTGCCGATGCAGCCGGTCACGAGAAAGACGGTCGCCGGAAGACCGAGGCGCTGCAGGATCGGGAGCGCGAAATCGTGGTTGTCCGCGTACCCGTCGTCGAACGTCACGGCGACGCTCCGCGGCGGCAGCGAGCCGTCTCGCGATCGCCGCCACAGATCCTCGAGCGGCAGCACGCGGTAGTGCTTCGCGACGTGTTCCATCTGCATCCGGAAGCGATCCGGCGGATTCACGTCGATCGCGAAGGGGGACGGCCGCGGGTTGACGCGGTGATAGATGAGGATCAGGAACGGCGGCGCCGTGCGCCGCGTCCACCGCCGCGCTCCCCCCCCGCGCTCCAGCCTCCACCGGTCGCCCGCGGAAAGCAGGATCCGCAACGCTCCGCCCCGATAGAGAAGCGACGCGGCGGCGCGTTGGACACCCTCGCGAACCGAACTCACGTCGTCCCCTTCCCCGCGGCGCGCCCGCGGACGGCGCGCGCCGCGCGCTCGAGCAGCGCGATCCCCGATCCTCGGAGCGACGGTCCGCGCGCCGTGAGGCGCACGCCCTCGGTGACGACACCGGCCCAGGACCGCTTGTGGTCGGTCACGCCCGCGAGGAAGTCGTAGTGTTCCCATCCCTCGGCAATGAGCCGTTCGAAGACCATCGCCCGGAGGATGTTCCCGACGCCGTGCCGCTCCCAGGCGGGGTCGTATCCTTCCTGGAGCAGGAACACGGTGCCACGGTACCCCATGCAGTACTGATGGGCGACGAGCGTTCCATCCACCTCCAGCGAGTGGAACTGGAGCCACCCCCGGCGGAGCAGGGCGCGGGACAGTCCCGCGTAGAACGTCCGCTTTCGGGGGCCGCCCAGCACGCCGGACATGCCGCGGGCGGTCCATCGGCGTTGGTGGAGATCGAAGAGCGACGGGAGACGATGCGAGAGATCGTCCTCCGTGTCGCACCGCAAGAGGCGCACGGCGTGCGCGGTCTCCAGTTCGCGGCGAAGACGGCGGAGCTTCGTGCGCATGCGGGGCTTGAGCCCGGCGATGTAGGCTTCCCAGGAGGAAGGAAACGTCGTGACGACGGCCCCGATTCGCTCCTGGTCGATCAGCGTGCCGGTGGAGGTCAGCGCGTCGGCGAACAGACGGGCGTTCGGAGACGCGCAGGGGATCTCATTCCATCGGGCCAGGTCGTGCCGCAAGCCGGAAGCGGATCGGATCCACCTGAGGAACGAGGGCACCAGGTCCTCGCCGGCGTCGGGAGTCGAAATGAGGTTCAGGTAGTCCGCGTCGTAGGATCCATCGCTGAGAAAACGGAGTGTGTCGACGCCCAGCGCGCGACGCCACCGTTCGCGAACGATTTGGAGCGGCGCGACGGCGACCAGACTCCCGCCCCGATGCACGCGGGCCAGGCAACCCCTGCGGCCGGCGCCGTAGGCCCCCCACCACGCCTCCATCCACTCCGGCGTCAGGAAGATCGTGTCGGTGGGGCTGCCCGCGAGCAGTTCCCGCCACGCGTCGGCGAACGAGCGGAACGCGTCCGGGAGCTCCACCGTGTCGAAGGTATACGGTCCGCTCACGATCGCCGTGCGGCCCCGGCCCCGTCGAGCACGCGGCGATGCCACAGCTCGAGGATCATCAGATTCCACAGGATGGTGCCGTAGAAGGGTGTGGTGTCGGCCGCGTGACGCCGCACCAATTCCTCGAGCCCGGCCGGCCGAAAGTAGCCACGGGCGACCGAGGCCGGTCCGAGAACCAGGTCTCGCATCCGCTCGCGCAGCGCGGGCACGTCGCGGAGCCAGAGCGAGATGGGAAGCCCGAACCCGTGCTTCTGCTTGGCGCGCGTCTCCGGGGGCAACAGATCGGCGTACGTCTCCTTGAAGAAGGTCCGCAGCTCCTCGCCGCGCATCTTGATCCGCGCCGGAACGCGCTCCGCCGCGTGGACGACGCGCTCGTCGAGGAACGGGAATCGCACCGCGACGCCGGCCGCCTCGCACATGCGGGTCACTTTGAGGATGTCGTTGTCCGAGATGGTGACCTTGAGGTCGAGGTAGAGCTGGCGGTCGAGTATTTCGCGCGCGCGCGCGTTGTTGAAGTGATGAATGCTCATCGCGGAAGGCCGGTAGGGCCCGGCGCTCGCCAGGAAGTCGGGTTCCACCAGCTCCGCCGGCGGGAAGATGTACCAGAAGCCGTACGACGTCATTCGTTCGGCCGGCGGCAGGCTGGCGCGCGTGACGTACTTCTTCGCCTTGACGAGGATCGGCGCCGGGAACAGGGTCCCCGCCGCGCGGACCGCCGGGGTGAAGAGGCCATTCCGGAACCACGCCGGGAGCCTGTCGTACCGTCCGAATACCTTGTTCGTCGCGTAGCGCTCGTTCCCGGCGAAGAGTTCGTCTCCCCCATCGCCCGCGTACAGGACGCCGACGCCGTGATCGCGCGCGAGCTTCGCGCAGAAATACGTGGGCACGGAGGAGGCGTTCGCGAAGGGCTCGTCGAAGGCCACGGCGATCGTGTCCATGGCCTGGAGCGTATCCTCCGGCGTGACGAAATACTCGGTGTGGCGCGTGTGGAACGCCTCCGCCACCAGGCGCGCGTAGGAGAGTTCGTTGAAGCGCTCCTCGCCGAATCCGATGGAGAACGTTCGCACCGGCGCTCCGTCACGACGGGTCAGGAGTCCGGTGACGGTCGAGGAATCGATGCCGCCGCTCAGGAAGGCGCCGAACGAATCGCGGTCCCCCCCTTCGGCGTTCCGGTGGTCGGCGATGGCGCCCTCGAGCGCGTCCCGGGTCTCGCGGCGCAGCGCGTCGACCGCGTCGGTCGAGGGGTTCGTGTAGTCGACGTCCCAGTAGGCGCGTGTCGTGACGCGGCCGTCCTGCGCGGTGATGAGGTGTCCCGGCGGCACCTTCTCGACCTCGCGGAAGATCGTGCGCGGCGTGGAGACGACGGAAGCGCCCACGATGTCCAAGACCGAGGCGGGGTGGATCGTCGGCGTGAATCCCGTCGGCGCGCGGAGCAGCGCGCCCATGCGTGACCCGAACAGAAAGCCGTCCGGGTGGCCGGCGACGACCAGCGACTGAATCCGGACCCGGTCCACGCCCACCGTCAGGCAATTTCCCCGCCCGTCCCAGAACGCGAAGGCGAAATCCCCGCGGAGCGCCAAGGCGGTCTTCTCGGGGCCGTCGTCGAGGAACCGCTGGAGGAGCGCGTCCCCCAGGCGCGCCGGGTCGTCCCCTTGGTGGAACGCGCGGGCGTTGGTGATCCTCCCGTGCAACGCCAGCGCCGCGTCCACGTCGCCGGTCCGCCGGGAGACGAGCCAGGTGTCGTACCCGGGGGAATCCGACACGCAGAGTCCGAGCCGCCCCTGGCCCAGGATGAGCGCGCGCACGGGACCGCCGGGCGCCAACCCCTCGCCCATCGGACCCATGTCGTCGGATCGCAGGCCGCCCTTTCCGGGCGGCAGCAGCACCCCGGCAATTCCGCTCATCGCGAACTCCTTCTCAGGACCACCCCAGTACCTCTCGATAGAGCGCCAGGTGCCGCTCGGCGACGGAAGCCCAGCTCCGGCGCCGCACGTGCTCGGTGAGCGCGGCCGCCGGCCACGCTCGCGCCAGCGCCTCGCCCCATCGGGCGGCCACCCGCTCCGGATCGCGGTCCTCGACGAGGAGGCCCGTCGCCCCCTCGCGGACCAGTTCGGGGACGCCGCCGACGCGCGTCGCGACGACGGGGCGCCCACAGGCCAACGCCTCGATGACGACGTTCGGACATCCCTCGCTGTGGCTCAGCAGCGTGACGACGTCGGAGGCAGCGTACCAGGTCGGGAGCGCGGAGGGGGAGACCTCCCCCTGCAGGATGACGCGGTCGGCGAGGCCCGCGGCCTGAATCGAGCGTTCCAGCGCCGCGCGGGCCGGCCCCTCCCCCACCAGGCGCGCGCGAAGCGTCCGATCCGCGCTTGCCGGCGGGCGCCGCATCGCCTCGACGAGCAGGTCCAACCCCTTGATCGGATCGAGCCTGCCGACCGCGAGAATCATCCGCTCGGATGGCTCGATGCCTAGGTGGCGGCGCGCGGCGTCGCGGTCGCCGGGCGCGAACCGTTCCAGATCCACGCCGTTGCCGATCTCGTGCACGCGGGCCGCCTCGGCCCCGATCTCGACGGCGCGGCGCGCCAGCGACGCGGAAACCGCGATGACGGCGGCGGCGCGGCGAAGGGTGCGCTCGATTCGAGGTCGTCGCGCGGGATCGCGCGCGAGCACTTCGAGATCGGATCCCCGAACCGTCAGCACGAACGGCTTTCGCAATCGCTCCGCGATGCGGGCGCCGGCCTCGCCGTCGGGGTAGGCGTAGTGCGCCTCGACGAGGTCGAAGGAACGCCGCTGGATCTCGCCGCGAACCTGAGGCCACGTCTCGGCGTCCAGCAGGCGGCCGTCCCACTCCTTGAGCAGGCCGGGCGCCACGGCGAAGCGCGGATGGAGCACGAGAAGCCCCGGGTCGTCGGACCGTTGGGTCCGAAGAAAGAGCGAGGAGGGCCGGCGCCCCACGTTGACGGGCGCGACAACCGTCACCGGCGCGAGGCGCGCGATGGCGGCAACGCGATGGCGCACGAAGAGCCCCCGCCCCGGCTCCGCGGGGTTGGGAAACAGCGTCGTGAACGAGAGAATCCTCGGCGTGGCCGCAGCGGTCATCGTAGTCCCGCTCCGAACCGGCGTCCCCAGTGCTCGAACATCAGCAGCGCCCAGAGGACGTTGTCATGGTTCGCCGTGCCCCGCTGGTGATCCTTCCACCACTGGCGGACCGTGGAGGTGTCGAAGAGCGACGCACCGAACGCATTCGGGGCCAGAACGCTCTCCTCGAACGGCTGGCGCAGCTCGCCGCGGAACCATTGGTCGAGCGGGATCGAAAACCCCATCTTCGGTCGGGTCAGGACATCCGTCGGCACGAGCCCCTGGAGCGCGCGCTTGAAGATCCATTTCCCCTCGCCTCCGCGGAGTTTCCAATCGGCGCGGATCGAGGCCGCGGTCTCCATGAAGCGATGGTCCAGAAGCGGGACGCGCACCTCGAGCGAGTGCGCCATGCTCGCCCGGTCCACCTTGGTGAGGATGTCGTCCACGAGGTAGGTCTTGATGTCCACGTACTGGATCCGGGATAGCGGATGCCAGCCCTCGCTGCGCCGAAAGAACGGTTCCTGGACCGCGAAGGCGTCGTGATCGCCGACGGCCGCGCGCAGGGCGGGGCCGTAGAGCGCGCGCTTCATGGCTGGCGTGAAGAAGCGCATCGTGTTGTGGTAGGCGCGTTCGGGCGACAGCGTGAGATTGGTGAGCAGCGTCTTCGCGCGCAGCGGCCGCGGCAGCCAGTCCGCCTTGGGATAGGCGCGCGCGGCCGGCGCCAGCAGCCACCGGCGCACGGCGTTCGGCAGGCGCCGGCGAATTCGGTTTTCCAGGTAGTCGAAGCGCATGCGTCGATAGCCCGCGAAGTTCTCGTCCCCCCCGTCGCCGGAGAGGCACACGATGACGCGTTCCCGGGCGACCTGGGAGACGTAGTACGTGGGGACCATGGAGGAGTCGGCGAACGGCTCGTCGTAGTGATGGCTGAGGCGGTCCAGGATGTCGGCGGCCCGGGCGTCCACGATCCGCTCGTGCGACTCGGCGCCGAAGGCGCGCGCCACCGCGCGCGCGTACGGGAGTTCGTCGAAGGCGCTCTCGCGAAATCCGATCGAGGAGGTCTGGACGGGCCGGTCCGTGAGCGCCGCCATGCTTCCCACGACCGCGCTGGAGTCGATGCCGCCCGAAAGGAACGCGCCAAGGGGCACTTCGCTCATGAGGTGGCAGCCGACCGCCTCGCTCAGGGCCGATCGCAGCGCCTCGGTCGTCTCCGCGAGCGACGCGTCGTCGGTGGGCCGGAAGGTCAGGTCCCAGTACTCCGCGAGCTCGAGCCCGCGCTCGGAAACGAGGAGCGTATGCCCCGCCGGGATCTTTCGGATCTCGCGGTAGATCGAACGCGGCGCGGGGACGTACAGGTAGGTCAGGTACTCGTCCAAGGCGAGGGGATCCAGGGTGGGGCGAAAGGCCGGGTCGGCGAGGATCGGCTTCAACTCCGAGCCGAAGCGGCACGTCACCCCGTCCCAGGCGTAGTAGAGCGGCTTGATGCCGACACGATCGCGGGCGAGGAAGAGGGTCCGCTCGCGTGAATCCCAGATCGCGTAGGCGAACATGCCCCGCAGGCGGGACGTGGACGCGGGGCCCCAGGCACGGTACGCCTCGAGGATGACTTCCGTATCGGAATCCGTTCGGAAGCGATGGCCTTTCGCGATGAGCTCCTCCCGGAGCTCCAGATAATTGTAGATCTCGCCATTGAAGATGATCGCGAACCGGCGGTCCGCGTCGAACAGGGGCTGGTGGCCGGTGGCGACGCCGATGATGGCCAGACGCCGGTGGGCGAGCCCGATGGGGCCCTCGACGTGGATCCCTTCGTCGTCGGGGCCGCGATGGTGGATGGTCGCGCCCATGGCGCGCACGCGCTCGATGTCGGGCGGCGTCCCCTCCCCCGCCACGAAGATCCCCGCGATGCCGCACATGATCTCAGTACCTCCGGAGCTTCGGGGCCAGAGGGCTCAACTCCAAGTCGAACAGCGCCCGGTCGAACGTGGCGTGAAGACGCGTGAGTCCCGCATCCACACGCCGTAGCGCCAGGGGGTCCGCCTGCGGCCGATTGGAACCGTATTGGACGGTGACCGCGGCCGCGACGCCGATCTCGCGCAGCAGATCGCGGCCCCGGTCTCCCCCCAGCGCGCGGCCGCGCGGGTACGCGACCCAGCGGTCGCGGCTGCCGGCGCGCCGCTCCAGCAGATCGAAACTCTCGTTCAACTCGGAGCGGATTTCCTCCGGGGAGAGTTCGTCCAGGAATGCGTGCGTGTGCGTATGCGAGCCCACCGACATGCCGCGCCGCAGCAATTCGGCGACGTCGTCCCACCCCATCATCACGCCGTCCACGTCGGTGGGATCCGCGCCTTGCTCCTCACGCGCCCGCCGCAGGTGCTCCGCCCGCTCGGCGCGCGCCATGCGATTGAGTCGCGAGACGATCGCCGGCGCATCGTTCGGCGCGACGGCGGCGATCTCATCCCACCAGGGACGAAGCCCCCGCTCGATCGCGTCGGTGACCAGGAAGAAGGTGGCGGGGACGCCGTGCCGCTCCAGGATCGGCAGGGCGTGCTCCGCGTTGTCGCGGTACCCGTCATCGAACGTCACGGCGATCGCCCGCGGAGGCAACGACCCCGTCTCCAGCCTCCGAACGCCCTCGCGGAACGGCAGCACGCTGTAGTGACGCGCGAGGTGCGCCATCTGGTGCTCGAACGTATCCCGGGCGAGCACCATCCCCTGGTACGGGTACCGCCGCGCCTCGTGCAACGGAAGGACGCGATGGTAGGTCAGGATCGTGAGCTGCCTTCCACGCGCCGCGTGGAGCAGCGCGGTGACGCCGGCGTAGCGAAGCGTGGCGGCGGCCAGGCGCTTCACGCGCTCGCCCGCCGGCGCGCTTCGCCGGACCCGCCGCCGGAGCGCCGTCTCCAGGTAGAGATCCTGGTACCGCCGCGCCATGCCCGCGAGCGGGTGCTCCCGGACGACATGGGCGCGAGCGGCTGTCTGGATGCGCTCCCGAAGCGCCGGATCGCCCAGGACCCGCGCCAGCGCGCCGGCCAGGGCCTCGGGGTCGTTCGGCGGCACCAGGAGTCCCGTGCGCGCGTCGTCGATCAGCTCGACGTTCCCTCCGACGGCGGTCGCGACGACGGCCTTCCCCGACGCCATGGCCTCCAGGATGGTGTTCGACATTCCCTCGAAGTGGGAGGCATTGACGTAGACGTCGGAAAGCGCGAGGACGTCCGGGATGTCGTTTCGGATGTTCTCGAACCGGACCGCGTCGGCGATCCCCAGGGATGCCGCGAGCGTCTCCAGTTCCTTCTGGTGGCCCCGCCGATAATCCGATCCGACGATGAGGAGGCGGGCTTGGGGTTCGTGCTCCCGGAGGCGTGCGAACGCCCGTAGGAGCGTCGGATGCCCCTTGACCGGGCGCAGGCCGCCGATGATCGTGATCACCTTCGCCGCGGCGTCGTAGCCGAGCGCTCGTCGAAGCTCGTCCGCGCGCGTCTGCGGCGTGAAGCGCTCCAGGTCGACGCCGTTCGCGATGTTGGC
The DNA here is from genome assembly GCA_003235575.1 of Candidatus Eiseniibacteriota bacterium. GTDB lineage: Bacteria > Eisenbacteria > RBG-16-71-46 > SZUA-252 > SZUA-252 > SZUA-252. The sequence continues at coordinate 24,440 of QJVW01000052.1, read as the reverse complement.
GATCCGTTCGGGCTTGAGCCGCCACTCGCGCACGAGTTCCCGGGAAAGGTCCTTCGACACGGTCACGAAGCGATCCACGGCCGGGCTGAGCGCGCGCTGCGCCAAGAGTCGCTTCCAGGATCGAAACGTGCTGTCGTGGCCGTGCTCGCCGTGGATGATGACCGGGACCCCCGCCATGCGCGCGGCGATTACGGCGTACACGTAGGTCTGCCAATTGTGGCTGTGGACGACTTCGGGACGCAGGGTTCGGAACGCGGCCGCGATCTTGGGGATCAGACCCCAGTTGCGGTCCGGGATTTCCTCGAGCGCGATGACACGCACCGAATCGTGCAACGCCGCGCGCGCGTCGGGAGCCTCGTACCGCAGGCAGACGATGCCCGGCGTCACCTTGTCGCGTTCGAGACGGTTGCACACCTTGATCACGCCGTATTCCATGCCGGCGAGCACCAACGCGGTCATGACGTGGACGACGCGCAGCGGCTCGTCGCCGGCCTCGGCCGCGGGCGGGCGGGGCGCCGCGATGGAGGGCTCGTTGGAGGCGTGATCGTTCATGGCGGACGCTAGACGCGGCGCGTGTCGGGGTCCAGAAACGTTCGATGCCACTCCTCGAGGACGAGGAGGCACCAGATCCAGTCGCTGTAATCGCGCGTGCCGGCGTCGTGCGCGCGTAGGATCATCTCCACCTTCTTCGGTCGAAAGTAACCGCGCGACAGGGCGCGGGAATCGAGGAGGCGCTCACGGGCGACGGAGCGCAGCTCCCGCTGGAACCACGAACCCTTCGGCACCGCGAAGCCTTGCTTCGGTTTCGTGAACACGCTCTCCGGCAGGAGGCGCCTTCCCAATCGGCGCAGCAGGTATTTCGAGACGCCGTCGCGAAGCTTGAGCGAGCGTGGCACTCGGGCCATGAACTCGACGAGGTTGTGGTCCAGGAACGGCGCCCGGACCTCCAGCGAATGCGCCATGCTGGCCCGATCGACCTTGACCAGGATGTCCTCCGGAAGGTACGCGGCGGTGTCCATCGCCTGCAGCCGCGTCACGAGGTCGTCGGGAAGCGGCGCGGCTGCCGGGACCGACGGCTCGGCGGCCCAGGCGGCGGCGGCCTGCCGCTTGAACTCGGGCGCGAGGAGATCCTCCCGGATGTACGGATAGATGCCGAGGTGGTAGCCCGGCGCCTCCGGCCGATGGTGCGCGATCGCGTGCAGGAAGTTCCGCGCCGGGGCTTCCATCGGAAGGGCGGCCGCGACCGGTCCCACCAGCCCCCGGCGAACCCACGAAGGAATGCGCGACCATCGCCGCGCCTCCAGCGCGCGCCGGTAGCGGACGTACCCGGCGAAGACCTCGTCTCCCCCATCGCCCGACAGCGCCACGGTGGCCTCGCGGCGCGCCATCGCGCAGACGTAGTACGTGGGGATCATGGACGAATCGCCGAAGGGCTCGTCGTAGTGCCAGGCGAGGTCGCCCAGGATGCCGATCGCGTCGGGCTTCACGACATGTTCGGCGTGGTCGGTGCCCAGGTGCCGCGCCACGACCCGCGCGTCCTCGATCTCGTTGTATCCCGGCTCGTCGAAACCGATCGTGAAGGTCTTCACCGGCCGCGAGGAGAGGCTGGCCATGAGGGCGACCACGATGCTGGAATCGATGCCGCCGCTCAGAAAGGCGCCGAGGGGCACGTCGCTGATCATCCGCAGCCGCACGGACTCCCGCAGGCGCTCGGTCAATTCCTCGAGGTAGTCGTCCTCCGCGCGCGCGGGATCGTCGGGTTCGAAGCGCAGCGTCCAGTAGCGCTCGATCGTGAGCGCGCCCTCCCGCCACTCCAGCATGTGCCCCGGCGGCAACGACCGCACGTCGCGGTAGATCGTCCGCCCCCCGCCGATGATCGAACGCGACAGGAACTCATGCAGGGCCGCCGGATTCACGTCGCGCGCGAGATCCGGAACCTCGAGCAGCGCCTTGAGCTCGGAGGCGAAGAGAAGGCGTTTCTCCGAAGCGGCGTAGTAGAACGGCTTCTTGCCCAGGCGGTCGCGCGCGGCGAAGAGGCAACGGCGCGTTCGGTCCCAGAGCGCGAGCGCGAACATCCCGTTGAAGCGCGTGATGCACGCGCGCCCCCACTCCCGGTACGCCGCGAGGATCACCTCGGTGTCCGACTGGGTCCGGAACGTGTGTCCCCGCGACTCCAGGTCGGCCCGGACGATCTGGAAGTTGTACATCTCCCCGTTGAAGACGATCGACAGGTCCCCGTCTTCCGTGCACATGGGCTGCGCGCCGCCCGTCAGGTCGATGATGGAGAGCCGGCGATGGGCCAAGCCGGCGTTCCCGTCCACGTGCACGCCGCTTCCGTCGGGGCCGCGATGATGCAGACGCTCGGCCATTCTGGCGAGAAGCTCGCGCGACGGAGGCGCGAGCCCTGGCGCGTGAACGGCGCCGGCGATACCGCACATCGCTAGTTCCCTCCGCCGGGCATGGGTGGAGGCGGCGCCGGATCCCGCCGCCCCAGCAGGCGCTTGGCCATTTGGCGCGCCGAACGGACGGCGCGCGCGCCGTCGAGTGCCCACCGGGCGCGCGGGCGCCGGGGCGGCACGACGGTCAGCGTACGCGTCACACGGTACGCGTGCGTCCACCGGAATTTCGCCGATTCATGGCCGCGCAGGAAGTCGAATTCGGTATCCCGCCTGGCGATGGCGTCCCCCATCACCTTCGCGATCAGGACGACCCCGGGGCTGTACGTGTACGCCCGCATCGATGGGTCGGGCGGGGTCGGATCGAATCCGGCCTGGTAGTAGGACAAAACGCCGCGGTGCTCCAGCGCGTAGAGCAACGCGATCGGCCGCTCCTCGATCCGCAGCCGGTACAGGCGCAGCGCGCCGGCGCGCGCGAGGCGCGGCGCCGCCAAATCGTGAAAGGCGCGGACGCGGTCGTCCCGGAAATTGCCCTGGCGTCCCTTTCGGCTCCATCGCGCCGCGTGGAGCCGGTAGAGGGCGTCGAGCGCGGCGGGCAGCTCCTCCGGCGCCTCGATCGCATCGAACGCGAGCCCCATGGCCTCGAGTCGCCGCGTCGACCGCCGGACGTTGTCCCGGAGTGATTTCCCCCTGGCCGCCAGAACGTCTTCGAGCGTCTCCGGAAGCTCGAGGTAGGGGCAGTACTCCGCGAGGTCGTCGCGGACGCGCCATCCCGCCCCCGCCGCGTACGGGGCGACATGCCGGGCCACGACGGAGGATTCCAGCACGTCGCACCATCGGACGTAATCGATCTCGGCGACGTCGGCGGCGATCGCGGACCAGAGCGCGCGCGCGACCTCGTGCTCACGGGCGGGGTCGACGACGAAATCGAGGAAATCCGAGCTGATTCGCTCGGTGCCGAGAAACGTGAGGAGGCGAAGCGGGAGGGCCCCCCCGGTGCGCTGTCGCTGAAGCGGAGCGATGCCCACCAGGCTTCCGCCGGCGTCCCGCACCGTGTAGACGCGGAGGTCGTGCCCCGTGCCGAAAGCGACCCACGAGGCATGGAGCCATGCCCAGCGCAGGAACACCGACCGCGCGTTGGAGCGCTCGAGCAGCCTGTCCCACTCGTGCTCCAGCGCCGCGAAGGACGCGGTGTCGTCGACGCGAACGACGTGCAGGCCGTCGGCCGTCACGACCGCGGCTCCGCCGTCGTCGACGAGGCCGCCGCGCGTTCTCCCATCATGCCGGCCAGAATCGAGTCGAGTTCGCGGTCGTGCGCTTCCCAGCGGTGGCGGGCCTGGACGTAGGCGCGGGCCTGGCGGCCGCGGCGCTCCCGCTCGGCGGCGTCGCCGTAGAGCGCCACCAACTCGTCGGCCAGCCCGGCGGCCGAGTCGATGCTCGCGATGCCGTCGGCCGCGGTCGTGTGGAGCCCTTGGAACGCGTTCGGCGTGCCGACGATCGGAAGTTCCATGGCCATGGCTTCCAGCACCTTGCTCTGGATGCCCCGCGCGATGCGGAACGGGGCGACGGCGACGGCGCCGCGGCCGAGGTAGGGCCGCACGTCGGGCACCGGGCCGGTGACGCGAACGCCGGGTAGGTCGCCGAGCGCCCGGACGCCGGGGCCGGGATTTCGGCCCACGATGTCGAACGCGGCGTCGGGCACGCGGGCGCGCACCAGCGGATGAACCTCCTGCGCGAACCAGGTTACCGCATCGATGTTCGGGTAGTAGTCCATCATCCCGACGAAGACCGCGCGCGGCGCGGCCGCGGGGGCGGCGTTCCGGGGATGGAAGTAGTCGGTGTCGACGCCGAGCGTCAGGACGAACGTGCGACCGTCCCCCGGCGTCAGACCCAGCAGCTGCGCCTCTTTGTCGGAAACGAAGAGCGATCGATCCGCCCGGGCCGCGGCTTCCCGTTCGAATCGTCCGAGCCGGTCGGCCTCGATGCGGTAGATCCACCGCGTGGCGACGCTGGACCGCTCCGCGTAGAGACGCCACTTGTCCGAATCCGCGTCCACGAAGTCGATCAGCAGCGGGATCGTGCAATCCGGGGGCACGTACGAGGCCATCGCGCTCGAGAACACGATGATGGCGTCCGGCCAACCGGACCGGATCCGCTCCTTGATCGCGCGACGCAAGGACGGTGAATCGAAGGCGGCCACGGAGAGCGGTGTGCCCCCCGCCAGCGCCAGGAGCGCCTTGACCTTGCCGACGGCCCGCGACTGGTACGGCGCGTCGACGCTCCGGCAGTACGAACGAAGCGAGGCGACGTGCTCCCGATCGAGCGGATCGTCCACGAGGCAAGCGACGTGGACGTCGTGCGCGGACCCCAGGAGCCGAATCTGGTGGAACGAGCGGATCTTGTCGCCCTTGTCCGGCGGGAACGGAATCCGATGGCAGAGATAGAGGATGTTCATGGGAAGAAGCGAACCAGGGTCGGACCGATGCGCTCGGCGATCGGAAGCGGCATCCGCCTCCAGAGCCGGATCGCCAGGGAGAACTTCGGGTTGCGCGGGCTCAGGTCCGGGATCGAACGGTCCTTCACCAGCCGGTACTGGTAGGCCAGCGGCGTCGGCTCGAATCCCCAGTGTCGCTTGAAGTGGTAGGAGCCGCTGTCGACCTTGCTGCGGCCGAAGTCGAAGACGCGGCAGCCGACCGCCGCCGCCTCGTTCATCAGACTCCAGTACATGAAGTCGTTCACCGCGAGCCGAAACGCGGGCTTGAGCGCTCCGCCGTAGTACGGCAGAACCTCGGATCGGTAGAAGAACGAGAGCACGCCGGCGACCACGGCGCCCTGATGTTCCACCACGAGAATGCCGCAGGTGTCCCCGTATTCGCGAAGACAGTGCCGGAACAAGGAGCGTGGGTATACCGGCGTCCCCAGGTTCCGGACCGAGTGCGAGTAGACCTTGTAGAACGGTTCCAGCAGTTCCTCACGGCCGAGGCGATACGTGAGCCCGTTCTTCAGCGCGATCCGGATGCTGCGGCGCTGATTCTTCGGAATGCGCGCCATGTTGACGTCCGGGTCGGGAGAGATCTCCTTGCGGAAGGTCACGTAGAGGCTCTTCGCGGGCAGTTCCTCGAAGCGAAATCCGTCCCGAAGCTCCACGTACCGCGCGCCGAGCCGCACGCCCAGCGCCACCGCGTCGTCCAGCAGCGCGCGCGCGGTGGCGGCATCGTCCGCGATCACGCCGCCATACACGCCCAGCGGAACCGAGAGAAGCGTCGTGCCGGCGGGAAAACCGCGGACGGCGAAGAGCGGAAGGAGACCCACGACACGATCGCCCCGAAGCGCCCAGAGGTGGTGCGGTCGGTACGGGAACGTCGCGGCCGCCACGCGCTGCCAGGCGGCGCCATGGAACAGGGTGGCCTGCGCGTGGGCGGTGACGTACGCCTCCCACCGCGGGTCGGCGACGTCCGCCTCGGTGACGTGAAGGGATTCGTCGTCGCCGGAACGCGCGCCGGGCGCGCGATCAGGCCGCACGCCGGAAGAACTCCACCGTGCGCGCGAGGCCCTCCTCGAAGTCGATCCGGGGTTCGAAGGCAAGGAGCCGTCGCGCCACGTCGATGCTCGCCTGGGAATGACGGACATCCCCCGCGCGCGGCGGCAGGAACTCGGGATTCGCCTCCACGCCGAGGTGCTTGGCGATCGCCGCAAGGAGATCCAGGAGCGAGTAGCGCGCCCCGCAGGCGATGTTCATCACCTCGCCCTTGCCGGGGCCGCGGGTGCAGGCCGCGAGGTTCGCCTCGACGACGTTGTCGACGTACGTGAAATCGCGGCTCTGGCCGCCGTCCCCGTAGACGGTGGGCCGCGTGCCGCGGACCAGGGCGGTGATGAACCGCGGAATCACCGCGGCGTACTGGGACTCGGGGTCCTGGCGCGGCCCGAACACGTTGAAGTATCGAAGCGCCACCGTTTCCAAACCCATCGTCGCGGAGAAGACGCGTCCGAAGGTCTCCCCCGCCCACTTGGTCGCGGCGTACGGGGAAAGAGGCGCGGGCGGCATCTCCTCGTGCTTCGGAAGCGTCGGCGTGTCGCCGTAGACCGACGAGGAAGAGGCCCAGACGACGCGCCGGACGCCCGCCTCCCGGGCCGCCTGGAACACGTTGACGGTCCCGTGCACGTTGACCGCCGTGGACTCGCCGGGCTGCTCCACGGAGCGCGGGACCGAGCCGAGAGCTGCTTCGTGCAGGACGAAATCGACGCCGTCGCAGGCGCGGCGGCACGCCTCGAGGTCCCGCACGTCCGCCTCGATCATCGTGAAGCGCTCCGGGGCGGCGGCGCGGACCGCGGCGACGTTCTCCGGGCGCCCGGTGGAGAGATTGTCGAGCGCGCGCACGTCGTGCCCATCGCGCAGCAAGCGCTCCGCGATGTGCGATCCGATGAATCCGGCCGCGCCGGTGACGAGGTAGCGTCCCACGGCTAGAGCTTGTAGACGCCGCGGGTGCGGCGCCCCTTCAAGGCGTTTCGCGCGTCGACGATCAGCCGTGCGTGCTTGGAGATCATCTTGTAGTCGAAGGCGCGATGGGCGGTCGCGATGACGACGCAGTCCGCCTGGCGCAGCACACTCGGCGTGAGCTTCTTCCCCCGAAGGGTTCCGCCCTGGAACCGGATCGAGGCGACATGAGGATCGGCGAACGCGATCTGCACGCCGTCGCCGGTCAGCGTTTCCATGATGTCGAGCGACGGCGACTCGCGGACGTCGTCGATGTCCGCCTTGTACGAGACGCCGAGAATCAGCACCTTGGATCCCCGCAGGGGCTTCCGCGCCGCGTTCAGCGCCTCCCCCACGCGCTTCGCGACGTGATGCGGCATGCTGCCGTTCACGACGCCGGCCAGCTCGATGAAGCGCGCCTCGAACCCCGCCTGCCTGGCCTTCCAGGAGAGGTAGAACGGATCGATCGGAATGCAGTGCCCCCCGAGACCCGGTCCGGGATAGAACGGCATGAATCCGAACGGCTTCGTCGCGGCCGCGTCGATGACCTCCCATACGTCGATCTTCATCTTGTCGCACAGGAGCGCCATTTCGTTCACGAGGCCGATGTTGACGCTGCGGAAGGTGTTTTCCAGGAGCTTCACCATCTCGGAAACGCGCGTGGACGTGACCGGCACCACGCGATCCACGACGGAGCCGTACAGCAGCGAGGCCGCCTTGGTGCAGTGCGGCGTGACGCCGCCGACCACCTTCGGGATGTTGTGCGTCTGGTAGTGGATGTTGCCCGGATCGACCCGCTCCGGGGAGAAGGCGAGGAAGAAGTCCTTCCCCACGGCGTAGCCGCCCGCGCTGAGCATCGGCAGGAGCAACTCGTCGGTCGTCCCCGGATAGGTCGTGCTTTCCAGGATCACCAACTGTCCCCGCTTCATCCGGGGCACGATTTCGTTGACCGCGGCGACGATGTAGGAGACGTCCGGGTCCTTCGTCTTCCGGAGCGGCGTCGGGACGGCGATGTCGAGGACGTCCATGGACTTGATTTCCCGAAAGTCGAGCGACGCGCGGAGGTGGCCGGAGCGCACCAGGGCGCGGACTTCCTTCGTGGGGACGTCTTGGATATAGGAAACGCCGCGGTTCAGCGTCGCGGCGCGCTTGGCATCGATTTCAAAGCCGACGACGTGGAACCCGGCGCGCGCGAATTCCACGGCGAGCGGAAGGCCCACGTAGCCCAGGCCGATCACGCCGATGCGGGCGCGCCTGGACGCGATACGATCGAGCAGCCGCCGGCCGGCCGGCCCGAGACGAGGTGTGCGTGGCATCACGACTCCTTTGGGGGTGTAGGGGCGCCCGGCGCGCCGGTGTCCTGCGGCGTCGGGTCGTCGTCTTCGTCGGAAACGTCTTCCATCGCGGCGCGGACCCGCTCCGGGCGGTATCCGTAATAGCCGTGATCGTAATAGTACGGCAACCCCTCGGCGGCGTTGTTGACGATTCCGCCGATCAGCTTTTCGTGCACGGGGTCGAGGATTTGCCGCATGCGGCGAATCATGGGGATGGAGGTCCGTCCCGCCATGGCCACGAGCAGGAGCCCGTCCACGTGCTCGGCCATCATGATCGGCTCCACGACCGGCACGACGGGCGCGGCGTCGACGAAGATGAGCTCGTGCTTTCGGCGGGCGGAGGCGATGACGCGGGCGAACGAGTCGTCGTCGTAGGCTTCGGCGCTGGCCTGGCCCGGGCGGCCGCTCGGAATGATCTGGAGAAGCGGAATCGGGGTCGGCTTTCGCGCCGCCTCGAGCGTGATCTTGCCCTTGATCAGGGCGGAGAGTCCGGGGCGCGGGGAGACGTCGAGCAGGGTGTGCTGGGACGGCCGCCGCATGTCCGCGTCGATGAGGAGCGTCCTGCGGTGGAAGATCCGCGCCGCGACGATGGCGAGGAGCGCGCAGGTCGTGCTCTTCCCCTCCCCGCGGGCGGCGCTGGTGACCATGTACACGCGCGACGCATGGCCCCGCGAGTGACGCAGGAGCGACTGCATCAGGCGGCGCACCTCCGTCACATAGGGCGCGTCGGTGCTGAATTCGTCCAGAAGGCTCCGATGCGCCTTCCGCTTGGGATCCGCCACGTCGGGGCTCAGGGGGTGGTGGTCTGGCTGGCGCGTGGCGCGCGCGGAGCCGTTGAGGTCAGCGTTGAGTGAATGCCGGTGACCAGCGCGGTCAAGAGGATCAGGGTCGCGATCGAGAGCGGCGCCCAGTGATTCTGAACGAAGGAACCCGGACGCGCCCAGCCCTCGATTCGGGGGATGGTTCCGATCACCTTGACGCCCAGTTCGCGCTCCGCCTCCTCGACGGTCCGCACGATGGCTCCCACACGCTCCATGCCCATGATCAGGACCACGGCGATGAACAGTCCGCCGACGAGCCCGCCCAGGAGGACCTTGACCCGGTCGGGCCAGACCGGGTAGAGCGGCAGCATGGGCGCCTCGATGACCTCGATGCGAAGGTTCATCTGGCTGGTTTCCAGCGCTTCGGAGAGCCGGGACGACGTGGCCTCCTTTTGGAGCGCCGAGAGGTTTTCACGACTCATCGCCAGGTTGTTACGAAGCCGCTCCCGCTCCATCTGCTGGCGGGGCGTCGCGCGGGCCTGCTGGAGGAAGCGGTCCCGCAGCGCCTCCAGTCGCTCCTGCCGCGCCCGGACGGACCGCAGCACGACGGTGTCGAGGGAAATCCCCGCCGCCAGTTGCGCCTGCGGAAGGGTCATGGATTGGGATGCGGTCGCGCTGGCGGCCGCTTCGAACGCGCGCAGCAGGTCCTGGCGCACCCCCGCGATCTGCGCGAGTATCTGCTGCGCCTCGTCGTTTCCCTCGCGCTTGCGAATGGCCGCCGTCGCGTAGTTCGTCTCGAGGCTGTTCAACCGGCCGGTCAGCTCCGTGATGGTGGGGCTGTCCAGTTTCGGGAGCGGCGCCCCTGCCGCGTTGGCGGCCCAGGTGCCTCGATCGGACTGGATGCGGACCCGCACCTGATCCATTTCCTTCTCGGCGGAGTCGATCAGCTGGCGCACGAGATCGATGTTTTGCGACCCGACCGCTCCGGCGACGGTCTCCGTAACAATCATCTCTTCCTCGAACCGACGCAGCGCTTCCTCGTCGCGCCGCACCTGGTCGGAGTAGACGGCGATTTGGTCCTGGCTGAACGAACCGCGCGCCTCCAATCGCCCAATCGTGGCGCGCCGCGTGTCCTCGATCAGGCCGTCCGCGACGGCGCCCGCCAGGCGCTGCGCGATGGCGGGCGACCGGTCCCGAACCGCGATGCGGATGTTGTTGGCCCCGGACGGTTCGATGCGGATCTTCTTCCCGATCAGCGTGGAGGCGTGACGCTGGGCGAATTCCTCGACGGTGATGTCGGGCAGCTTTCGAACCTTCTCGGCGGCGAAGGCCCGCAGCCGAGGGTCCTCCAGGTAGCCGGACCGGCGCGCGAGATCCTGGAGGAAGGAGCGGTTCATGATCCGGTTTCGTACCCGTGATAGCTGTTCGGAGACCGACTCGCCGCGATTCCCGTCGCTGCGAACCATCGGCTCGATGGCCGCGGAGAGCTGGGTCCGGTTGCCCAGCGTGACGAGCACGCTCGACTGATAGACCGGGGTGGTCAGACGCAGGTAGAGGAACGCCGCGCAGGAGCAGGCCACGACCGGCATGATCGCGATCCACGCGTAACGCCGCATCTTCCACAGGATTTCGCGGGTATCGAAGGTTTTGGTCGGGGATGAATCCACGGGTCCTATCTCGCGGTCCTACCGGGTAATCAGGAGTACGATGGAGCTCACAAGTCCGACCGCGCCCCCCACGGCCCCGATGAAGCCGGTGATTCCCCTCGAACTGCGCGGTACGAATACTGTATCCCCGGATTCGAGCGCCGGGTTCCCCGTTACATCGGCACCATCGAAGTAGGCCTTTAGGTTTACGCGCAACTTCGTGTGATTGGCCGAACGCCCCCGAACGATGTCGATTTGCGAGAGCTTGGCGTCGGTGGTGGGTCCCCCGGCGCGCGCGATCGCCGACACCAGATCATGGGCCTGGTCCACGGGGACGGGACCCGGCCGAACGACGGCGCCCATGAGCAGCACCGTCGTGGAAACCGCGCCGCGCGGGATGCGAATCGTGTCCCCGGGACGCAGTCGTGGAAGCTGGTTCGCGCGGCTTTCGCGGATCGCGGCGGCCACGTCGACGGTCTCCGTCGTCCGGCCGCCGGTCGTGTCGCCGGGGATGACCTCGACCTTCGTGAGGTCGGCGTCCTCCAACGGACCTCCGGCCTCGGCGATGGCATCCCACGCATTGGGCATGTCCGCAAAGGCGTAGATACCCGGGAGAAGCACCGCCCCCAGGACGAAGATCTTGCGGCTTCGGTACTCCGCCACGCCGATCGTGACCTGAGGATTCGTTCGGTCGAACAGCGAAATGCGCCGGGACAGATCGGAGCGGATCTGCTCCACCGTCCGCCCCTCCACCTGCACCGATCCGACGACGGGTATCAGGATCGAGCCATCGGGCCCGACCGTGTAGCTTCCGGACATGTCGCGCCGCCCCACGACGTCGATCCGGAGAATGTCTCCCTCCCCGACCTCGTAGGGTGCCGTTTCGTCCCCGGCGGTGATCCCGGGCGACTGCGCCGCGGCGGGCATGGCAACGCCGAGTACCGCCAACAGCGACAACAGGACCGCCATCACCCCGAATCGGGTTCGGACCGGTGGCATCATTCGGCTCCTTTCGGTATCGTTGCGATCAGGCTAGTCCTTAATAATATCAACTGGTTCCGGCGATGTCAAACCGCCGGGAGCGACCCGCCCGGCGGCCCAGGAATCGAGGACCGAAGCGATGCGCTCCCCCGCCCTGCCGTCCCACAGGGCGGGCCCGGTCGGGCCGCGTTCCGGGCCCGCGAGGATCTCCGCCACCAGCCCCTCCAGGACGTCCGGGTCATCCCCCGCCAGGCGGTTCGTTCCCTCGTGAATCGTCACCGGTCGCTCGGTGTTGGCGCGCAGCGTGATGCACGGCACCCCCAGCGCGGTGCTCTCTTCCTGCACGCCTCCGCTATCGGTGATGACGAGCCGGCACCCCTCGAGCAGCCCGAGGAAATCGAGATAGCCCAAGGGCGGCTCCAGGCGGACGCCGTCCATCGCGCCGCCGCCCATCGATTCCAGCTGCGCGCGCGTGCGCGGATGCACGGGAAAGATCACCGGGATCCGTCGCGCGATCGATTCCACGCGGAGCATGATGCGTCCCAGCCGGGCCGGGTCGTCGACATTGCTCGGACGGTGCAACGTCATGAGCGCGAACCCTCCACGGGTTGCCCCGACCCTGGCGATGGTGTCCCGCTCTCGAGCGGCGGCGACGTGGCGCCGGAGCGTGTCGATCATCGGGTTCCCGACGAGATGGATCTTCGGCGCGGGAATCCCCTCCGCCCGGAGGTTCTCGACGGCATCCGCCGAGGTCACGAACAAGATATCGGAAATCGCGTCGGTGACGATCCGGTTCAACTCCTCGGGCATGGTTCGGTCCCGGCTGCGCAGCCCCGCCTCCACGTGGGCGGTGGGGATGCCCCGCTTCGCGGCCACGAGCGCGGCGGCGACCGTCGAGTTCACATCCCCCGCCACCACCACGAGGTCCGGGCGCTCGCGATCCCAAAGTTCGTCGAGCGCGGTCATGACGGCCGCGGTCTGGCGCGCGTGCGATCCGGACCCCACGCCCAGATCGTGGTCGGGCCGGGGCAGCCCCAGCTCCTCGAAGAAGACGTGCGAGAGGGCCGAATCGTAGTGCTGCCCCGTGTGGACGAGATAGGGCCGAAGGGACGGGCGCCGTTTCAGCCCTTCGATCACGGGCGCCATCTTCATGAAGTTCGGTCGTGCGCCGACGACGCAACAAATGACCGTCTTCGTCCGCTCGCTCATCGTTCCGGCTATCCCCTTCCTACCCAGAGTACCGCCGCGATCATCGCCACCACGGAGAGTAACGCGTTCCGGCCCTCGTGTCCGAGCGATCGGCCCAGCCCCGTTGGAGCGATCAGGCTCTCGAGCACCGACGCCCCCCATCCCGACACCGCCGCGATGCCCGCCGCCCGCCATCCGATGAGGTCCGGCAGGACCGCCACGGCGGCCGTCGCGGCGGCCGCGGCGATGCCCGCCGCCGCCCCCAGGGGGCTCATGGCTCCGGGGGTTCCGTGCGCCACCCGGCGCCAGGCGCCCCACCGCGGCAGGAAGGGCCGGCCCGCCGCCAGGGGTCCCGTTTCGGTGGCGGCGGTGTCCGCGAACGCGCCCGCCAATCCCGCGACGTAGCCGGTGGCCAGCATCCCTGACTGAGCCGGCCAGAGGAGCGCGGAGACCCCCGCGACGGCCGGCAGCGCCAGCTTCGCCGCGACGTTTCGGACGCGCCGCGTCCCCTCGTTTCCCTCGCCCACGCCGCGCGCCGCTTTCGCGGTGCGGCCCGCGGCGGTCAGCGCGCCCGCTCCCAGCACAAACAGCGCGAGCGGCGCGATCGCCGGCGCGCCGAAGCCGAGGGAGGCGGCGGTGGCGGGCACGAGCCCCGTCAGCGCGGCGGCGACGGTTCCCTGGCGCCGCGCCATCACGACGAACGCGCCGACGACGGACAGGGCGATCCCGAGCCCGATGGAGCCAGGCGAGGGCGCGGTCAGAGCAGCATCCCGAAGGCGGCCGCGACGGCGACCGGCACGAAAAGGTTGTCCCAGCCCGGGGGCGAAACGGCCTCGACGGCCGCCCCCACCGCGCCGCACCCCACGGCGAACCGGAGGGGGATCGCGCCGGGCGCCGCGTACGACGCGACCCAGCCTACCGCGACGCCGGCCACCACCAGGAAGGCCAGAGACCCTTCCAGGGAACGCCCGAAGCCGAATCCGCGAAAGCGGCGCTCACCCCAGCGGCGGCCCACCCACGCGGCCGCCGGATCACCGACCGTGAGCGCCGCGATCCCCGCGAGAACGGCGGCGCCGGCGCCGTCGCCCCAGAAGAGGACGTAGGTCACCGCCACGCCGAGCGGAAACGTCCACAGGCCGCGCGCCGCGGCTGGTTCGTCCGCCAGTTCCGGGAGGCGCTCCCGCAGAAGGCGCGAGGCGTTGATGGCGATGAAGGCGATCGGGGGCACGAGGGCCCAGGCGAGATGTTGGAAGCGTGGCGTGATGGCGAAGACACAGGCGCCGATGCCGATGTGCAGGAAGCGCCGCTTGGTCCCGGGGTCCCACGCGCGCGCCCGTCGAGCGAGGACGACCAACACCCACACGACGCCGAACGAAGCCAGCACCCAGAGCGGGTCCTGCAGCCAGGTGTGCACGGCCGAGACGATACGCACGGCCCTCGGTCCGGTCAAAGCGAATCCGGGTTGTCGACCTCGCTCACATCGTCGCGCGGCGCGATCCCACGGGCTGCCAGGCCCGCGGCCGCCAGGGAGACGCGATTCTTTCCGGACTGCTTCGCCGCGTAGAGGGCGATGTCGGCGGATTCCAGCAATTCACCCGCGGTGACGCCGTTCTCCGGATACGTCGCCACGCCGAGGCTGACGGTGATCACGCCGGACTCCACCAGCGGGAAGGAGGCCGTCTCGGTCGCGGTCTTCACGCGCTCGGCCAGGACGAGGGCGCCCTCCCGGGTCGTCTGAGGGAGGATCACCACGAATTCGTCGCCGCCGTACTTCGCCACGAGGTCGATGGAGCGCGCCTCGCGCGTCAGAATGTTCGCCACCTGGCGCAGCACTTCACTCCCCCGAAGGTGGCCGTTCCGGTCGTTGTACTTCTTCAGGTTGTCGACGTCGATCATCAGGATGGAGAAGCACTGACTGAATCGCGCCGCGCGCTTCACCTCGCGGCGGAGCGCCATCTTCAAGAACCGATAGTTGTAGACCTGCGTGAGATCGTCGGTGATCGCGAGCTGCTCGGCGCGCCGATAGAGCTTCGAGTTCTCGATCGCGATGGCGGTCTGGTTCGCCAGGAGCGACAGAATCCGGAGATGCCGGTCGTGAAACGGCGAGGCGTCGATGCGGTTCACCGCGACGAGCACGCCCAGCGTCGTGTCCCGGATCTTGAGCGGCGCCGCCAGACAGGCCGAGGTCCGGAGGCCGGGCAGCGAGTCGATGCTGGGGTGGTACCGGGGATCGGCTCCGACGTCCGGAACGCTCACGGGCTGCCCTTCGAGGAGGACCCACCGGGTGATGCCGGCCTGGCTTGGAAGTTCGTACCGCTCCAGGCCCAGGACCTGTCCTTCCGTGGTGGCCCGGAGCGCGAATTTCCGGACCCGGTCGCCCTCGACCGTGATCAGGAATACCGCTTGGGCCTCAAGCATTTGCAGCGCGCAGTTGAGGACCGACTCGAAGACCGTCTCCTGCGCCCTTCCCCCGTTGATCAGGGTGGTAATTTCCTGAAGGGTGGCAAAAAACAGGTCGCTCGCAGCGAGGTCTTCCGTTGCGAAATGCATGGATTTAGAACGGTCTGGTTCCACGGAGGGCGTAACTCTGCAATCTCCGTGCCTTGCGGCGGGCTACTCCCCCTGGCGGTACTTCTTTAGGTGCCGGAGGAACCGGGCGAGGGCGAAAACGAAGATCCCCGCGATCGCCGCGGGAATGTACCAGTACGCCCGCCAGCCGCCTGGAAGGCCGCTGGCGGCGCGCACGAATACCACCAGGAGCCAGACGTCCGCGACCACGACCGCGGCGCTGATGGCCATGGTGATGAGGCGAGCGATCCGCCGTTCTTCCCAGCCCGGTGGGCGGTCTGTGGTGGGTTCGGTCGTCATGGTTTGCGGGAAAAAATGGTGCGCCCGAAGGGATTCGAACCCCTGGCCTTCTGCTCCGGAGGCAGACGCTCTATCCAGCTGAGCTACGGGCGCGACGGATGCAGGATCCTATCAGATGCGCGGCGCTGCCGCCATGAACCTGTTCTCAGGCGGCTACCGGCACGCGCCGGATGTCACGCAGCCGGGGAGCCGTAAGGCCGCATTCGCACGCGTCCGTGAGGAGTGTCCCCGCGTCGCCGTTCGCGAGACGCAGGATCTGAGTGCCGGCATGAGGCCGCGCACCTCCATCCTCCTCCAGTCCACAAAGGTGCGTTACCACGATTCGTCCCCGGCCCCCATTCGGTACCGGGTGTCCGGACTCGTCGATGACTTCCACCAGCACGTGCCCCTGCGAGATGTGGAACTCCCCTGGCCTCTCCGCACAGGAGATGGCGAAGATCCCGAACTCCGACGAGCCATACAGATTGCTGATCGACTCCACGCCTTGGGCCCGGGCCAATCGCACCGTGAGTTCGTCGAAGGTCCCGCTTGATCCAATCCACCAGCGAACCCCGTGGCGAGCGAGCAGATTCGGGTCATCATCGAGCAGGTCCGCAAGGCCGGCGCTCTTTCCGCGTGTTGCGCGTGCGGGGATGATCAGCGTGTCGAAATCGAACAGATCCGTCTGCGCCAAGGTCGAGAAGAACTCCTCGGGGTGATGGCTGCGGTCATAGACAGTGGCGCCCAAGCGTCGCAGCGCCGCGCCATAGAGAGGGCCGGTCAAATGCCCTTGGCCGTAACTGTTGAAGGCGATCGGCGCCGGCACTGGTGCGTGACGCGCGAGCATGCGCGCCGTCGAAGCCACCAATGCCGCCCAATCCGTCCGGCTCCAAAACGTGACGGTGGGTCGTCCGCTTGTGCCGCTCGTCCATCGGCCGACATGTGGGGAGGATGTCGCCAGGCTCGGAATCAGTGACGCCGGTCGCGCCGCACGGAATTCTTCTTTCGAAAAGATCGGAATTCGAGCGAGATCGGCGAGGCTTTGGATTTGCTCCTGTACGACGCCTGCCTTCGCCAGGCGGTCGGACCAAAACGGAACGTGCGTCCGCATGAACGCGATCTGGCGACGGACCCACTCGACGAGCAACGCGTCGCGTCGATCGGGCGCAAGGCGATCGAGTGCAGCGTCATCCAATTTCATGACTGCTCCCGCGCTGGTCTGCGATCGAGCGCCAGGAACCGTGGGCGGAACGCGGCAGGACTACCCCACCGGGATTTGCCCGACGTTCGCGGCCAGCCATTGCTCGAACGACTGCAGTTCCGGGTTCAGCGAGCGGCTGAAGTCGATGCTTCGCGCGGCGCAGTATTCCTTCTCGAAGTCGCGCTTGAACTGGAACATGTTCCCCATGTCGTCGGCCCCGGGGAAGCCGAAACCGCGATAGACCTCCGGGGTCACGGCGTTGTACTGAACCTGCTTCCCCAACGCCTTCGAGAACGCCGCGGCCATCTCGGCGCCTGTCAGGTGCCCGCCCGCGACGCCGATCGACTTGCCGATGAATTCGCTCCCGCGCTTGAGGACTCCGTAGGCGCACTTGCCGATGTCTTCGGCGGCCATGCCGGGCAACTTCTTGTCGGCCAGCGGGAACGTGATGGCGAGCGTGCCGTCGGGCCCCGGCTTCGGCCCCAGCCCGAAGTGGATGAAGTTGTCCCAGTAGAACGACGTGTGGAACAGCGTCGTCGGAACCCCGGAATCCGTGAAGGCGGCGTTCGCCTCCCCCTTCGAATCGTAGTGAGGAACCTTGTACTTCCCCAGGAGCGTCGGCATCCGGTCGTCGGTGAGCGGTATCCACCGGCGCGTGTCCTCGAGCGTCGACCAGAGGACGTGCTTCAGCCCGGCCTTCTTGGCGGCCGCGGCCATGGCCCTGGCTTCACCCGTCTCCTTCTCCGGCGACATGTGCGCCCAGTAGAACGTGACGCAGTAGGCGCCGTACGCCCCCGCGAACGCCCGCTCGATGCTGGGCGGATCGTCCACGTCGCCGGCCACGACCTCGGCGCCGAGCGCCGCGAGCGCTTTCGCCTTCTCCGATTTCGGATCGCGCGTCACCGCGCGGGCCGTGAATTCGCCGCTCTTGTCCCGCGCGATCGCACGGACGAGGCCGCCCCCCTGGGCGCCGGTGGCGCCGAATACCGTGATGATCTTCGTTCCTGCCATGGCCGAACCCCCTTATATGAAATGTGTTGCGACGATTTTAGGATAGACTAGCGTGCGCGCGGGGATGGTGCGACCATTTTATTATTGGCCGTGCTTGCGAACGCATTGTGCAAGGAGGCAGTCGTGCTTCTTCACGAGCAGTCGCCATACTCGCGTACCCGCGCGGGCGCCAAGCCGCCCTACCACGCCCCCGCCCCGAGTCGAAAACCATCCCTGCGGATATCCCGGTACCGGGACCTCGAATCGATCACCGCCCTCGGCCCGGCGTGGCGCGACCTGCAATCCCAGGTCACGGAGCGTACGGTTCACGCGACGCACGACTGGGTCGTCACGTGGTATCGCCACCTACTGCCGCTTGACCACGGAAGCCCGATGCTCGCCGCCGTCTGGGAGGGGTCCGATCTCGTCGGTCTGGCGCCGCTTCTCGTATGGAACGGGACCATCGGTCGCGTGCCGGTGCACCGAATCGACGGCGTGGGACACAACTGGGAGCAGGGGGAATTCCTCGTCGCCGCCGGGCGGATCGATGTCTACCGACGCCTGCTCGACGCCGTCCTCGCCATTCGTGGAATCGACCTCGTCTGCCTGCGGGGCGTGATTCCCGGTTCGACCGGAGAGGCCGTCGTGGAGGAGGCCGCGCGGAGCGCGAAGCACGACGTGCGGAGCCTTCCCTACACCTGGGCCCTCGTTCCGTGCGCCGGCGGGTACGAGGCGTATCTTCGCCGGATGTCGAGCAACTTTCGGCATAACGTGCGCCGTCAGGAGCAACGCATGGCGAAGCAGGGGGACGTCACCCTCGACCGGTTGCGGGGCGTGGTCCCGCCGGAGGCATCCGCCCCCTACGTGAACCGGATGTTCGAGATCGGTGCCCGCAGCTGGAAGGCGCCCCGTGGTGGTTCGGTGAACCCCGCCTACCATTGGTTCTACGCCGAACTGGCGGAGCGCTTCGCCCCCCAGGGGATGCTCGACGCCGCCATCCTCCGTATCCGCGGATCGGACGCGGCCTACATCCTGGGGCTACGCGACGGGGACCGCTGGTACGACCAAACGATTTCCTACGCGGAGGAATTCGCGTCGCTCTCCCCCGGCAGCTACCTGATGCAGCGGATCCTGCGACGGTTGGCGGATGAAGGCGTGCGGGAGGTCGTTTCGCACGGGGATCATCAGTACAAGCGGCGATTCACGAATTGCTTCGTCCACGCGCGGCACGTCTTCCTCTTCTCGCGGGGGCCGCGCGCGCAATTGAGCCGGCTATCGCGCTTTTGGCTGCCGGAGAAATTGCCGTTCCTCCGCCCCACCAGCGACTCCGTCCTCGAGGAGCCGCACGCGAACTAGCCTCGCGCCGCGCCCCACGCCGATCAGCCGCGCCTGCCGCGCCGCGCCAGGAACGCCTCCCAACGTGGATCGTCGCGCAGGGAGCGCAGGAAGACGTCGGGTTTCGCCTCGGCGAGTCCGGCGTCTCGTTGCGCTTCGGCCCGCTCGAGCCAGGCGAACGCCTCGTCGCGCTCCCCGCGGATCGCGTGGCCCATGGCGATCTGGTAGGCGGCATCGTCGGCGTGGCGCTCCCTCAGCTCGCCCAGCGCGGCGGCGCCCTCGGCGGCATCCCCGGCCGCGTGGGCCAGGACGACCCTTCCCAGAAGACGGAAGATCTCGACCGGCTCCCGCTCGATCATGGCGGCGGCGTCCTTCAGCCTCCCCTGTGCCGCGTGCACGGCGGCCAAGTAGAACGGCGTGGCGGCCCCCGTGGGGTTCAACTCGAGCGCCTTCTGGAATTCGGCCTCGGCCTCGTCGAGCGCGTCGGACCAGAAGCAGCACATGGCCAGCCCGAAATGCGCGGCCTCGTTGAGCGGGTCGCGGGACACGGCGGGCCGCAGGAGCGCGGCGGCCTCCTCCAGGCGGCCCGCGTTTCGCGTCAAGGCGGCCACGGCGCGCACGACGACCGTATCGTGCGGCGCCAACTCGAGGGCGCGACGGTACGCGGCCTCCGCGCCGGCCGCGTCGTGCTCGTACACGTGGCGGATGCGCCCCAGCACCGCGTGCGCCTCGGCCAGATGCTCGTCCAGGGCGATCGCGCGCATCGCCGCCTCGCGGGCGTTCGCGAATCCCTCGTCGACACCCGCCCAGCCGTAGGCGGCTTCGGTCGCGTGCGCCCGCGCGAGCCCGGCCCAGGCGGCCGCGTAGTCGGGGCGCCGCTCGATCGCGCGCCGGTAGTACCCGATGGCCTTGGCCAAGTCCTCCTTGGTGAAGCGCTCCGCGAAGTAGCGTCCATGAAGGTATTCCTGGTACGCCTCCGGATCTTCCCCGCGGCCGCGGCCGGCGTCCCGGACCTCCCGCACCAGCGCATCGCGGGCGGGGATTCCCGGTCCTTCGCCCAGGAGCGCCCGGCGGAGTTCGTGGACGACCGACTCCGCGATCGCGTCCTGGATGGCGAAGATGTCCCCCATCTCACGGTCGTAGGTTTCGGACCAGAGCGGATACCCGTCCGAGCCGTGGACCAGACGGGCGTTGATCCGCACGCGGCGGCCGGCGGTGCGAACGCTTCCCTCGAGCACCGTGGCCACGCGCAGACGCCGCGCGATCGCGTCGACGTCGCCGGTCTTGTCCTTGAAGTGGAACGAGGAGGTGCGGGCCGCCACGCGAAGACCCTTCACGCGCGAGAGGACGCTGAGCAGCTCCTCGCTCAGCCCGTCGGCGAAGTAGGCGTCGTCGGGATTCCCGCTCAGGTTGGCGAACGGAAGAACCGCCACCGACGGCGCGATCGCTTCGGGCGCGGAGACCCGGGCGGTGACGGCGCCCGCGGCGAGGGACCGCGTGCCCATCGTCGAGTCGCGCCAAGAGGCAAGCGCCTCGCCGAGCGCCATCGCCGTGGGAAATCGCTGGGCCGGATCCTTCGCCAGGCAGCGCGCGACGAGTCCGTCCAGTTCGGGCGGCAGGTCCGATCGGACCGCGCTCGGCGGCGTCGGTTCGTCACGGAGGATGGCCGACGCGACCTCGGCGATCGTCGTGCCGGCGAACGGGCGGCGTCCGAGGAGCAGTTCGTAGAGCAGCGTGCCCACCGTGAAGAGGTCGGTCCGCGGATCGGCCTCTTCCCCGCGCAGCTGCTCGGGTGCCATGTACGGAACGGTGCCGACGACCATGCCTGTCTTCGTCAGGGAGGACGCTGCGTCCTCCGCGCCCTCGCGCTCCGCTTCGAGCACCTTCGCGAGGCCGAAGTCGAGAACCTTGACGCTGCCGGTCGTGGTGACGATCACGTTCGCGGGCTTGAGATCGCGGTGGACGACCCCCTTCGCGTGCGCCGCCGACAGGGCGTCCGTGATGGGAATCACGAGATCGAGGGCCTCGGCCAGCGCGATGCCCCGGGGTTCCACGCGGGCGGCGAGGCTCGCCCCCTCCACGTACTCCATGGTCACGAAGCGGATCCCGCCCGCTTCCTCGAGCGAATGAATCGTGACGATGTTCGGATGGTTGAGGGAGGCGACGATCTTCGCCTCGCGCTCGAAGCGGGCGAGGCGTTCCGGATCCCGCGCCATCTCGGCGGGGATGGTCTTCAGCGCGACCAGGCGATCCAGCCGCGTGTCCCGGGCGAGGAGCACGACGCCCATGCCGCCGCGGCCGATCTCCCGCTCGACGCGGTAGGACCCCAGGTCGCGCGGAAACGGTTCCGTCATCGGGTTTCGTTCCTCGGTCGAAGCACGGCTACCTCCCGCGCGACGCGCGCCAGCATTCCACCACGGCGAGATCCTTGTCTCCCCGACCGGAGAGATTGACCACGACGAGCGGATCGCCGCCCCACGCCCCGCGCGCTCCCTCGCGCCGGACGAAGGCCAAGGCGTGGGCGGACTCCAGCGCGGGAAGGATCCCCTCCGCGCGCGCCAGGAGTTGGAAGGCTTCCACCGCCTCGTCGTCCGTCGCCGCGGCATACCGGGCGCGGCCGCTTGCCTCCAGCGCCGCATGCTCCGGGCCCACGGCCGGATAATCCAGCCCCGCGGAAATGGAGTGCGTCTCGCGCACCTGCCCTCCGGCGTCCTGGAGCACCAGCGTCCGCGTGCCGTGCAGGACGCCCGGCGCCGGGTCGGCGAAGCGCGCCGCGTGGCGGCCCGTGGACAGCCCCTCGCCCGCGGCCTCCACGCCGTGCAGGGCCACGCCCTCGTCCGCGAGGAAGGCGTGGAAGATTCCGATGGCGTTGCTTCCGCCGCCGACGCAGGCGATCACGGCGTCGGGGAGACGACCCTCGCGTTCCAGAACCTGCGCCCGGGTCTCGGCGCCGATCACCGCGTGGAAGTCGCGCACCATGGTCGGATAGGGGTGGGGGCCGAGCACCGAGCCGAGGAGATAGTGCGTCGTCCGCACCGAGGCGGACCAGTCGCGCATCGCCTCGTTGATCGCGTCCTTGAGTGTCCTGCTCCCCGATTCCACCCCGACGACGTCCGCGCCGAGGAGGCGCATCCGCTCGACGTTGGGCCGCTGGCGATCCATGTCGACCGCGCCCATGTAGACCACGCACGCAAGCCCGTAGCGCGCGGCGACCGTGGCGGTCGCCACGCCGTGCTGCCCCGCGCCGGTCTCGGCGACGAGACGGGTCTTCCCCATCCGCCGCGCCAGGAGCGCCTGGCCGATCGCGTTATTGATCTTGTGGGCGCCCGTGTGCAGCAGGTCTTCGCGCTTCAGGTAGAGCCGCCGGATGCCCGAGGCCTCCGCGAAGCGCGGCGCCGCTTGGAGGGGCGTGGGGCGTCCCGCAAACTCACGAAGCTCGCCGGCCAGCTCCTCCCGAAACGCGTCGTCGTCCCGCACCGCCCGGTACGCCTCGGCCAGTTCGCGGACCGGCCCGTACAGCGTCTCGGGGACGTAGATGCCGCCGAACTCGCCCGCGGAGCCGAATCGTCCCGGCCGTGCCGGGGCTCGGTTCGTCATGACCGCCTGGGCCGCTCGCGGTCCGCGGCGCGGACCGCCCCGATGAAGGCGCGGACTTTCTCCAGATCCTTCGTTCCGGGGGCTGTCTCCAATCCGCTCGAAGCGTCGACGCCGTACGGCCGCACGTCCCGCACCAGGTCCGTCACGTTCGTCGGCGTCAGCCCGCCCGCGACGAAAAGCCGGATGCCGTCGCGTATCGCCGTCGAGGCCCAGTCCCAGTCGGCGGTCACGCCCGTTCCGCCCGGACGGGTGGGATCGTACGCGTCCAGCAGGTAGGTCCGGAGCGGAACCATCGGGAGCGCCGCGACGTCCGGCAAGGCGGGGCCGCGCAGCACGTGCCACACCTCGGGTCCGACCGGCGGTTCCCGGTCCAGCCATCCGGCGACCTGGACGGCGCGCAAGCCGAACTCCGCCGCGAGCGGCTCGACCACATCGGGGCCCTCGTCCCGAAACACCCCCACCAGGTCCGCGTCGGGCACGGCGGCGCGAATGGCGCGGGCCTGCTCCCGATCGACGCGTCGCGGGCTCTCGGTGAAGACGAGCCCGAGGAAATCGGCGCCCGCGGCCACGATGGCCCGGGCGTCCTCCGCGGTCGTCACGCCGCAGATCTTGATGCGCGTTTTCATTCGACTCTCCCGTGGTCCTTGCCGGACGGCGCCCCAAAGAGCTGCGTGAACCCGGCGCGCACGTCGTCGTGCCGAAGGAGCGATTCGCCGATCAGCACGGCGTCCGCGCCGGCCTCCTCGACGCGGGCGATGTCCTCGCGTGAACGGTAGCCGCTCTCGGCGATCCGCACCCGATCGGCCGGAATGCGAGGCAGCAGCGTCAACGCGTGACCGGGGCGAACGCGGAGCGATTTGAGATCGCGGTTGTTCACGCCGATGGCGCCCGGCAGGCCGAGCGCCGTGTCGAGTTCGCGCTCCTCGTGCACCTCGATCAGGGGGGCGAGACCCAGGTCCACGCAGAGCGCGGCGTAGTCCCGGATCTGGCCCGCGTCGAGGAGCGCGACGATCAGGAGCACGGCGTCGGCTCCGTTCGCCCCCGCCTCATACACCTGGCGTTCGTGGACGACGAAATCCTTGAGCAGGAGCGGGACCTCCACGCGCGCGCGGACGAGGGACAGGTGCTCGATCGATCCCTGAAAGCGCTCCGGCTCGGTGAGCACCGAGACGGCGTCGGCGCCGGCTTCCACGTAGGCGGCCGCCAGCGTCGCGGGATCGTAGGCCGCGCGGATCACGCCGGCGCTGGGCGATGCCCGCTTCGTCTCCGCCACGACCCGGAGCCGCTCCCCGCCGGGACGGCGAAGCGCCTCCGGAAACGAGGGGTGGTCTCCGCGGCGCGCCTCGGCCTCCTCGCGCAGTCGATCGAGCGGCATCGCCGCCGCGTCGCGCCGAACCCGCGCCAAGCGCTCGCGGGCCATCGTGGAGAGAAAGTCGCTCATGCGTCCACCGATCCGTCGTGGTGCCGGCGCGTGGCGGCGAGGAACGCGTCCAGGACTCGTGCCGGCGCGCCTTCGTCCAGGAGTCGCGCCGCCTGGCGCACGCCTTCGGCCATGTCCGGCGCGGCGCCGGCCACCCAGAGCGCCGCCCCCGCGTTCAAGGTCACGGTGTCGCGCGGCGCGCCCGCTTCGCCGCCCAGCACGCGCCGGAGGATCGCCGCGTTCTCGGCCGCGTCGCCGCCGCGAAGCGCC
>QJVW01000080.1 GCA_003235575.1 Candidatus Eiseniibacteriota bacterium | reverse complement strand
GTCCTCGTCCAGCGATAGACGGCGGGCGCGCGGGCTTCCTTGGGCAGGCCCAGCGGCCAGGAAAGCTCGCCCGTCGACGTTGCCGCCGGCGAAACGGTGCGAACGACGACGGCGGGCGCGGGGGCACGAAGCGCGGCGGAACGCAGGGCCCACTCGCGACCGGAATCTCCCTCCGCGGGCCGCGCAGCCCGAACCACCACCAGGCGAACCGGCTCCGATTGAAGGCGCAGCACCAATTCCGCCCGCGCCGGATCGAGGGTCAGGGTTGGACCCGATCGCAGATAGTCCGAGGTGCGCTGGGCCGTACGGCGATATGCCTCGTTCCCGGTGAGCCAGTGGAGCCGCAGGAAGAACGTCGCGGCATCCACGTTCGCCGACTCCGGCTTGTCCCCCGCTTTGAGCCGCCCCACCGCCGCGGAGTCGCGGGGCGCATATCGGAATCCCCCTCCGGTCCTGTCCTCGAGGTTTTCCGACATCCACGCGGCCAATCGCTCGGCGGCTTCGAGGTGCGCGGGAAATCCCTGGTCCTCGAAGACGTCCAGCAGCGCGAGTCCCATCGCGGCCTGATCGGCCAGGAGGCCCGTCCCCCATCGCCGCGCACCATCCTCGGCGTGGTCGTACGAGCCGTCGGGATTGCCGAGACTCCTGGCCAGGCGGCCCAGCGCCGCCATCTGAAAACCGACCTCTGCCGTGCGGGCCTTGGGGTCCGGCTGAAAGTATCGGATCGCTTGAATCTCGGCCGAACACATCTTCGCCGTCGCGTCGGCCAACACGTAGTTCGAGACGGGCAACGGTGGAAGCTTGGATCGCGCGGTGCGGCTGAGCCCGAAGTAGACACCGCCCTCTACCCAAGATCCATCTTTTCGCCGTGCGTCAGGGCCCACGGACGCGCGGCGGTAGGCTCGCTTCCCGCCGGAGAACGACCCCACGGCCAAGCCGGAGGATTCGAGAAATCCCCGCGCTCGCATCACCGCATCCCGGAATCGCGCCTCCCCCGTCGCGCGCCACACGCGCGTCAGCGCCTCGATCGCGCTCGCCTGCTCGCTCAACAGCCGCTCGTATCGCGGCCGGGACCAGTCCGATTCGAGCGCGACGCGGAAGAATCCGCCGTCCACCGAATCCTGCAGCGCCAGCGCCGCCGCCGCCGAGCGCACGGCCAGGGCGCGGACCTGGTCGTCGCGGCGCGCATCAGCCGCTCGCAGGAGGAATGAAATCGCGTCCCACCGGGCGGTCTTGGGGGCGGTCCCGAACCCACCGTGGGTCGTGTCCTCCACGTCACGCAGCGCATCGATGTTCATCTGGATGTACTCGGCGTCGGAAACCGTCGGCGCGGACAACGTGTCGGGGTCCCATGTGTGCGCCACCGATCGTTCCGCCTCCTGGACTTTCCGATCGATCAAAGACCGGTTCAGGCGATAGAAACGATTCCCCTGCGCCAGGAACTCTCGCATTCCCTTCGCGGGAAGGATCGTGGTGGAGGCAAGAAGGTGCCCCTCCGGGCTCAGGATGGCGGTCGTGGGCCATCCGCTGCCGAGGTAGCGGTCCCCGATGTCGGGCCGCAGATCGTGATCGACGTGAATGGGAACGTAGCCGCCCAGGATCGTTGCCACGACGAGGGGATCGGTGTAGGTCGACTCCGCCATGACGCGGCACGAGTGACACCACGTCGTGGTGATGTCGAGGAGGACCAGCCGATTCGTGGCGCGCGCCTCGTCGAACGCCTCACGGGACCAATCGCGCCAATCGAGCCGAAGCCCTTCCGCACGGGCGGGCGCCCCGGCCGCTCCCGCCAGCAGCGCCACGAGCAGGAGAAGTCGCGCCGCGCCGCCTACGCGCCGCCGGTTCACTTCTTCTTCCTGTTCCTCGCCGACGCCGCACGCTTCTTGGCCCTCGCGCGTCGGACGGCGTTCCGCGCCTCCCGCTCGGCCAGGTACCGATCCAGATCCTGCTCGGTCCGCAGAAGAATCCGCTCCGCGGCCGTACAGCTGTACCGTTCGCAATCGGCGGGGTCGTAATCGCGGCAGATCTCGGGCCGGAATCGATAGTGATTGCACCGGCCGTCGACCAACCACTCGCACGTCGTGTCGAACTGGACCATCCAGTCGCCTTCCCAGTCCAGGAAGACGCAAACATTCTTGTGAAGGATGTACCAGCGGATGTTGTCGAAGTCGAGCTTGGTGCGCGGGGTCGGGATGTTGATCGTGATGTACCGGCAGCAGTGGTCGCAGCCCGCGCAGGGGTTGCCGCTTGGAAGGGCATAGCGACCATCCTCCAGCAGAGGCACGCCGATCGGCGGCCTAGGTGGCCGCAGCGGGGGTGTCTCTGCCTTCGGCGTGATACGGCCCAAGGAGGAATTGCTCTTTTTCGGGTCTCTCATGCTCGGCATCGGACCCGCGCGTCACGATGCCGCCGCGGGGTATTCGCAGGATACCGCGAATCGCGGCGGAGGAAAACGGTGATGACGACCGCCCGCGTGATCGCATGTCCGGATGGATACGATTCGCGGCCGTTTCGATACTGTTTTCGCGAGAAACGCCGCCGAGCATCGAACCGCACCGCATCCCCGGTTCACAGCCAAGCGCCTCATTGGTAGTCGCTTGGAAGATTGGCGCGCAGCGAGGGGACGGACTGGCACGCGGCATGTATTGGTGCCGGGACATGAGCACCCCGAACGACATATACCGGACCGAGGACGCGCTCCGAATCGAGGCGATCACCCGCCGCGAGGCGCTCCGTCGCATGGGCCTCCTGGCGGCGGCGGCCGCAACCGCCGGCTGCACGCCCCTCCGGATGGCGCTCCACGCCTATCCGGAGGCGTTCGACGACAGGGAGCGGGCCGACAGCGCGTTGGCCGCCTTCGTGCGGACGGTGATTCCGGGCGCGGAGGGCACGGATGAGGAGCTGTCGCGGGCGTTCCATGACCGGGCGTACCCCTTTGCGTCTCACGCGGCCTTCTTCGCATCGGATCTCTGCCGCCGCGCGCGGCGCCTCTACTCCAATCGTGCGTTCGAATACCTCGAGGAGGGTGCGCGCGCCATGGTAGTCCGCGACGGCCTGGATGCGGACGGCATCACGCGCCGAATCTACGGTGGCGCGATCTTTCTCGCGCAGGTGGCGACCTTCGCCGGGATCTACGACGACGACGCGGGGTGCGCCCTGATCGACTTCCCCGGCTCCAACGCCGGATATCTGCCCGAGGAGTACTCGTACGCGAACCCCGAGGCGTTCTTGCCCGCGGCGATCACGCCGGACGGCAATTACGCGTGAGGAGAGCGGCATGAACGAGTCGAAGCAGTACGACGCGATCATCGTGGGTAGCGGCTTCGGCGCGGCGCCTCCGGCGCTGCGGCTGGCGGAGGCGGGATTCCGAGTGCTGATCATCGAAAAGGGACCCGATCTCGTCCCCGAGCGGGATCTTCGCCAGACGCAGAGCCCCGACTACGTGCGCCGCTACATCAAGGGCATCGCGGGCAAGGGATTGAATCTCACCTATGCCGAGGCGCTCGGCGGGGGATCGGGCTTCTACGAAATGGTGTCGCTTCGCGCCCCGTCGATCGCATTCGAACAGCGGGAGTCGAACGGGCGCCGCTTGTGGCCCGCCGGGCTGGATCGCCGCGTGTTGGATCCGCATTACGAGTTGGCGGAGCGCATGCTCCGCGTCGAACAGATCCGGGAGGAGGAGATCCCGAAGACGGGGCTCGTCTTCGCGCTCCTCATGAAGCGCCTGGGCTACCCGTGCGATCGCGCGCGCTACGCCGCCCGCGGGTGCGCCGGGAGCGGATACTGCGTCACCGGATGCGTCTTCGGCGCGAAACAGTCGCTGCACGTGAACTACCTTCCCGCCGCCGTGGCGGCGGGCGCCGAGATCCGGACCGACACCGAAGTGGTCGGCATCGCGCCCGTCGGGACGCCTGCTCCCGCGGCGCCGAAGCAGAATCTCTCGTCGCTCCCCATTCGGTGGGAGGTGACGTGCCGCGGCCCGCGCGGGACGGACGAGCGGCTCGGCGCGCGTGTGCTGATCCTCGCGGCGGGGACGGTGGGAAGCGCCGCCCTTCTCCTGCGTTCGAAGAAGCGGCTTCCGAGGCTGAGTCGCCACGTCGGCCGGAACATCGCGTTCAACGGAAGCGTGAAGGCGGCCGGGCTACTCCCCGCCGACCTTCCCGACGGAGACATGTACGTGGGTCGCTCGCACCCGGGCGTGGTCTCCTATGCGTTCCTAGAGTCGC
>QJVW01000061.1 GCA_003235575.1 Candidatus Eiseniibacteriota bacterium | reverse complement strand
GACGGGGACGCACGGCCTGGTTCCCCCACGACGGTTTGCGGCGCCATTGCGATGCGGCTACTCCAGCGCGTCTAGCCTACTCCGCAAATCGGGGCTTAGGGTGCCCGCGTATACTTCCTCCACGGGGCCCTTCATGACGATCGATAGGTCTTGGGCCACCTCCACCTCCAGCGTGCCGCCCTCCATTTCGATCGCGACGGCGCCGTCCACGAGCCCGCGGTCGTAGCACGCCGCGGCGACGGCGCAGGACGACGTTCCCGACGCCAGCGTGTGTCCGGCGCCGCGTTCCCAGATCAACGCGCGGACATTTCGCCGCGACGCCGGCTCGGCGAGCTGCACGTTGATCCGCTTCGGAAACTGATCGTGGTTTTCGATCTTCGGCCCAAGCGCGAAGAGCCGTTCCCGAGACATCGTCTGGCCGAAGACGACGCAGTGGGGATTGCCCACGGAGACGATCGTCACGTCCAAGACGTCGCCGCCGACGTCGAGCGTGCGGCGGGACCGATCGACCGCCGCGCGCCCCATCTCCAAGCGAACCGCGTTCACGCGCCCTCGCTCGCGATACACCGTCGTGCGGACCGGGCCCGCCACGGTCTCCAGCGCGAACGAGTCCCCCTTCGCGTACCCGTATTCGGCAAGGAACTTCGCGGCGATCCGCAATCCGTTTCCGCTCCGTTCGGCCTCGCTTCCGTCCGGGTTCCAGATCCTCACGAAAAGCCGATCCGTGGCGTCTACTTCCAGGATGCCGTCGGAGCCGAGTCCCACGTGACGGTCGCACAGGAGCCGCACCCGCGGAGCGGTGAGCGTGAATCCCAGCCGGGCTCCGTCCACCACGACGTAGTCGTTGCCCAGCCCATGCGACTTCACGAAGTCCGCTTCCGGCATCAGCCCTCCCCCAGCCCCGTCGTCTTCAGGGCTTCGCGCACCGTGTCGTCCCCGGCCCACGGGCGCGCCGCCTCGATCGCGGAGCGGACCAGCTCCCGCGTGCCGCCCACGCTGACGGTGCCGATCGCGTGCGACCGGAGTTGCCGCCACATCTTGGTCACGGTGAGAATCGCGAGAACACCGACCTCGCGCTCCACGGGGCCGAGCGCCGAACGCGAGAGCGTCTTGCCGTAGCCCTCGAGGATCATCCACGCCGCGAGATCGGGCGAAAACTCGCGCATCGTGTCGACCAGCTTCTCGTAATGACGCCCATACACGCGCCGGCAGAGCGCCTCGCCGCGCGCCGTCCACTCGGCAGGGGAAGGCGGCTCCGGCGCGGCGGGAATGCCGCCGTGGTGCACCAGCACGGCCTTCGCGGCGAGGAACGCCTCGATGGTCCGTGGGAAGCCGACGAAGAGGTAGGACTGAAGAATGGCTTCGTAGACGGCGGTCGCCGAAACGCCTGCTTCGATGGCGTCGTCCGCTTCGCCCGCTACGCCCTTGGGGTCGTTCGCGGCGATGGCCGCCGACAGACGCGCGATGGCGCGCGATCGCTCGGGCTTGTTCACGGGGCCAGGGCGGCGGCGAGCTTGGGGAGGCTGACGTCGTAGCGGTAGGAGATCCCCATGTGGCCGTCGGGAAACTCCTCGTATTCGTGATCGACGCCCAGCGCCTTCAGTTTCGCGACGAACTGGCGCGCGCCCAGCTCGAGGAAGAAGTCGTCCTCGGATCCACAGTCGATGAAGAGGAGCCGCGCCCGCCGCAGCGCCTCCGCGAAGCGCTCCACCATGTGAAGGGGATCGTGCGCCAACCACCGTTCGAGAACGTCGTCGCGCATCGCGCCCGTCTCGAGGTCGAAGGGCAGGTCGCAATACGTCGGCGGGGCGTTGGGGTTGGGCGAGTAGCACGCGGCCATCGCGACGATGTCGAGCGGCGGGTAGTCATCGTTCCGTAGGCGAATCGCGCCGCGAAGCCGCTCGTACCAAGCCGCGAGCCCGCCCGCGTTCCGAATGTGGCGGATCGCGGGGCCGAAGTCGCGGCCGTAGCAGAATCCAAAGTACATGTCCCCGCTGTGGCAGGCGATGGCGCCGAACGTATCGGGGTGCTTCATCCCCAGCGTGATCGCGCCGTAGCCGCCGCTCGACTTCCCCATCACACCCCGATGCCGCGCTCCCGGCAGCGTGCGAAATTCGCGGTCCACGCGGGGCACCAGCTCCTGAACGACGTAGTCTTCGTAGCGGCCCAGTCCTTCGGAATTCACGTACTGGCTTCCGCCCAGGTGCGTGAAGCAATCCGGAAGCGCGAGGATCATGGGGCGGCACCGACCCGCGGCGATCAGCGCGTCCATGCGCGCGTCGAGCCCAGGCGCCCAGGGGCCGTCGTTCAGGAGCCCGCGGCCGCGGCCGGTGAACCCCGAAAGGACCCAGGTGACGGGGTAGCGCTCGCCGCTCGACTCGTAGCCCGGCGGTAGATAGACGTGGAGATCGCGTACGTGCGGATCGCCGGGAAGGTTGCCTGCCAGGATTTCGCTCTCCACGGTGACGACTTGCACCGTGCCTCGTTTCTCGCGCATCCTGGGAACCTATGAGTCCGGCGCTGGCAAGTCAATTGGCGGTCGGCGCCGGTACCGTCTTTTGCGGCGCGGCGGCCCTGATCTGGCCCGCGATCGGCCTTTCCCTTCTCGCGGGAGGGCGCCGCCTCCGCGGACTCGGTTCCGTCACGCCACGTTCCGACGACGCGCTTCCGTCCGTGACCATCATCTCCACCGCCCGGGACGAAGCCGCGCGCGTGGAGGCCGCGGCACGTTCCCTGTTGAGCCAGGACTACCCGAACGTCGAGATCATCCTCGTCGACGATCGGTCCACGGACGGCACCGGCGCGATTCTCGATCGCATCGCGTCCGAAGCGCCCCGCCTTCGCGTGCTCCACGTCGACGCGCTGCCGCCGGGCTGGCTGGGCAAATGCCACGCGCTTTCGCTCGCGGCGGCCGACGCGCGGGGTGACTGGCTTCTCTTCACGGATGGCGACGTTTGGATGTCGCCCGATGCCGTGCGGCGCGGCATCTCGCTGGCTCTGGACCTCGACGCCCACCATCTGGCCGTCGGCGCCGATCTCGAGATCCGCTCGCTGGGCGAGCGTATCTTCATCACCTACTTCACCGCGCTCTTCTTCGCGACCCAGCGGCCGTGGAAGGCGCCCGATCCGAAATCGAAGGCCCATATCGGCATCGGGGCGTTCAACCTCATACGCCGCGACGTCTACGAACGAGCCGGCGGTCACGCACGCCTGCGCTTGGAGGTGCTCGACGATCTCGGGCTGGGCCTCATCGTCAAGATGGCGGGCGGTCGATCCCACCTGGGGCTCCACGACGGCTGCCTTCGCGTCCGCTGGCACGAGGGCGTGGGCGGCCTGCTTCGCGGGGTCGAGAAGAACGCGTTCGCCGCGCTGCGCTACCGTGTCGGGTACACGATCGCGTCCGTCGCGCTCCAGTTTCTGGGTTCCGTCGCTCCCGTGGCGGGCTTCTTCCTTCCGGGGCTGCTGCCCAAGATCGCGGCGGGGATCTCGTGGTTCGGGGTCTGGCTTCTCTACCGGGCCATTGGCAGGTTCGTCCGTCTCCGCTGGTGGGACTTCCTGACCGCTCCGATCGGCGCGGCGCTCTTCTCGTATTCGATACTCCGTTCCATGGCGGTGACGCTGCGCCGGCGGGGCGTTACGTGGCGGAATACTCATTACGGCTTGGAAGAGTTGCGGCGGAACATGGTTCGGTAGAGCCGGGAATAAAGTACCCCCGCGGGCAAGAGCCCGCGGGGGCGTCCGCCGCACGCCACGTGGGGGGTCAGGGCATTTCGGCGCGCGACGTTTTTACCTGTTCCATTGTGCGAATGCGGTTTTTCAAGGAGATCGCGCCGACCCGGAGTCCCACCGCCGGGTCTTCGCGGTACTTCGCACTAGCCCCAGACGATGAAGATCGCCAGGGGCAGGGACGCGGCGGCTAAGGCCAACCTGCGAAGCATGGAATGCCCTCCCTGATTCGGCACGCCCCCAATGCCTTCCTATAGCATTAGATGCGCCGCAAGGCCCCGGGATGGCAAGATCTAGATAACCAATATATTTGCAACAGCTTGCGGCGCGTATATTTTTTGGCCTCGGACAATCTTGGCGCTCGCGGCGTACGCCATGATCCCAATTAGTACGGCCTCGTACGTCCTGAACCGTGCGGGAGCCGCCGGGAAGGCGGCATTCAGCGGTTGGCCTTACGGCACCCGGGGGCCTTCCTCGAGTGCTCCGACGGCTCGGAGCATCACCTCCAGGGCCTCCTCTTCCATCGCTCCGAATGCGTCCTCCTTGGGGAAGCGAAC
>QJVW01000121.1 GCA_003235575.1 Candidatus Eiseniibacteriota bacterium | reverse complement strand
TTGAAGGGATCGTAGTAGTTGCCGGGCTGCTGCTGGTACTCCCACAGCTTCCGGTCCAGGACGTCCCGACGGGTATCCCAATTCTGGCGCGACGCGCGAAGGTTGTAGATCGTGCCCGGTGAGAGCGTCTGGCGCCACGTCAAGGCTACCTGGGAGTAGTCCTCGTCGGTCACCGGCAAGTGCTCCGCCGTGTTGCTCGGCACGAACGACGCGTCGACCGGATAGTAGGCCCACGTGCCGTAGCGCTGGGAAATCGAGCCGTCGGTCGGCGCGGTGCTGTCCTGCCGGACCTGGACGAAGCCGTCGCGATTCCAGCGGTTGTGGAACCGTCCGCGAATGCTCCGATTCAGAATGACCTCGGTGTTCAACTTCGCGTTCGGCGTGACCTTGTAGGTCAGCTTGGACGAAATCCTCGTATCGTTGGACTGACGGTTTCCGATGCGGATGAAGTCGAGCAGCCGGTGCTCCTTGCGCTGGGCGGTGCTCTTCAGATTGGTGTCGTTGAACGTCCCTTCGACCGAGATGAAGTAGTTCGTCTTCGGGAAGAGGAACGGGCCGCCGACGCCGAGGCTGACGCGCTCGTAGTTGTTGAACGCCTTTTCGGCCTCGCCGTAACGGTCCGTGAAGTAGCGCACCTCGCCGGCGAGTTTGTCGCCGCCCTCGCGGGTCGTCAGGTTGATGACACCGGAAAGGGCGTTGCCGAACTGCGCGTCGAGCCCCCCGAGCACCTGCTCGCTGGAGGAGACCGCGAGAAGCCCGAGGTCGACGCCTTGGGCGTTCAGCGGGTTGCGGCTCGGGATGCCGTTGACGATGGTCAGCACCTCGTTGGCGCGACCGCCGCGGAAGTGGAGTTCCCCGCCCTGGTTGATCACCCCGGCCTTCAGACCGATGGCGTCCTTGTACGAGTCGACGGGCAGGGAGCGCAGATCCTCGCTGGTCACGACCTGCTTGGTCGACGAGCTCTTCTTGTTGATGGCGATCTTGACGTCGCCGGTGACCTCGATCCCCTTGATGCGCGTGACCCGCTCGCCCAGCGCGAAGTTGACCTCGGTCGCCCGGTTCGCGTCGATCCTGACTGGTTTGTCCTGGCGCTCGTGGCTGGCGATGATCGCCCGAATGGTGTACGTGCCTACGGGCACGCGGAGCACCTTGAACTCACCTTGCGCGTTGGTGAATCCGCCCGTCTGCGCCCCCACCACGATGACGCTCACTCCCTGGATGGGAACGCCGTTCTGATCGACGACTTTTCCCTGGATCGTCCCCGTCTGGGCGTGCGCGACGCCCGCGAAGGCCAGCGCCGCCAGGGCGATTAGGAAGGAGGTGGCGAATCGTAGGCGAGAGGTCCGGACGGAGTCCACGCCGCGAAGTCGAAACGGCAAACTCGGCATACGGTGGTGTGCTCCTTTCCTATCTTGGACCGACAAGTGAGAACTGGCAGATTTTAGGGCGTCCCGAGGGTGCCCCGTCAAGCCAAATCATTGATCCGTCCCTGCTTGTGGCTGTTCTCGGGTTGCTCATCCGGGCCGTGAGCGTGCCAAAATGACAAACGAGTCACGGGGGGGCGATCGCAAATCAGGGGGGGACAATCGTGGAAGCGCCGGTGGGCACGGAAGCGCTTCTACCGCGAAAGTATAGCCGACTCCTCGCCCCGTGCAACCCCTTTTTCCCTATTTCCATGCCCCCCATCAAAATTCGGTGACGCTGGACATGTTGAATCCGCGGACGCGCACGGCCGGGCAGACGACCGATCCCGCGCGCTCGACGCTCGTCATTCCGTCCACGCGCCGGAGCATGTCGACGACGCTCTGGTTGAACCGGAAATTCCGGACCGCGCCCGTTACCCTTCCCCCTTCGATCGCGAACAGGCCGTCCCGGGTCATCCCGGTGACCGTAACCGACTTCGGATCCACGACATTCGTGTACCAGACCCGCGAGACGAGCAGCCCCCGGTCCACGCCGCCGATGAGCGATTCCAGCGTATCCGTCCCGCCCTCGAGCACGAGATCGCGCGCATCGGGCCCGTATGGATTCGGATACGGCAAGCCGTGCCCCGTGCTCTCCACACGATCCTTCGCGGCGGTCCGACGATCGTAGACGGGGGATCGCGCCACGCCGCCCTCGATGATCGTGACGCGGCGCGTCGGCATTCCTTCTCCGTCGAACGGCACGCCCGCGTGAAGCGGGTGGTACGGGTCGGCGTGGATCGTGATGCGCTCTCCCAGCACACGTGTGCCCAGCGACCCGGCCAGGAAGCTCCGCCCTTCGTGAAGGGCCAGCGCGCCGAACGACGTGTAACTCATCTCCTCCAGGAGATTCGCCACGGCGCTCGGCTCCAGGACGACGTCGTACGCGCCGGGGTCCCAGGTTCTCGGATCGCGCGAGCCGAGCGCCTTCTCAATGGCGCGACGGGCGAGCGCGCCGCCATCGATGTCCGCGACGTCGTGCGTCGTCCGCTCGGCCCATCCCGACGTGGTGCCCTGGAGCGCCGATAGCGAGAAGCGGGCCGAGGTGGTGTCGTGATAGACGAAGAGACCACGGCTGTTCGCCATGGCGAGCGGCGTGATTTGGCCGTAGTCGCCGATCGTGCCGTGCCCCGTTTCATAGATGCCGGCGCCTTCCAGCCCCGCCTCCGACGTCTTCTGGATCGCAAGGGCGACTTCCTCGGCACGCCCCTCCGGTCCGAGCGCGACGGTGCCCTCGTGAAACGCCTCGATCGGCTCCACGCGCTGCGGGTCGGGCAGCGGCAGCGCATCCTCGGACTCCGGGGCCACGCGCGCCCCCTCCTCCGCGAGGGCCAGCAGCCGCTCGATGCCGGCCCGGCTGGTATCGCCTCCGGTCGCGCGGCCCGAGCGCTTTCCCTGGAGCACACGAACCGAAAGGACGTAGCGTCGCTCGGATACGTTCTGCGTGATCTCGTTGTTCGCGAAGCGGGTGAGGTGATGCACGCCGCCGCCGACGGTCGCCTCGACCTCGCGGGCCCCCGCGGCGTCGAGCACCTGCTCGAGGAGCGTCCTTGCCTCTTCCCTACGCAGGGGAAGCGACCCCCACGCGCACCTTGCGGAATCGCGCCGGGGCGGCGCCGTGCGTCATCTCCGCCACCTGGCCCGGCTGCCCCTTGCCGCAGTTCATGATCGACCACGGCTTCCACGCCTCGGCCCCGCAGACGAAATCGCAGGAGTTCCAGAACTGCGTCGTGATGCCCTGGTACGTCGGGTTGCGCAGCATCCGCACCCGCTTGCCCTTCTTGATTTCCCAGGCGATCTCGGCCGCGAACTGAAAGTTGTAGCGGAGTTGGTCGATCGACCAGGATCGATTCGTTTCCATGTAGATCGCCCGATCGCTGTCGGCGAACAGATCCTCGAGACTGCCTTGCCCCGGCATGAGGCTCAGGTTCACCATCCGTATCATCGGGACGTGCTCCCAACCGTCGGCCCGCGTGCAGCCCCTGCTCCGTGATTCCCCGATGCGATCCGCGGTCTCCCGCGAGGTGAGATAGCCCACGAAGCGTCCCCGCTCCACGATCGGCCACCGTTGCGCCTCCACGCCCTCGTCGTCGTACCCGAAGGTCGCCAGTCCGTGCGTGAGCGTGGCGTCCGCCATCAGCGTCACGGCCGGGGATCCGTACTGGAGGTCATGGAGCTTGTCGACGGTCAGGAACGATGTGCCCGCGTAGTTCGCCTCCATGCCCAGGGCGCGATCCAGCTCCGTCGGATGGCCGCACGATTCGTGTATTTGGAGCCCGAGCTGGGATCCCTCGAGAATGACATCCCACTCCCCCGAGGGACACGCCGGCGCCGTCAGGAGCGCGACGGCCTCCTCGCCGATCCGCGGCGCATGGTCCAGCCAGGGAAGTTCCTCGATCAGTTCGTAGCCCCGCGTGAGGAAGAAACCCTCCGACTGCGGATACGAACGTCGCTGCACGCCGTCCTCCGAGACGGCCAGCGCCACGAGGCCCCCGCCGGAGCGCGTCAACGTTTGATCGATATCCGCGCCCTCCGAGGACACGAAGCGAGTGCGGGCGCGACGGAACGAAAGGAACGCGTCGGCGGTGGTCACCCCGCTGACCGAACGCGTGGCTTCCGTGCAACGGACGAGTAGGTCGAGTTTTCGCTCGAGGGGGATCGTGAACGGGTCGATCGCGACGTCCGAGGCGTACTGCGCGCGATGCGCCGGCTCGTCCGCGAGCCGCACGGGCCGCCGCAAGACGCCGGCGCTGGCGGCGCCGATGGCCACGGCGCTGGCGGCGCATGCCGCGACGCCTTCGCGGGAAAGATCGTCAGTGGCCGCGTAGCCCCAGCCGCCTCGAACCAGCACCCGGACGCCGATGCCGGCCGAGTCGGAGCGGTCCAGGCCGCCGAGCGCCCCGTCCTTGACGTGGAGATCCTCGCGCGTCGACTCCACGCCGCGCACGTCGGCGTAGTCCGCGCCGCGCTGATCCGCGGTGTCCAGGGCAAGACGAACCAGGTCGATCACGACGACCCGGCTAGAAGAGGTACTGGACGGAGAGTTGGAGCTTGTTTCCCTCGCCCAATTCCCCGGAGGGGTCGAGCGGTGCGTGATGGAAGTGTTCGTGCGACCAGGCCCCGTCGAAGAGCATGCCAAGCGCGTCCCACTTGTACGCCGCGCCGGCGCTGAGCCGGATGCCGCGGTACGGCGGCTGCCCATCGCGTCGGTCGAAATCATAGCGACGAAGGACCACGCCCGCCCGGAGCGGTAGCCAGGGCCGGGGCTTGTACTCGGCGCCGAAGTGGTAGCTGACGTCGCCGATCGATACGTCCGGCACGGCCGTCGCGGGCGCCGCGGCGCCGCGCTCCTCGGCCCAGTCGGCACGGTGCTCGCGCGCCATCTGCAGTTCCATGGCCACGGTCCCGGCGCCCTCGGCGAGATCGAAGGAGACTCCGCCGGCACCCCGGTAGCCCAGGCGCCGGACATCCAGCGGGAGCATCGGCGAGAGGACGCCCTCGAGCGGGTACGTCCACTGGTACTCCCGGTAGTAGGAGTAGCGAACGCCGACGTGCATCGGCGAACCCGGCACGTCCACCATCCACTGCCCCAGGGCCTCGTTGCGCCGCAGCCCCGCGATCGCCGTGGTCCAGCGCTTCTTGAACACGAAATCCTGATCCACGATCGACGGGTACGGATTCAGGAAGAATTGCGGCGCCCAGTTCACCCGGGCGATCTGCTCCCCGTCGAACGACCGGTGCGCGCCGCCGATCAAGCCGCGGAACGGGCCTTGCCGGATGAAGAGATGCGCGCCCCACTGGATGAGGGGTCGGCTCCAATCGTACTCGTCTTCGTTGAACGACGAGGAGCTGATGCCCTTGATGACCGAGCCGATCCGGCCCGCGTAGACGCCCAACTGAACCTTGTTCCGAAGCCACGAGGGGTGGAACAGCGCGCCGCCCGAAAGCTCGATCGATTTGGATTCGTTGTCGAAGTCGTACTCGTCGAAGAGGACGCGCCGGTCCTCCTGCTCCGACCGGTGGCTGAAGCGACCGCCCAGCGTCAACCACGAGCGGAAGCGCCGCGCGTAGGAGATCGATGCCGCCGGGGAGGAAATCCCGGCGCCCAGCGTGCGGTCGCCGGTGCGCGGAATGAAGTAGTTCGGGAGCGAAATATCGAAATCGCGGATGAATCGGCTTCGATCCTCGAGAGACCCCAGATCGTGGCGGCTCACGTCGAGAATGCCGTACGACACCGATCCGCCGATCACCCATTTGCCGTTTCGCTGCCAGCCGAATCGCAGTCCCGTGCCGCGGCTGACCCCGCTGTGGTCCTTACCGTAGTAGCGGTCGTAGTAGTCCTGGTAGGAGGAGGTCTGCTCCACCCACGACGTATCGCGCGCCGTCAGGAACCCGGCCGGATTCGCCCCGATCCCGTACGGAGAAAGTGGATTTCGCTCATCCTCGACGGCGGCCCGGAGGTCCCCCATCGCCTGCACGCGTGCGCCGCGCCAGTTGAGGTACGGGTCGATGGGCATATCGTAGGCCCACGTCCTGGCGACTTGGGCGGACGCCGGCGTCGGCGCCCACGCCGACAACACCACCGTCGCGACGGCGAAAAGGCGCAGGCAACCCCGCGTCCGCCGCGCGACTATCGGGTCGAAGGAATTCGAGTTCCTCATGAACGGGTCAATTCCTCGGCTGGAGGTAGAGAGGTAACAGGTCGGTCTGGCTGAACTGGTCCTTCGAGGCGTTGTAGATCGTGAACCGGACCAGGTAGCGGCGTCCTTCCTGGAGCTGAAGGTCGTCAGGCCGCGGGGGCTGGGGTGTTCCGAGAATGTCCGGCGGTCGGGTCACCAGTTCCCGGCGAAATTCCAGGGACCACTTTCCGTCCGCCCAACTGCCGCGGGCCACGACGTCCGATTGGCTCGAATCGGGGAGCTGCACCGAGACCGAGGGGACGTAGTCCCCCGGATTCCAGGTCTTGTCCCGGATGGCGGCCTCGTCGACGCGAATCGGATTCAGCGTGTCGCATACGGTCAACTGACTGGCGACCTTGCGCCAGAGCACGTACGAAGCCGGCTTGCCACGATTCAGGCGCACGTCGCGGGTCGCCTTGTCTGTCTTCAGGAGCGGAACGTTCGTTCCCGGTCGGTTGTTCGGCACGGCGGCGCGCCGTCCCGCGTCGAGCACCCAGCCGCTGCCGGTATTGTAGTAGTCGTCCGCGGCGCCGCCGACGGGGTGGTCCGTGGAGCCCCGCGTTTCGTCGAGCGTCGCGCCCGTGTACTCCGTGGGGTTCACCGGGACGGCGGGATCGGTCGTGCCGGCACCCCAGCGCCACTGGTCCGCCGGGAATCCACCGAGCGAATCGGCGAATATCTCCACGTACACCTGATCCTCGTACACCGCGGCCTTGGACCAGGACGACGGCCTCAGGATGATGTCGTCCGTGTCGCAGTCGATCGTCGTGATCCCATCCTCGTCGCCCGTATCGATCGTCGTGACCAGGGGCTGTTCGAGGCGGCTTTCATTGCGATCGGGCCACTGTAGGAGGAAGTAGATGCCGCGGGGGGCGAGCGTGCGGGCGTCGTACGTCCACAGCGTGCGCATCAGAATGTAGTAGGTCCCGGCGTCGCCGCGGGCGAGCACGAACGTGGGATCACCCGTGCCGTTCCACTCGATATCCGTCGGACGGCCGTCGATGAGCAGCTCACGCGACTCGCGCTGGGCCGACGTCTCGAAATTCTCGGAAAACGCGGGCGCGTTCAGCGACGAGGGTAACCCGGGCTCTGTCGGCGTGTTCTCGCCGCAGGAGAGCACGACAGTCAAAAGAACGGCAAAAAAGGTCCCTGCACGCACATCAAGGCAACGGGGCATGTATGTTCCTCGGATCAACTCGATACCGTGGGGGGGAACGGCGGAAAGGGTACGAATCCGCCGCGCGGGGTGTCAAGGGAAAAGCCCTTCGGAAGCCACGCCATGGCGCTCACCGGACCCACACCAACCGACGCTTCAACCGCTGGTTCCCGGCATCGACCGTGACGAAGTAAACCCCGTTCGGAGCCGGAATTCCGTTGCGCAGACGACCGTCCCACGCCCAGCTCGCCAGCGGCGCCGGCGCGACCAGCCAGGAGCGCGCAAGCGCCCCACCGGCGGTCCAGAGCCGCACCAGGGCGTGGTCGACGCCCCCGCCCTCCAGCGTGAATTGGACCGATGTCCGCGCCGGAATCGGACCCAGCACGAACCGGAGCGCGGCGGGGGGGGCCGACGGGGGGTCGATCGAACCGCTCGATCCGGAAATCGTGACGGCGGTGCTTGCCAGGGTCAGCGGCTGCTTCCCGTTTCGATTGCGGGCGTTCCACTCGATCGTGTGGCTGCCGAGCGGAAGCGGATCGAGGAGCAACTCGAACTTTTCGGAGCCCTCGTCGAGCCGGCCGTCGAGCGGCTGCATGGAGACCCAGGGCCCTCCGTCCACGCGGTAGAAGATGGAGTCGATGACCGATACCGAGATCGAGTCGCCGCTGAAGAATCGATACGGGTTCCGGTTCGGCCACGCGGTCTCGGCGGCCGTGCCGCGCAGCAGCAGCGGACTTCCGACCGCGGCGCGGTAGACCGTCGATTCGGGCAGCACGGCCGGAACCGTCTCGAACAGGTCCGGCGTCGCACTCTGGTCGAGATCCACCCACCCGACCTGCTCGCGGGTCGGCAGGCAGAACGCGTCGGGGTAGTTCCCCCGCATGAGGCAGTTCTCCGACACGCCGCAGTACCCCGGTTGCGGAATCGAGGAGTTCAGGTTCAGACGATCGAAGTACCCCGTCGTCAGCGTGCAGGACCACCACGCGTTCACGGCCGGGTACTCGTCCAGCGCCCAGAACAGGTGCGTCAACTCGTGCTCCATGTAGAAATCGAGCGTCGCGCTGGTCGTGCGCAGGTTGTTCACGGGAACCACGAACCATGGCCCCCCGAGCCGCGCGTGCGCGATCAGCCCGTCCGGGAACGTCCCTACGGAACTCGTGTCGTTCTGGACGGCGATGGCGAGGCCCGCCCAGTGCGCGCCGAGGCGGCCTCGGAGACCGTTGGCGAATTCGACCCCCATCGACGTCGCGTCGCCCCGATAGCCGACCAGCTGACGCAGGACGTCCTCGATCCAGAGATCTTCCTGACTCACCGTGCGGGAGATCGGCTCGTACCGCGTGGGGATGGATGTGTGAATTTCGAGATGGAACGACAGCGGGATGCCGTGGGCCGCCGCCTGATCGCTCCACTTGAGGAATCCGCGCACCGCGGAACGAACGACCGAGTCTCGAAG
This sequence comes from Candidatus Eiseniibacteriota bacterium, assembly GCA_003235575.1. Classification (GTDB taxonomy): domain Bacteria; phylum Eisenbacteria; class RBG-16-71-46; order SZUA-252; family SZUA-252; genus SZUA-252. Next base: position 5,179 of record QJVW01000121.1, on the reverse strand, counting down.
CGCGGGGGTCCAGTCGTAGAGATTGGGATCGACGGTACCGTCGCTCTCCGGGAACAGCAGTCCGATCGCGACGCGGCCCACCATGAACTCGGAGAGATCCTCCCACCGCGTCCCGTAGAACAGCCCTTCCGGCAGCACGCCGCCCGTGAGCGAGCGGGCAGGCGAAGCCGTCGCGTCGCGGTCGCGCCGCACGGGCGGCAGCACATCGATCCGGCCCCCGAACGGATGCATACCGTCATGCGGCTCGGTCTCTCCCACGATCCGCGCGCTTCCCGATGGAGGCGCCGGCGCCGGCGAGGCAGCGCCGGTGCGATCGATGAAGCCCGCTGGCAGCGACGTCGCGCGCGGCCCCACGCGGACCACGAATTGCGATGGCGGAATCGTGACGGCCGGCACGTACCCCGCCCGCCGAAGCGCCTCCTCGGCTGCGCCGGGATCGCCCCCCGCGGGGCTCTCGATCCAGCGTGTGCCGGATGGAAGCGAGAGGACCTGAAGCGCGCCGCTCCACGCGGCGGATTCCGACACGTGTCGTGTCGCCCCGGCATCGTCCGGCGCGCTCCCGAACGCGGCGGGCGCGCCCGTCAGGAGGAGCCCGGCGGAGAGCGCGAGCGATGCCGCGAGGCGCACGGCGATCAATCGATCGCGGATGCCGTCAGCGCAGACGAATGACGCGAAGCGCATGCCGCTCCCCCCCTCCCCGAATGTCGATCCAATAGACGCCGCTCGGCGCGATTCGTCCGCGATCGTCGCGGCCATCCCAGCCGATCGTGGTGCGGGTGACACTCATGGGACCGTTGTGGATCTGTCGCACCGGCCGGCCCTGCACGTCACGGACGGTGATCCGGAGCCGTTCCGCCGCCGACGGCGACAACTCCAACGGAATCCCTGTTCCGGTCACGAACGGATTCGGACGCGCCAACCCGACGACCATGCGCCGCGGCGGGGTCGGCGTGGGCGCCGGGGGGGGAGTCGGCGGGGGCAGCGTGGCCGCCGTCGGCTCGAAATGGAGCACGCGCCCCAGGATGTCGGTTCCGCTGGACGTCGAGCGTGCGTCGGTCCAAATCGTCAGGACATTGCCGGCCGCGTCGAGGCCGGTGCTCGGGTCGAGTTGATCCGTGGCCGAGAGATCCTGGTCGATGTGCGCGGCGGAAGCGATCGGGGTCAGTCCATCCCGAATCCGCTGCATCCAGATGCCCCAGTCGCCTTGGTACCGCGCGGCCCATGTGACGGCGCTCGCGTCACCGCCGCAGGCGATGCTCGGCGTCGCGTGCGCCACGGCGACCCCGGGCGTTCCCATTTCGAGGATCGGGGAGAGCGGTGCCGCGCTACCCCCGCCGGACGTGAACGACTGAAAGTAGACCTGTCCCACGCCATCATCGCCGTCCCCGAGCCAGACCGCCTCGATCCGCCCGGACGGGGTCACGCCGAGGGACGGCCCGACCTTGGAGCCGGCGATGGCGCCACCCACTTCGATCGGCGGGCCGATGGCGTCGAGATTCGCATCGAGCGCCAACAGCCAGAGCCGCTGGTCGGCCGTCTCCCCTTCTCCGTAGAGCAGCCAGAAGCCGCCTGCGGGATCGGCGGCGAGCGCCATCGCGTAGACGGGTTCGGCGGGATCGGCGGACATCACGGCGTGATTCACGCCGACGCGCGCGCCCGACAGGTCGATCCGCTGGCCGTAGACGCGAAGTCCGCCTTCGCGGAAGTCGAGCCAGACGACGCCGAAGCCGTCCGCCGTGGCCGCCACCGCCGGCGAAGCCTGCGAACTCGGGAGCTGATCGGTGATCCAGAAGCTCGATGTCGGTCCTTCCCCCGGATTCGGAAGCAGATACCCCCGGATCTCGCCTGCATCGGCCGCCTGCGTCACCTGCACCGCCGCCAGCGCGATGCCGCCCGCCGTGACGGCGCTCGCCTTCGAGACCGGCCGGTTCGTGAATTCATCGTCCCATAGTAGGTAGTTCGGGCCGTCCCGCGCGCCCGCCGCGGTGATCCACTGCGCGTAGAGATCCGTCCCGATCCCGCGGAGGTCGATCCACGTCGCCAGGTACCGCCCCTTGCCGTCTCCCAGTCGCGGCCGGCGCTGGTCGAAGGGCGCGGCGTCGTCGTTCAGTTGCGCGTCGGCGCCGCGCAACGTGCCGTCCTCGAGCACGGGGACGGCGTAGATGTCCGAGGAGCCCCGTCGGAGGTCTTCCCACACCACGACCGCCGCCTCGAGACCATCCCACGTGACCCCCGGGTTCCCCTGGCGTCCGGTGGGCAAGACGTTGACGCGGAAGTTGGCGCTCGGCGCGTCGGTCGTCCACGGAACCCGCGCGCCCTCGACGTTCGAGTCCAGGCCGAGCCCCCCGCGCAAATCCTCCCAGAAGACCATCGCCCCGCCGGTCCCGGCGCAGGAGGTCAGGAAGCGCTGATCCCCGCCCACGGGATCGTCGTTCACGAGCACGTTGTCGCCGAGAAGGGTGCCGTCGGACGCGAAGCGCTGCGCCCAGACGTCGCCCGGGTCCCCGGCGCGGCGCCGGTCGATCCAGGCGACGACGAACCCGTCGCTTCCCGCGGTGACCGTCGGATTGCTGGCGGCCTGGGGGCCCGTCGTGTCGTTGATCTTGAAATTGCCGCCGAGCGGCGCCCCGTTCGCGTCGAGCCACTGGCCGTAGATGTCGAACGTCGACCCGAACACGGCGCCGTCGCGGCCGTCCACCCATGCCACCAGCGTCCGTCCGCTCGGATCGGCGGCGGCGTCGGGATCCCCTTGGTGGCTGCCGGTCGGCGTCGGATCATCGGAGATGCGCTGGTTCCCCCCGATCGGGGCTCCGGTAGCCGTCAGGTACGAGCCGAAGATCTCTCCGTTGCTGTCCCGACCGTCTCCCCAGACCACCATGTATTTCTCCGCGCCGATCGGCGTGACGCGAGGCGCGAATTGATCCTCGTCGGCGACGTCCTCGCTGATCCGCAGGTTCGGGGAGATCGGAATGCCGAGGGTGTCGAGCGCGACGCCGAACACGTCCCGATTGCCGAATCGTGAATCGATCCAGACACAGAGGTACGTGCCCGCGTCACAGGCCGCGATGTCCGGGTTTTCCTGGGCCTGGCCCGCCGGGCCGTCGCTGATGCGGCGATTGAGGGACGTTCCGATGGCGAACGCGTTGCGGATCGTGAGGGCGTAGATATCGTAGTCCTCGAACGATCCGAAGCCGTTCCGGCCATCCTGCCACGCCACGACGAGGGTGCCGGTCGCGCCGCGGGCGACCGCTGGTTCCCACTGATTGCGATTGACGCGGTCGTCGTTGAGGAGGAACTCGTCCTGGGCCCGGGCGGGCATGGCAAGGCCCAGCACGGCCACAAAGGCCAACACCGCCAATGCGATGACGGAAGCAACTCGCGTCGCTGGTGCGCCGGTCCGTGCGGACAATCGAACGACCTCATGCCGGCGGAACGCGAGGCGGCGGCGCTCAGAAGGCGAGCGCGGGGATCGTCACCTCGGGATGACGGGCGAGCACCTCGGATATCTCCCGCGCGATCGCCTCCAGTCGCTCCCGGCTCCTCGCTTCGAACCGAAGAACCAGCACGGGCTGCGTGTTGGAGGCGCGGATCAAACCCCAGCCGTCGCCAAACTGGACCCGGACTCCGTCCACGTCCACGACGTCGTAGCGCGCGCGAAAGTGCTCGCGTACTGAATCCACGATAGCAAACTTCGCCGCGTCGGCGCAATCGAAGCGTAATTCGGGGGTCGAGACATAGCGTGCTTGCGGGAGCCCGTCGATCCACGCCGAGAGCGGCTTGGAATCGGCGGCCACGATCCGCAGCAGGCGGGCGGCGGCGTACAGGGCGTCATCGTAGCCCGGGAACTCGTCCGCGAAGAACATGTGTCCCGACATCTCCCCGCCCAGGGGCGCCTCCGTCTCCCGCATCTTCGCCTTGATCAGGGAGTGCCCCGCCTTCCACATGATCGGTTTCCCGCCCTTCGACTCGATCCACTCGACCAGGCCCTGCGAGCACTTCACTTCGAAGATGATCGGGCTGCCGGGGCGACGCGCGAGCACGTCGGCGGCGTAGAGGGCCAGGACTTGGTCGCCGAAGAGGAGGCGACCCTTCTCGTCCACGGCTCCGACGCGGTCGGCGTCCCCGTCGAAGCCGATGCCCACGTCCGCACCGGTTTCCTTCACGCGGGCCATCAGCGATTCCATGAGTTTCGGGACGGTCGGATCGGGAAGGTGGTTCGGGAAGCGGCCGTCGGGCTCGGCGAAGATCGGGTCCACGTCGCACCCGATCCGCCGCAGGAATTCCGGACCGAGGATGCTGGCCGCGCCATTGCCGGGGTCGACGGTCACCTTCAACCGCCGCGGCAGGGTGACGCGCGAGGCGAGGTCGGCGAGGTACTCCTCGTCCACGGACGCGGTTTCCAGCCGCCCGCGCGACGCGAGCACCCCGGCGGTCTTCGCCCGCTCCTGGATCTCCTGAATGTCGGGACCATGAAGCGAGGAGATTCCTTCCGAAAGTTTGAGCCCGTTGTATTCGATCGGGTTGTGGCTGCCCGTCACCATCACGCCGGCGTCCGTCTTCAAGCGCAAGACCGCGAAATAGAGCGCGGGCGTCGGCACGGCGCCCACGTCCACGACCTCGCGCCCCTGGTCGCGCAGTCCCTCGATCAGCGCGGCGCGGATTCGCGGTGAGGAGAGGCGGACGTCCCGCCCCACGGCCACGCGCGCCTGGCCCCGCTCGCGCATGCGCTCCCCGAATCCGCGGCCGATGGAACGAACGACCTCGTCGGTCAAGTCGGTGTCCGCGATGCCGCGGATGTCGTATTCGCGAAAGATGGCGGGGTTCACGCTGGCTCCTTTCGACGCAAATAGGCGTCGATGAACGGTTTGATGTCGCCGTCCATCACGGCCTGCACGTCCGTGACGACGACCTCGGTACGATGGTCCTTCACCTGGGTGTACGGTTGAAAGACGTACGAACGGATCTGGTTCCCCCAGGAAATGTCCTTCTTCCCTCCCCCGATCGCGTCCCGCTTCGCCCGATCCTCCTCGAGGCGCAAGGCATAGAGCCGCGCCATCAGGACCTTCATGGCGGCGTCGCGATTCCGGTGCTGCGAGCGCTCATTCTGGCACTGAACGACCAGACCGCTCGGGAGGTGCGTGATCCGCACCGCCGACTCGGTCTTGTTCACGTGCTGCCC
>QJVW01000070.1 GCA_003235575.1 Candidatus Eiseniibacteriota bacterium | reverse complement strand
TCGGGGTGCAGGAGGGCGAGGTCATCGAGCACGGGCTCGTGACTCGCGCGATCGAGCGCGCGCAGCGCCGTGTCGAAGCGCACAATTTCGACATTCGGAAGCACCTGCTCGAGTACGACGACGTGATGAACCGCCAGCGAACGGTCATCTACGGACAGCGGTTGCAGGCGCTGGAGGAAGCCGATCTCAAGGCGACCATCAGCGAGATGCTCGAAGCGATCGTGCGCGAGCGCGTGGCGACGTACCTTGCCGGCGAGCGGATCGACGAGGAGGACGTCAAGCGCCTCCTGAACGAGGCGAGCCAATTGCTGCTCAGGCCCGTCGCGCCGCCCGATCCGGATTCGCTGCGCAACGCGCAGGATTGGGAAGACTGGCTGCAGGGCACCTTCCGCGAGGCCTACGAAGCGAAGGAACAGGAGTTCACGCCGGAACTCCTCCGAGGCGTGGAGCGCCACATCTACCTGATGGTGATCGACAATCACTGGATGGAGCACCTTCGCGAGATGGACCACCTGCGCGAGGGGATCGGTCTGCGCGCCTACGGTCAGCGCGACCCGCTGATCGAATACAAGAAAGAGTCCTACGCGATGTTCGAGGAGTTGACGCGCGCCATCCGCGAGGAGACGGTGCGCCATCTCTTCCGGGCGGCGCTCGTACCCGAAGACGCATCCGGAAGGCCGGATCGTCCCCGCGCGTCGGTGAGCATCGGGGCGGCCGGTCGGGAGCCGAGCCCCCGGGTGGCGCCGCGCGCGCGTGAGTCCCACGCCTCGGTGACCGCCTTCGGCACGGCGGCGGCGCCCGCGGCGCCCGCGCCGGCAGGTCCCCGGGCCCAGGGGCCCGCGGAACCGAAGGTGGGGCGCAACGATCCCTGTCCTTGCGGCAGCGGAAAGAAATACAAGAAGTGCCACGGCGCGTGACCGAGAGGAGACCAGCCGATGGAAGATAGCATTCGCGAAATGGTGTTCCTGATCGTCGAACAGTTGAAGGCATACGTCGACGGCGACGAGGACGCCTTGCTGGAACTGACGCAGGTCCTGGATTCGGGCCGGCACGACGCGGACGTCGTCAACCAGGCGTTCGAGTTGATCTTTCGCGCGCTGGAGCCCTACGCGCGGGAGGACTTCTCCGAGGATCCCACGACCCCGCGGCGCAGCGTCCGCGTTCCCACAGGGTCGGAGCGGGCGCTCCTGGACGCCCCGGGCTATCAATACCTGTACGGCTTGATCGAGCAGGGACGCATCTCGCCGGAGCAATTCGAGGAAATCATGTCCCGCGTGCGGGAGGACACGTCGTTTCTCGACACGGAAGCCTCCGCGAAAGAACTCGCGACCCTGGTGCTCATTCGTTGGTTCGACGACGAGCACGGCGTCGAGTTCGATCCAAGCAACCCCTCCTGGGTGCACTAAATGCCGACCAAGAAGAAGACCACCAAGACCAAGAAGGCGGCCGCCGTCCCGGCGGCGAAGAAGAAGGTTGCTCGCCGCGCTCCGGCCAAGAAGAAGGCCACGGCCCGCGCCGGAGCGAAGAAGTCGACCCGCGCGGCGGGGGGGCCGTCGGGGCGCAACCTGGTGATCGTCGAGTCGCCCGCCAAGGCGAGAACGATCGGGAAGTACCTCGGCTCCGGCTTCGAGGTGCGCGCCTCCAACGGGCACGTCCGCGACTTGCCGAAGAGCAAGCTGGGCGTGGACGTCGATGCCGGCTTCGAGCCGTCCTACGTCCTGATCAAGGGGAAGGCGAACATCGTCAAGGATCTGAAGGCGAGCGCGCGCCGCGCGGCGACGGTCTATCTGGCGCCCGACCCGGACCGCGAGGGAGAGGCGATCGCCTGGCACCTGGCGGAGACGCTGGGCGACGGGGCGGCCTCGTTTCGGCGGCTGGCGTTCTACGAGATCACGAAGCGCGGCATCGAGGAGGCGCTGGCCGCGCCGCGCGAGATCGACATGGCGAAGGTGCAGGCGCAGCAGGCGCGACGCGTCCTCGATCGGCTGGTCGGCTACAAGGTGAGCCCCTATCTCTGGAAGACGGTGCGCTACGGACTCTCCGCGGGTCGCGTCCAGAGCGTGGCGCTGCGGCTGATCTGCGAGCGGGAGGACGCCATCCGGGCGTTCGTGCCCCAGGAGTACTGGACGATCGACGTCGACTTCGACACGCCGGGCGGGGATCGGTTCCGCGCGCGCCTGCAGAAGAAGGACGGCGAGAAGATCGCGCTTCCGGACGAGAAGACCGCCCGTGGCGAAGCCGCGGCGCTCGATCGCGAGACGTTCACCGTGGCGGGCCTGCGGACCCAGGAGAAGCGGCGTAATCCGCTGCCGCCGTTCATCACCAGCACGCTCCAGCAGGAGGCGTTCCGCCGGCACCGCTTTTCCGCGCAGAAGACGATGGTCCTGGCGCAGCAGCTCTACGAGGGAATCGACCTCGGGGCCGAAGGCGCGACCGGGTTGATCACGTACATGCGTACCGACTCCACGCGCGTCTCGCCCGACGCGATCGTGGAAGTCCGCAACTTCATCGAACACGCGTTCGGCGCGCCGTACCTGCCGCCCGAGGCGCGGCAGTACCGCTCGCGGGAGACGTCCCAGGACGCCCACGAGTCGGTGCGTCCGACGGCCGTCTCGCGGACCCCGGCCTCCATGCGCGGCCATCTGGAGCCCGATCAGTTCAAGCTCTACGAACTGGTGTGGCAGCGGTTCGTCGCATCCCAGATGAATCCCGCCTTGGTGGTGACGACCACCGCCGACATCAGCGCCGGGCCGTACCTGCTTCGCGCGTCGGGAAGCCGGGTGAAGTTCGACGGCTTCACGCGCGCGTACGCGTCCGCGCTCATCGAGGACGCCGGCGACGGAAAGAGCAAGCTGCCCGCCCTGGAGAAGGGCGACACCCTGACCAAGCAGGCCGTCCTTCCGGAGCAGCACTTCACCGAGCCGCCGCCGCACTACACGGAAGCGACCCTCGTCAAGACGCTGGAGGAGAAGGGCATCGGCCGTCCCAGCACGTACGCGACGATCGTCGGGACCATTCTGACGCGCGACTACGTCACGCGGGACCGCGGCAAGCTCGTGCCCACGGACCTCGGCATGACGGTCTGGAAGCTCCTGTCGCGTTCCTTCGGCGACGTGTTCGACGTCGCGTTCACCGCGCGACTCGAAGGACGGCTGGACCACGTGGAAACGGGACAGAATCCGTGGGTCGAGGTCGTCAGCGAGTTCTACGATCCGTTCCTGAAGGACCTGAACGTGGCCGAGTCGCAGCAGGCCGAGGTTCGCGCGTCGCTGGTGGAGGAGTCGGACAAGGAGTGTCCGAAGTGCGGGTCGAAGATGGTGAAGAAGTTCGGTCGGAACGGGCCCTTCCTGGCCTGTCCGCGCTATCCCGACTGCAAGACCACGATGCCGCTGGAAGACGAGGTCCCCGCGGAGGTGCCCAACGTGCCGTGTCCGACCTGCGGCGGGGCCATGCGGGTGCGTGTCGGCAGGTTCGGGAAGTTCCTGGCGTGCTCGAGCTACCCGGACTGCAAGGGCACGCGACCGTTCACGCTCCAGATTCCATGCCCCGAGTGCGGCAAGGGGGAGCTGGTGGAGCGCCGGACGCGTCGAGGGAAGAACTTCTACGGCTGCAGCGCCTACCCGGATTGCACGTTCGGCCTGTGGGACAAGCCCGTGCAGAAGCCCTGCCCGGTCTGCGCCTATCCGATCCTGCTGCAGAAGCACACGAAGACGAAGGGCGACTACCAGCAGTGCCCGAAATGCAAGGCCAAGATGGTGGAGGATGGGACGGAGGGCGAGGAGGAGCTGAGTGGATCGGTGGATCGCTGAGTTCGAGCGGCACCTGGAGGAACGCCGGTACGCGGCGGCGACACGACGCGCGTACGGCGAGGAACTGGAGCGTTTCGCCGGCTTCGCGCGTTCGCGTCTGGGACGGCCCCCCGTGGTCCCGGGCGATATCACCCCCGATCTGATCACGACCTTCGCCGCGGCCCGGTCGCTCGATCGGGTCGATCCGCGGCGACGCATCCAGGCGCGGACACTGGCGCGGTCCCTAGCGGCGGTTCGCGGATTCCTGCGCTTCCTGGAACGGCGCGGCCAGCCCGTGGGGGAGGCGCGGAGCGCGTTTCCTCGGGTATCCCTTCCGGAGACACTTCCCGTGTTCGTAGCCGAGACGGCGCTGAACGCCCTCCTCGACCGCGCGGCCGCGGCCGCGGGGACGGACGACGCGCGCGCCTGCCGCGCCGTGGCCGCCGCGGAGTGCCTCTACGGGGCGGGTCTGCGCGTGAGCGAGTTGGCGGGCCTGACGCGCGGTCGCATCGACGAGAAGCGCCAATTGGTTCGCGTCCTGGGCAAGGGCTCGCGCGAGCGGGTGGTGCCGCTCGGCGCCCGCGCGGTGGCGGCGCTGCGCCGCTACTGGTCCGCGCGGGGCGGAGAGCCCGGGCCCGATCAGCCGGCGATCTTCGGGCGAGGCGCGGGACCGGCCACGAGCCGCACGCTGGAGCGCGACATCCGGGGCCTCCTGTCCGGCCTGGGCCCGAACGCGGCCAGCCACCCGCACGCGCTGCGGCACAGTTTCGCCAGTCATCTCCTGGAGCGCGGAGCCGATTTGCGCGCGGTCCAGGAGCTGTTGGGGCACCGCCATCTGCAAACGACCCAGATCTACACGCACGTCACCCGGCGTCGGTTGAAGGCCGCCTATGAGCGGGCCCATCCGCGCGCCTAGCGACGCGCACGACGCACGCACTTCTTCTTTCACGGAGCGCACGCCATGAAGCGGGATCTCGTTTCCTTCGCCGACCTCACACGGGAGCAGGCCGACCGACTCTTCGACCTGGCGGTGCGCCTCAAGGCCGACCTCCGGGCCGGGCGGGCCCACGCCGAACTGTCGCAGCGGACGCTGGCCCTCCTCTTCCACAAGCCGAGCTTGCGGACCCGCCTTTCGTTCGAAGTCGCGATGACGCAGCTCGGCGGAACGTCGATCTTCATCACGGACCGCGAAATCGGCATCGGCTCTCGGGAGCCGGTCCAGGATGTCGCCCGCGTGCTGTCGGGGTACGTCGACGGCATCATGGTCCGCACGTTCGACCACGCGCTCGCCGAAGATCTGGCTCGTCACGGCTCGGTCCCCGTCATCAACGGACTGACCGACTGGCTCCACCCCTGCCAGATCCTGGCGGATCTTCTGACCATGCGTGAGGCCGGCATCGCCTTCGACGGAGCGGTCGTGACCTATGTGGGAGACGGCAACAACGTCGCCAACTCGTGGATCGAGGCAGCCGGCCTCTACCGGCTTACGGTGCGCATCGCCTGTCCGGAGGGCTACGACCCCGATCCGAAACTGGTCGCCCGGATCAACGCCGCCGGCGTGGGTTCGGTCGAGATCCATCGATCCCCGGCGGAAGCGGCGGCCGGGGCCGACGTTCTCTACACGGACGTCTGGGCGAGCATGGGGCAGGAGGCCGAGCGGGAGAAACGGCTGCCGATCTTCCGGTCGTATCAAATCAACGAGGCGTTGGTGGCGCGCGCCAAGCCCACGGCGATCGTGCTCCACTGTCTCCCGGCTCATCGGGGCGAGGAGATCACCGAGGACGTGATCGAAGGTCCGCGTTCCCGGGTCTTCCCGCAGGCGGAGAATCGCCTGCACGCGCAGAAGGCGGTGCTGTTCGAGCTTCTCGCCGGGCAGGGCGCCGCGCCGGCGAAATCGGCCCCCGCGAAGCGCAAGGCGGGCGCACCGCGACGGTGACCGGAACGAATCGCCGCCGTCGGGCCACTGTCGCGGGCAGCTCGGCGCTCGCCGCGCTGACCGCGCTCCTCGCCGGCTTCGTCGGCTGCGCCCACTCCGTATCGCCGCCCGGAGGTCCGATCGACACGACGCCACCCTACGCCGTCGCCACGACGCCCGCCGACAGCTCGGTCGGGGTGGACCGGCTCGCGGCGGTGGAGATCCTGTTCTCGGAATCGATGGAGCGCGCCAGCGTCCGCGACAACCTGCGCCTCTATCCGCCGGTCGGCCGTCCAAACTACTCGTGGAGCGGCCGTCGTTTTCGCGTGACGTGGGGAGACTCCCTGCGCGCCGGCACGACCTACCAGGTCTTCCTGAGCGGTCGGGCGCGCGATCTGAGAAACGTGCCGATGGCGGCCCCGATCGTGATTCTCTTCTCGACGGGCGACTCCATCGCGCGGGGGCGTATCACCGGCGTCGTTCGCGCGAAGACGCTGCCGACGCGGGGGATCCCGGTGCTCTTGTTCCCCGACTCGACGGGGGGGATGCCCGATACGACGAGGGCGCTGGAACCGAGCTATCAAGCGGAGACGGACACGGCGGGGGTCTACACCTTCTCGGGACTCCCGCTCGGCGTGGGATTCACCGTTCACGCGTTCTACGATCGAAACGGGGACGAGTACTTCGACAGCGACCAGGACGTCCTCGCCGGGTACGGCAGGGCGGTGCGGTTGACACCGGATCGTACGCTCGCCGATAGTATCAACATCGTGGCGGTCAACCCGCGCGCGCCGGCGATTCTCAACGGGGCGATCGCCTCACCGGATTCCACGGCGCGTTTCCGGATCGAAGCACGAGCCGTTCCCGACTCGAGCTTGGTGTCGCGGGTCGAGCGGACGGGTCCTGGCACGTTCGCGCTGCGCGTCCCGGCCGGGACCTACTGGCTGGCCGCGCGGCGGCTGGCGTCCGTGCCGCGCGCCGCGCGTCCCGGGGGCGCGCCGTCACCCGCGATCGAGGAAGCGTTCACCTCGCACGAGACGGCGATCACGGTGGCCGCCGAGGAGGACCGCGGCCCCATCATCCTCACGTTCCCGGCCTCGGCGACCAAACCGCCGCCGCCGCAGGAGGATTCGCGATGAGCGAGACAAAGGCGATGTTCCAGGGAGTGGGCGTGGCGATCATCACGCCGTTCCGGGGCGGAGCCGTCGACACCGACGCCGTCGGGCGCCTGGTGGAGCATCTGATCGGGCGTGGCGTTCGGTCGATCTACCCCTGCGGCTGCACGGGCGAGGCCACGTCGCTCACCCGTGACGAACGCACGCGCGTCATCCGGGCGGCCCTGGAGGCGTCCGCGGGGAAGGCAGCCGTCATACCCGGCACGGGCACGGCGAACACCGACGAGACGATCGAATTGTCGCGGGAGGCGATCGGCCTCGGCGCGGACGCCGTCATGGTGATCACCCCCTACTCGTGCAAGCCGACGCCGGAGGGGCAGATCGCGCACTACCGGGCGGTCGCCGACGCCGTCGACCGGCCCCTGGTCCTGTACAACGTGCCGTCGCGAACCGGCGTGCTCATCACCGCGGATACCGTGGCGCGACTCGCGGAGCACCCGCGGATCGCCGCGATCAAGGAAGCGAGCGGCTCGCTCGATCACGCCAGCGCCATCCGCGCGCGCTGCGACATCACCGTGCTCTCGGGGGACGACTCGCTCTTCCTACCGCACCTCGCGGTCGGCGCGCGTGGGATCGTATCGGTGGCGGGGCACGTGGCGCCGGCGGAGATGGTGGCGCTGTTCGAGGCGTTCGAGGCGGGCAGACCGGCCGAGGCCGAGGCGATCCACCGCCGGCTCCATCCGGTGTTCCGCGCGCTCTTCCTCGAAACGAATCCCGGTCCGGTCAAGCACGCGCTCGCGCTGCTGGGCCTCGCGCCGGCGGAAATCCGACTGCCGCTGGTGGCGATCCGGCCCGAGACGGCGGAGGCGGTGGCCGAAGCCCTGGATCGCGCGGGCCTTCGACCCGCCGCCGCCGTTCGGGGTGCGGGATGAACCGGACGCGCCGATCGTGAGCGCCGCGATACCGCTCCTCGTCTACGGGGCCTCCGGACGCATGGGCACGGCCGTACGCTCGCTCGTGGCCGCGGATCCATCGATCGCCCTTCGCGCCTGCGTGGCGCTCGGAGCCGCGCGCGGAGCGTGCCCCGCGGATTGCGCTTGGATCGAAGCGGACGCCTTCGGGCCGGCCACGCTGGAGGCGCTCCCGGTGGACACGGTGGTGCTGGACGTGAGCCTCCCGGCCGGAACGAGCGCGCTTCTCGGCGCGCTGGAGCGGGCGCCCCGCGCCGTCGTGGTCGCCACCACGGGCCTGGACGCGCGGAGCGAGTCGAGGATCGCGGCCCTTTCGGCGCGGGTCCCCGTGCTCCGGGCGCGAAATCTCAGCTTGGGCGTGGCCGTGGCGCGCGGGTGGCTTCGGTCGCTGGGGGCCGCGGCGCGCGAGACGTTCGTCGCGGACGTGCTGGAGCACCACCACGCCGGCAAGAAGGACGCGCCGAGCGGCACGGCCCTGGATCTGGCCGCGGCGCTCGGTGAGATGGCGCCGGCCAAGCGGCCGGGCGGAATCGTGCACACGCACGTGATCCGTGCCGGCACCGTGCCGGGCACCCACCGCGTGATCCTCAGCGGCGACGGCGAAACGCTGGAGGTCGTGCACACGGTGCACGACCGGAGCGTCTTCGCGGCGGGCGCGCTGCGCGCCGTTCGATTCATCCACGATCGCGAGCCGGGGAAGTACACCGTCGACGATCTGCTCGTCAGTTCCGCGACTTCTTGAAAGGACCCTCGATCCCATGCGCCTGAGTCAGGCATTTCTCCCCACCTTGAAGGAAGATCCCGCCGACGCCGAGCTCGTGAGCCACAAATTGATGATTCGCGCGGGCATGATGCGCAAACACGCGGCGGGGATCTACAGCCTGCTCCCGCTCGGGTGGCGCGTGACCCGGAAGGTGGCGCAAATCGTGCGCGAGGAAATGGATCGAGCGGGCGCCCAGGAGGTGCTCCTGCCGGTGCTGATGCCGGCCGAGCTGTGGCAGGAATCGGGGCGTTGGCAGAACATAGGAAAGGAACTCTTCCGGCAGCGGGACCGCGGGGACCGCGACTACGTCCTCGGTCCGACGCACGAGGAAGCGGTCACCGATATCGTGCGCAACCACGTCCGCTCGTATCGCGACCTGCCGCAGAACCTCTACCAGATCGGCGTGAAGTTCCGCGACGAGGTGCGCCCCCGGTTCGGCTTGATGCGCGCCCGGGAGTTCATCATGAAGGACGCCTACTCGTTCCACGTCGACGACACGTCGCTCGCCGATACCTACGAGCAAATGCGCGAGGCCTACACGCGGATCTTCACCCGCTGCGGCCTCCACTTCACGATGGTTGAAGCCGATTCCGGCGCCATCGGCGGCGACGTCAACCACGAGTTCATGGTGACGGCCGACTCCGGGGAATCCCAGGTCTTTGCCTCGGCGTGCGGCTATGCTGCCTCCTCGGAGCGCGCCGCCTTTGCCTGGACGCCCCGTCCGGCGGAGCCCGAGGCGTCGCGCGAGGAGCGGTCGACGCCGGATCAGCGGACCGTGGAGGAGGTCGCGGCGTTCCTGGGTGTCGGGCCAGACCGGCTCCTGAAGTCTCTTCTTTTCTACGCCGGCGAGGAGCCGCTACTCGCGGTGATTCCTGGCGACCGGGAACTGAACGAGGCGAAGCTCGCGCAGCAGGTCGGCGGGGCGCCGCTGCGTCTCGCGACCGCAGGGGAGATTGAGGCGATTACCGGAGGTCCGCTCGGATTCACCGGACCCGTCGGGCTGGCCGGGAAGATCCGGATGATCGGCGACACGACCCTTCAGGAGGGGCGGAATTACGTCACGGGCGGAAACAAGCGCGACGTCCACCTCCTGAACGTCCGACTCGGTCGGGACGCGACCATCGAGGAGCGCGCCGACCTCGTGACGGCGAAGGAAGGGGACCAATGCCCGCGATGCGGCGAGGTCATGCAGGTCAGCCGCGGCATCGAGGTGGGTCACATCTTCAAACTCGGATGCAAGTACTCGGAAGCGATGGGGGCGCATTACCTCGACGCGGAGGGGAAGGAGCATCCGATCGTGATGGGGTGCTATGGCATCGGCGTCACGCGGATCGTCGCCGCGGCGATCGAGCAATCGAACGACGCCAACGGCATCATCTGGCCGATGCCGATCGCGCCGTACCACGTGCACATCGTGCCGGTGAACGCGAAGGAGCCGACGACGCGGGAGACCGCGGAGGCGCTCTACGCCGCGTTGACGGAGGCTTCCCTGGAGGTGCTCTTCGACGACCGCGACGAGCGGCCGGGGACCAAGTTCAAGGACGCCGACCTGATCGGCGTGCCGCTGCGCGTCACGATCGGCGAGAAGGGGCTGGCGGAGGGAATCGTCGAGCTTCGGGATCGCCGAACCGGCGTCGTGGATCGCGTCCCCGTGGGGGAGGCGTCCGACGCCGTTCGGACCCGGGTCGAAGCGGCGCTTAGGACGTCTTCGTAGCGGCGCGGTTCGCGGCCTTGGCGAGGCGCGACTTCCGGCGATTGGCGACCGCCTTCGCGACGACGCCCTTCCGCACCGCCCGGTCGAGCAGGGACGTCGCGGCCCTCATAACGTCTTTGTTTGCAGGATCTTCCGACGCTTTCTTGAGGGAAGTCTTAATTCCGGACTTCACCGCCGTGTTGCGGGCGCGGTCGCGCTTCGAGGTCCGCATCCGCTTCTCGGCCGACTTGTGATGGGGCATTCCAAACCTCCACGGGTAATGATCAGAAACTCGTGAGAACGCCCCACAGTACCGGAGGCGCCGGGCATCTGTCAATCGCCTGTGGGCGCGTGATATACTGACCCAGATGGCTCCGCGACCAGCGGGCCGATCGTCCCCCGTCGGCTCCGACAACCCTCCCGATGGCGGCTTGGCGCTCCCCGAGCCCGTTCCGAACGCCGACCTGGCCGAACAGCTGGCCGCGCTCCCCGACCAACCCGGCGTGTACGTCTTCCGAGACGCCAGGGGCGATGTTCTGTACGTCGGCAAGGCGAAGCGCCTGGCGCAGCGCGTCCGCTCCCACTTCCAAGATCCGGACGTCGTGGGGCCGAAGCAAGTCGCCCTGATCCGCAAGGTCCACGACGTCGAGTACATCGCCGTGGAGAGCGAGATCGACGCGCTGATCCTGGAAGCGACGCTGGTCCGCGAGCAGCAGCCGCCGTACAACATCCGCCTGAAGGACGACAAGCGCTACCCCTACGTCCGTATTTCGATGGAGGAGGAGTACCCCCGGCTCACCCTCGTTCGCCGCCACCAGCGCGACGGGGCGCGCTACTTCGGCCCGTACACCGAGGTGAAGAGCCTCCGCCAGCTGCTCCGCCTCACGCGCACCATCTTTCCGCTTCGGTCGTGCCTCGACATCGACGCGCACATCGCCGCCCGGCGCGAGTGTCTCGATTTCCACATCGGCCGGTGCACGGGGCCCTGCATCGGCGCCCAGTCGCGCGACGATTATCGCGCGATGGTGGAGCAGTTCTGCGACTTCCTCGCTGGAAAGCGCGAAGAGGTGGTGGCGCGCTTCCAAGCGTTGCTCGAGGTGGCCTCGACCCGCCGCGACTACGAGCGGGCCGCCAAGCTCCGCGATCAGATCCGTCGCCTGGAGAGCATTCTCGCGCGCCAGCGGATGGTCGACGTGTCGAGCGCCTCCGCCGACGTGCTGGGCGTCGCCCGCGGAGACCAGGAGGCGTGCGCCGTGGTTCTACGGATCCGGGAGCGTCGCGTCGTGTCGCGCGACGTGCGATGGCTGCGCGGCGTGGGCGCCGCGTCGGACGCCGAGATCTCGAGCGCGTTCGTCGGGCTCTACTACGCGCCGACCGATTCGATCCCGGAGACGCTGGTCGTGGAGGGCGATCCCGCCGAGCGCATCCTGCTCGAGTCCTTTCTCTCCCGTGACGCCGCCTCCCCGGTGCGGATCCGCGCTCCGCGGGATCCCGCGGAGCGTCTCCTGGCGCGAACGGCCCGGCGGAACGCCGCCATGCTGCTCGCGCGCGCGCGCGGAGAAAGCGCCCGGAGTCTGACGGGGGCCGCCGGGGAAGAGGCGCTCGACCTCCAGCGCGCGCTCGGCCTGCCGCGGCCGCCGCGGCGCCTACGCTGTTTCGACGTGTCGAACCTCCAGGGCACCCACGTCGTCGCCTCGATGGTGACGTTTCTCGATGGACGCCCCGCGAAGTCCGAGTACCGCCGCATTCGCATTCGAACCGTGGAAGGACAGGACGACTTCGCCTCGCTGGCGGAGGCGGTTCGCCGGCACGCGGCGCGTGTCGAGCAGGGTCTGTTGGCCCCGGCCGATCTCTACGTGATCGACGGCGGCGTGGGGCAGCTTGGCGCGGCGCGGGGGGCGGTGCGCGGAACCCCGCTCGAGGGGGCGGTCTTCCTGGGCCTGGCGAAGCGCTTCGAGGAGATCGTGCGCTCCGACGGGGGCGCGCTTCGCCTGCCCCGACGGTCGCCGGGCCTGCGCCTTCTTCAGCGGGCGCGGGACGAGGCGCACCGCTTTGCGATCGCCTATCACCGGTCGCTGCGCGGCCGCGCCGCGCGCGCCTCGCAGCTCGACGACATTCACGGTCTGGGCCCCCGGCGGCGTGCGCTTCTCCTCGGCCGCTTCGGGTCGGTGGCCCGCATTCGCGGCGCCTCGGTTCAGGCGATCGCCGAGGTCCCGGGCATCGGCCCGAGGGTCGCCGCGCGGATCGCCGCCGCCTTGGGGGGAGAGTCGGCGCCGGATGGAGGGAGCGCATGAAGACCCCGCGCGTGGAACTCGCCGTCGATTCCGTGACGACGCCCGTGGGACGGATCTGGATTCTCTGCAGCCAGCGCGGCCTGCGCGAGGTGAGGCTCGGAGACGGGGAAGCGCCCACCGCGGCCGAGGGACGCCGCCGGGGCATCTCCTACGTCAAGCGCCCGCGCTGGACCGACGCGACGCGGCGCGCGCTGGAGCGCTACTTGGAGACGCGGGCGCCGCTCGACGACGTCGTGCTCGACGTCGAGGCGGGAACCGAATTCCAGCGTCGGGTATGGGACGCGGCGCGGCGGATTCCGCTGGGGCAGGTCCGCTCCTACGGCGACGTGGCGCGACTGGCCGGAGCGCCCGGCGCGAGCCGGGCCGTCGGAAACGCGCTGAACGTCAATCCGGTCTCGCTGGTCGTGCCGTGCCATCGCGTCATCCACGGCGACGCGGGATTGGGCGGCTTCGCGGCGGGACTGCGGTGGAAGCGCTTCCTCCTCGAGCACGAGCGCGGGCAACTCGATCTCGGCATGGGCGTGCCGAAGCGGCGGAAGCGCGCATGACGGCTCGGGAGTCGTGGGATGCGTCCGTCGGACGGTTTCGCGATCACCTGGCCCTGGAGCGCCGGTTGAGCGATCACACGGTCCGCGCGTACACCGAGGACGTACGGCAGTACGGCCGCTACCTGGCGGGCCAGAAGATCGCGGATCCCGAACGGGCCCGTCCCACCGACATCGAGCGCTTCCTCACGACCGGCGGCTGGGCGGCGTCGACGGCGGCCCGGAAAATCGCCGCCATCCGCGCCCTCTACGAGTTCTTGCGCCGGCGGGGTCTCGCGGGGGAGAATCCTGCGTTTGCGGTTCGTCCGCCACGAAAGGGTCGTCCCCTGCCGGACGTCCTTACCGTGGAGCAGGTGGAGGCGCTCCTGGGGGCGCCCCGCGGGGAAGAGCCCGCCGCGGTCCGGGACCGCGCCCTGCTGGAGGTCGCGTACGCGACGGGGCTGCGGGCGAGCGAGTTGACGGCGCTTCGTCTCGAGGAGATCGATCTGGAGGAAGGACTGGTCCGTTGCATGGGAAAGCGGAGCCGCGAACGCATCGTGCCGTTTGGAACGAAGGCGCGGGACGCCCTGGTGCGCTACCTCGAGGGCGCGCGCGCCCAGTTGCTGCGCGATCGCGGGGAACGGGCGGTGTTCCTGACCCGCTTCGGCCGGCCCTTCACGCGCATGGGATACTGGAAGTTGCTTCAAGCGCATACCAAGGCCGCCGGCATCGACCGGGCCGTGTCGCCGCATACGCTTCGTCACTCCTGCGCGACGCACCTGCTGGAAGGCGGATGCGACCTCCGCGTGGTTCAGGAGTTTTTGGGGCACCGTTCGATCGGGACGACGCAGATCTACACCCACCTCGACCGGAACTACCTCCGGGAGGTGCACACGAAGTTCCATCCGCGCGCAACATGAGACGCCGCCGGGCTGGGGAGGTTCGATGATTCGAGTGTGGCAGCGAACGAGGTGTATGACGGGGGCGGCGGCCGT
>QJVW01000073.1 GCA_003235575.1 Candidatus Eiseniibacteriota bacterium | reverse complement strand
GGCACGCCCAGTTCCCACCCCGCGGCCACCGCCGCGAGGGCGTTTCGCGCGTTGTGAACGCCGGTGACCTTCATCTCGATCGTCCCCTCGTCCCGCCCCCGCACGCGCAGCGCGAACCGCACGCCCGTGGGGCCGACGGCCAGGTCGCGGCCCTCGATGTCGGCCTCCGCGTCGAGGGCGTAGGTGACGGTGCGGCGATTCGCCTTCGGGCGCAGGGCCGCCGCGTTGGGCTCGTCGGCCGGAAGGATCACCGTCCCGTAGAACGGCACGCGATTCACGAACGTCTCGAACGCGGCACGGATCCGTTCGAAGGACTGGTAGTAGTCGAGGTGCTCGAGATCGATGTTCGTGATGACCGCGATGGTCGGGGAGAGGAACAGGAACGATCCGTCGCTTTCGTCGGCTTCCGCGACGAGGAACGGCCCCTGCCCCAGACGCGCGTGCGCGCCGATGGCCTTGAGACGCCCGCCGACGATCACCGTCGGATCGAGCCCGCCGTGCGCCAGAATCTCCCCGACCATCGAGGTCGTCGTGGTCTTTCCGTGCGCGCCCGCGACGGCGACCGAGTACTTGATGCGCATGAGCTCCGCCAGCATCTCGGCGCGCGGAATGACCGGAATGCCGCGCTCGTGGGCGCGCACGAGTTCCGGATTCTCCGCGGCGATCGCGGTCGACGCCACGACGACCTCGGCGTTTTCCACGTGGGCGGCGGCGTGCGACGGCGTGACGTGGGCGCCGAGCGCGCGAAGGCGCGCGGTGACCTCGGACTCGCGGACGTCGGACCCGCTTACCTCATAGCCCAGATTGAGAAGCACCTCGGCGATGCCGCTCATGCCGCTGCCTCCGATGCCCACGAAGTGAATCCTGCGAATGCGTCCGTACACGCCGTCAGCCCTCCCGACCGGGTGCGTTCCCGGCTCCGCTCAGCTGTTCGAGCGAGGTGGCGATGCGCTGGGCGGCGTTCGTCCTGGAAAAGGCGCGCGCGTTGCGACCCAGGCGGCGCAGGCGCGGCTCGTCCCGAAGCAGCGCCTCGATCCGGCGCGCCAGATCGTTCGCATCCAGATCGGCGTCGTTGATCATCTCGGCCGCGCCGCGGTCCACCAGCCCGCGTGCGTTGTGCGTCTGGTGGTCGTTGGTCGCGTACGGATACGGCACCAGGATCGACGGAACGCCGCAGGCGGTCAGTTCCGCGATCGTCATCGCCCCCGCGCGGCAGACGGCCATCGTCGCCACCGCGTAGGCAGCGTCCATCCGCTGGATGTACGGCATCACGCGCACGGCGACCGACGCGCGGCGGGCCTCGCCGCGGGCCCACTCGGCGTCCTCCTCGCCGGTTTGCCACAGCACCTGGAGCCGGGGCACGCGGGAGAGCCGCGGCAGCGCGGCGGCGAACACGCGGTTCAGATTCGCCGCGCCGCGGCTCCCGCCGAAGAGAAGCAGGGTTCGCTTCGTCGGCTCCAGCCGCAGCGTCTCGTAGGCGGACGCTCGATCCTGCCGGAGGAGCGACTGGCGAAGCGGGTTCCCCGTCACCTTCAGGTTGTCGCGGCGGCGAAAGTAGCTTCGCGATTCCAGATAACTGATGTGGACCTCCGCGGCCACCAGGCCGAGCCAGCGATTGGTCGCGCCCGGAATGGAGTTCTGCTCCTGCACCACGATCGGGATGCCGCGCAGCCGCGCGACCAACCCCACCGGAGCGCTCACGTATCCGCCGGTCACGACCACGACGGACGGCGCCTCTTCCGCCAGGATGCGCCACGACTGCCCCAGACTCGCGACGAACGCGGCCAGGGCGCGGACGAGCCCGAAACTCGGGCGCCGCGGGATTCCCCGCGCGGCGATCGTGCGGAGGCGGTAGCCGGCGCGCGGCACGGCCGTCGATTCCAGTCCCCGCTTCGTGCCGACGAACACGACCTCGCTGTCGGGGTGACGACGCGCCCACTCCTCGGCGATGGCCAGACCCGGATAGACATGGCCCCCCGTTCCCCCTCCCGCGATCAGCACGCGAAGCGGCGCCGACGCGTCACGCACGAGCGCTCCGATGGGCCGTCGCGCGAACGACGGTTCCGGGACGGGGAGCGGATTCCCCCTGCGATGCGATGTTGAGTAGGACACCCACGACCCCCATGTTCACGACGAGGGCGGAGCCCCCGTAGCTCAAGAACGGCAAGGGCAGCCCGGTCGTCGGAATGACGCCCGTGACCACCGCGATGTTCATGGCGACGTAGACGGAGAGGTTCACGATCAAACCGGCGGCGAGGTACCGGCCGAACCGATCCGGCGCGGTCGCCGCCACCTTCAGTCCGCGCAGGAAGAGCGCGGCGTAGGCGACCAGAACGAGCCCCGTTCCGATGAGCCCCAGTTCCTCCCCGACGACCGCGTAGATGAAGTCGGTGTGCGGGTCCGGCAGGAAGAAGACCTTTTGCAGGCCGTGTCCGGCGCCCGTGCCGAACAGCCCGCCCGAGCCGAGCGCCAGGATCGACTGCGACACCTGCCAGTTCTTGCCCAGCGTGTCCGCGACGCCGGAGCCCCACTGCGCGCGCCAGGCTTCGACGCGATCCATCATGTAGGCGTTCCGGAGCACCGCGACCCAGGCCGCGGTCGCGCCCGCGGCGCCGAGAAGGAGGAGATGCCGCAACCGCGTCCCCGCGAGGTAGAGCAGCGTGACGCCCGTCACGAGGAGCGCCACCGTGCTTCCGAGATTCGGTTGTTTCAGGATCAGGAACGCCAGGAGTCCGAGCACCAGACACGCCGGCGCCACGCCGTCGCGGAAGGAGGCGATCTTGTCGCTCTTCTTGTCGAGGAGGTGCGCCAGGTAGACGACGCAGGCGACGCGCGCCACCTCGGTCGGCTGGAGCGTGATCGTGGCGATCGAGAGCCAGCGATTCGCGCCGCGCACCCCTTCGCCGCCGGCCACGAGCAGCGCGCCCAGAAGGAGGACGCTCCCCCCCAAGGCCCAGGGGGCGAGCCGCTGGAGGCGGTGGTAGTCGATCCGCGAGAAGATGGCGAGGACGGCGACGCCGATCAGCACGCGCAGGACGTGGCGACGCAGGAAGAACGTCTCCGAGTCGAAGCGGCTCGAGCCCAGGTACGCGCTGGAGGAGTAGACCATGACCACGCCGAGCGCGACCAACAGCGCCACCGGAAGGATCAGGGACCAATCGGGACGGCGCGGGGCGGCCAGGGCGACGCTCATGTTCCCGCCCCCGCGCGGCGGCGTTCCAGCGCGTGGACCGCCGCCTCGAACCGCGCGCCGCGCTCCTCGAAGTTACGGAACATGTCGTACGACGCGCATCCCGGAGAGAGGAGGACGACCCCTCCTGGGGTCGCATGGGACTGGGCTGCCGCCACGGCCGCCTCGAGGGTCGCGGCCCGCGTCGTCGGCACCTGTGGCCAGGTTCCTTCGAGCTTGTCGGCCGCTTCCCCTAGCGTAACCAGATGACGGACCCGTTCGAGGACGAGCGGCGTCAGCGCCGCGAAGTCCCCATCCTTGTCCCGTCCTCCCGCAATCAGGACGATCGGGGCGTCGTACGACTCGAGCGCCCGGCGCAGCGAGTCGACGTTCGTCGCCTTGGAGTCGTTCACGTAGCGCACGTCGTCGATCGTCGCGACGAGGGTGAGCCGGTGCGGCAGTCCCTGGAACGTGCGCAGCGCCTTCGCGATCGCAGCCGGCGGCAGGCCCGCCGCCAGGGCGGCCGCGGCGGCCGCGGCGATGTTCTCGCTGTTGTGCGCCCCCGGAATCGGCGCGTCGCTGCGGCGGAGCAGCACGCCCTCCTTGCCCGCGAAGCGCCACCGAAAGTCGCTCTTCTCGCACCAGACGCCGTCCGCCGTCGGATCGGCGAAGCCGAACCACAGGACCGAGGAGTGGAAGGGGCGAAGCAGCGCCGTCAGTCGCGGGTCCCCCAGCGGTTGGACCCGGAAGTCCTGCTCGGTCTGGCGTTCGAACAGCCGCGCCTTGATGGCCGCGTAGCGCTCGATGGTGCCGTGGCGGTCGAGGTGATCGGGCGTCACGTTCAACACGATCCCGACGCGCGGCCGGAAGCGCGTGCACGTCTCCAACTGAAACGACGAGACTTCGACGACCAGGAGCCCTTCGGCCGGCGTCTCCTCCGCGCGCTCGGACAGCGCGGTGCCGATGTTGCCGAGCACCTCCGTGGGACGGCCGGCCGCGCGACCCATCGCGCCGAGCAGTTCCACGGTCGTGCTCTTCCCGTTCGTGCCGGTGACCGCGATGATCGGCGCGCGGGCGACCGTGTATCCCAGGTCGAGTTCCGCGGCGATGGCGATCCCGCGCCGCTCCGCCTCGGTCAGGATCGGCAGGTCGAGCGGCACCCCGGGGCTTGGGATGACCAGGTCCCGCCCTTCGAGCGCGGAGACGTCGCTGCTCCCCAGGCGTAGGTCCAATCCGAGGGGGCCCAGCTCCCGCACCGCCGCGGCCAGGTCGTCCGGACCGCGCCGGTCCACGACGCGCACGTCGGCGCCGTGGCGCGCCAGGAGCTTCGCCGCGGCGATGCCGCTGCGGGCGGCGCCGACGACCAGCGCGCGGGATTCGGCGAAGAACGGTCGGTCGCTCATTGGAGTTTCAGCGTGCTCAGGCCGACCAGCGCGCACAGCGCCGCCGCGATCCAGAACCGGACCACGACGCGCGGCTCCTTCCAGCCGGCCAGTTCGAAGTGGTGATGCAGGGGCGACATGCGGAGGATCCGCTTGCCCCAGATCTTGAAGGACAAGACCTGCGCCATCACGGAGAGCGCCTCCAGGGCGAAGACGCCGCCGACGATCGCGAGCAGGAACTCCCGCTTGATCAGCACCGCCACGGTGCCCAGCGCCGCGCCCAGCGAGAGCGAGCCGGTGTCACCCATGAAGACGTCGGCCGGGTGACAGTTCCACCAGAGGAACCCCAACACCGCGCCGAGAACCGCCGCGCAGAAGACGGTCAGCTCGCCGGCGCCCGGAATGTAGATCACGTTCAGGTACTGCGAGAACTTCACGTGACCCGTGATGTAGCACATCCCTCCGAGCGCCACGGCGGCGAACGCGGTCAATCCCGCGGCCAGCCCATCCAGTCCGTCGGCGAGGTTCACCGCGTTGGACGAACCGGTGATCACCAGCACGACGAACGGCAGGTAGAGCCAGCCGAAGTCCATGACGGTGCGCTTCAGGAAGGGAATGTTCGTCTCGCCGGGATCGAGCAGCCCGCCCGCCGGGTACAGGAACACGGCGGTGAAGACGGCGATCCCGAGCGTGATCTGCCCCGCCAGCTTGTAGCGACCCAGGAGGCCCTTCGGCAGGTGCTTCACCACGCGGAGCCAGTCGTCGATGAACCCCACCGTGCCCATGAAGAGCGTCGCGAGAAGCGCGATCCAGACGAGATGGTTTTCCAGGTCTCCCCACAGAAGCGTGGTGAGCCCGATCGAGATCACGATCAGGGCACCCCCCATCGTCGGCGTGCCGGCCTTGCCGTAGTGGCTTTGCGGCCCCTCTTCGCGGATCTTCTGGCCGATCTTCAACTCCCGCAGCCGGCGGATCACCGGCGGGCCGAGCGCGAGGGCGATCAGGAGCGCGGTCGCCATCGCGTAGGCCGTGCGGAACGAGATGTAGCGAAAGACGTTCAGCGCCGGAAACTGCTCGTGGAGCGGATAGAGCAGGTAGTAGAGCACCGGTCAGTCCCTTCCCGCGGCGGCCAACGTCGCGCCGTTCCCCGCGCGCCCGGGCGCGAGCGCGTCGACGACGCGTTCGAGCCGCATGCCGCGCGAACCCTTCACCAGAACCAGGTCTCCGGCGCGCGTGTCGCGACGCACCGCGTCCACCAGATCGTCCGCCTCGCGAAACGTTCGAATCCGCTCGTCGGGCACGCCCGCCTGCCGCGCGCCGCGCGCGAGGTCCTCGGCGAACGCGCCGGTGGCGTAGAGCCACGACGTCGGCGGCACGCGCCGGCCGACGGCCTCGTGCAAGGCCGGCGCCGTCGGCCCCAACTCCAGCATGTCGCCGAGCACGGCGCGCCGGGCGCCGGGCGTTTCGATCGAGCCCAGCAACGCGAGGGCCTCCGCCATGGAGGCGGGATTGGCGTTGTAGCAATCGTCCAGGATCGCGATGCCGGCGGCGCGGACGAGGTCGAGCCGATGCGGCGGCGCCGGCAGCGCGGCCAGCGCCGCGGCCGCCTCCGATCGCGGGACGCCGAAGTGATCGCCGACGAGAATCGCGGCGAGCGCGTTCCGGACGTTGTGCCGCCCCAGGAGCGCCAGCGTGACGACGGTCCCGTCGGGTAGCGTGAAGCGCGTGCCGCCGTCGGCGCTGACCGTCACGCCGGTCGGCCGAAGGTCCGCCTCGGGGTTGTCGATCGCGTAGGAGCGAACCGGCACCGGCCGCCCCCGGAGGCGCTCCCACAGGAGGGCGTCGTCCGCGTTCAGCACCAGGAGTCCGGCCGGGGTCACGGCGTCCGCCAATTCGCTCTTCGCGTCCGCGATCGCCTCCAGCGACCCGAGCCGTTCCAGGTGCGCCTCGGCGACCACGGTAAAGACGCCGACATCGGGGCGGCAGAGTCGCGCCAGTTCCGCGATCTCGCCCTTGGCGCGCATCGCCAGTTCCAGGACCAGCACGTCGTGGGAGGGGCGAAGGCGCGTCAGCGTGAGCGGCAGTCCGATGTGATTGTTTTGATTGCCGAGGTTCTTGTGCACGCGCCGGCGCGCGCCCAGCACCGCCGCGATCATCTCCTTCGTGGTGGTCTTGCCGTTCGAGCCCGTGACCGCCACGCACGGAAGTCCCGCGCGCTCCCGGCAGTGCCGCGCCAGCGCCTGGAGCGCGGTCAGCGGGTCGCCCACCGCGATCACCGGCGCCCCCCGCCGCGTCACGTCGGCGGGCACCGACCAGTCGGCGCGGGCCAGGCTGCCGGCGGCGCCGGCCGCCAGCGCGGCGGCGACGTGGGCATGCCCGTCGACCTGTGTTCCCGGCAACGGCACGAAGAGCTCTCCTCCCTCGACGAGACGGCTGTCGATGGCGGCTTGGGTGAACGAGATGTCGGACTCCGGCGCCGGCGCGACCGCGAGGGCGCCCTCCGTCACGCCGATCACGTCTTCGAGCGCGAGCCACGGGCTGGCCGCGAGCCGGTCGGGCGAAGGCGGACGCGGCGTCATGGCCTGTGCCCCCGGGACGCCAGGGCGCGGCGCGCGACCTCGCGGTCGTCGAAATCCACGGTGCGCTCGCCCAGGATCTGGTAGGTCTCGTGCCCCTTCCCCGCGATCAGGAGCGCGTCGCCCTCCGCGCACGCCTCGATCGCGGCGTCGATCGCCTCGGCGCGATCCACGATCGCGCGCACGTGATCCGCGCCCGACGTTCCGGCCAGGATCTCCTCGACGATGCGGGCCGGATCTTCGCTGCGCGGGTTGTCCGACGTGACCACCACGGCGTCCGCCAACCGCGCGGCCACGGCGCCCATGAGCGGCCGTTTCCCGCGGTCCCGATCCCCGCCGCACCCGAAGACGCAGTGGAGGCGATGCGGCTTCATGGCCCGCACCGCCTCCAGCGCGCGCTCCAACGCGTCCGGCGTATGCGCGTAGTCCACCAGCACCTGAAACGGCTGCCCCGCGTCCACGGGCTCCAACCTGCCGGGCACGCGTTCCAGGGCTCCCAGCCCCTCCGCGATTTCCGCCGGCGGAACGCCCAGCACATAGCAGACGCCGAACGCGCCGAGCGCGTTCATGACGTTGAACGCCCCGCGCAGGCGGAGGGCGGCGGTCGTGGAACCGCGTGGATGCCGAATCCGGAGTCTCGTGCCCTCCGGCCCCAGCGACGCGTCCTCCGCCGTTACCTCCGCCGCCGCGGAGCGTCCGTACGTCAAGAATTCTCCGTCTCCCCGCTCCCGAATCCACGCGCCGGCCGGGTCGTCCGCGTTCACGACGCCGACGAAGGGCTTCGACCGATCGCCGCGATCCTCGGCGCGAAACAGCCGGGACTTCGCCGCGCGGTACGCCTCGAGCGTGCCGTGGAAATCGAGATGGTCCTGGGTCAAATTGGTGAATACGGCCGCGTCGAACGCCAGTCCGTAGGTTCGATCTTGGGCGAGGGCGTGCGACGACACTTCCATCGCCACCGCGTCCGCCCCGGCGTCGCGCCAGACGCGTAGGAGGCGCGCCAAATCCGGCGCCTCGGGCGTCGTGTGCATCGCCTTCGTGCGCACGCCCTCGAATTCATGTCCCACCGTGCCGATGACCCCGGTGCGCTCGCCGTTTCGCTCCAGCACCGCGCGCACCAGATGGGCGGTCGTCGTCTTTCCGTTCGTTCCCGTGACGCCGACGAGCGTCAGTTCCCGTGACGGATGATCCGTCTCCTCCGCCGCGAGCACCGCCAGCGCGCGACGCGCGCTGGGCACGCGAATCTGTGCCAGCGGCTCGTCGGGCACGATGCGCTCGACCACCGCCGCCAGGGCGCCCTTCCCCCGCGCCGCCTCCAGATAGTCGTGACCGTCGAACCGCCCGCCGGAAATCGCGACGAATACGTCGCCCGGGCCGACGGACCGCGAGTCGTACTGCACGCGCGACCACGCGCCGAGCGGAACTCCCCGGGTCTCCACCCCCCCGAGCAGCCTCGGCAGGAGCGCGGCGTCGCGCGCGGTCGTTCCGATCACGTGCCCCGCGCGGCGAGCGTCAGGGCGGCGCGCGAACGTCGGTGCACGGGCCGGCCGGGCTCGGGTGATTGGTCGATGACGGCGCCCGATCCACGCACGCGCCCCACGGGAATCGCCAGCGTGCGCAACCGCGCCAGCGCCTCCCGCACGGAGAGTCCGCGCAGGTCGGGCATCACACGCTCGCCCGCGGTCTCGGGCGACGCGAGCAGGAGCGAGATCGTGGCGCCGCGGCCCGCCTGCGAGCCGGGAATGGGCTCCTGCGCGAGGACGCGCGTGCCCTCGCCGGAAATCGAAACGTCGTATCCGTAGCGACCCAGGAGGTCCCGCGCCCGATCCGGCGCCAGGAGGCGAACGTCCGGCACGATTTCTCCGTTCGCCGGCGGCACGTCTCCCTGCACCAGCTCGGTCGTCGGCATGCGCACGGGCCCACGGCCCTGCGCGGCCCACGCCGCCAGGATCTCCCGGAACACCGGGGCCGCCACCTCGCCGCCGTAGTAGGCGCCGCGCGGCTCGTCCAGCACGACCAGGCCGACGACCGTCGGATTGTCGGCGGGCGCCATGCCGACGAACGACGCGATGTACGCGCCCGCTCCGTAGCCCCGGCTCCCCTCCAGCGTCTTCTGGGCGGTCCCCGTCTTGCCCGCCACCTCGCACCAAGCCAGCGCCGCCGCCGAGGCCGTCCCATCGGTCACGGCGTCGCGCAGGAACGAGCGAAACGTCCGCGCGGTCTCCTCCGAGATGACCCGGCGCAGCCGCTCCTCGGGGTACTCGCGGATCGGGTCGCCGTCCTCGTTCACGAGCGCCGACGCGATCCGCGGCCGGTAGAGCGTGCCGCCGTTCGCCACGGCGGCGTACGCCATCACGACCTGGAGCGGCGTCACCAGCACCTCGTGCCCGATGGAGATCGTGGCGAGCGATCGATTGGACCAGCGCGCGGGCTCGCGAATCACGCCCGCCGCCTCACCGGGAAGCTGGATCCGCGTCGGCTGTCCGAAACCGAAGAGCCGCGCGAAGCGGTAGAGCCGCTCGGCGCCGACCTTCGTTCCGATCTGCGCGTAACAGACGTTGCTCGAGTGGGACGTCGCGCGGCGCATCGTGAACCAGCCCGTTTCCTCGTGCGAATCGTGGATCGTGAAGCCGCCCATGTCCGCCTTCCCCTCGAAGACCCACAGGGAATCGCTGGGCGCCATGATGTGATCTTCCAGGGCGGCGCAGCCGGCGAGGATCTTGAACGTCGAGCCGGGCTCGTACTGATCGGCCACGACCCGGTTGCGATGCTTCGCTCCGGAAGCGCCCGGCCCGTCCACCGTCGCCATGGCCAGGACGTCTCCATTGCGCGGGTCGACGAACACGGCCGTGCCGCTCTTCGCGCCGGTCTGCGCGACTGCTTCGCGGAGCTTCATGACGGCGATCGACTGCCCGTCCAGATCGAACGTCGTCACCAGGCTTCCGCCGGCGTCGGGCAGCTTCACCATGCTTCGCGGAAGTTCGTAGTCGGTTCCGCGACCGTCGCGGTAGAGCGTGGCCCAGCCCGGCGTGCCCTGCAGCTCCCGCTCGAACGCCTGCTCCAGACCCTCGAGTCCGTGTCCCTCGCTCCCGACGATGCCGACGATCGGGCGCGCCAAGTCATCCAGCGGGTAGACGCGGCCCGGGACGGGGTCGATGTGGATCCCCTCCGGGAGCTGCTTCGTCGTCAGGGCCAGCTCCTTCTCGGGCGCCAGCTTCGTGGCGATCCGAACGTAGGCGCGATGCTTCACGCGGCCCTTCTGGAACCGGCGCACGCCTCGCGCCCCGGCGGCGCGGCGGATGAAATCGCGCGCCGCGCTGGCGTTGCGCACTTCGTTCGGTCGGACCGATACCTGACTCAGAGCGACGTTTTCCGCGAGCGGGCGGAGGTGGCGGTCGTAGATCCTGCCCCGCTCGGGTTCCAGGATCACCCGGCGCGTCTGCTGGGAGCGTGCCCCGCGGGCGTAGCGCTCGTGTTCCACGATTTGGATCTGCACCAGGCGCGCGAGGAGCACCGCGAAGGTCACGAGCCCCGCGAACACGATCACGCGCAGCCGGCGGCGGTCGGCAGTCGTCACCGGCTGATCGCCTCGCTCACGGGAAGGGTGCGCGCCTCGGCCGTGGCCCCGCGCGTCCCCGTCCGGATGTTCTGGAACCAGCCGCCGAGCAGCGCCACGACCCCGCCGGAGCCGCGCCGCGGCGACGCGATCGGATCATCGAGGTCGATCATCACGACCGCCGAGGGCTCCGGATTCTGGAATCCGAGCCCCGCGAGCGCGTTGTGGTCGAGGCCTTCGCGAAGGGCGGCCTGCACGCGCAACTCCGAGGAGAGGCGGATGCGGTTCTCCAGGGCGCGCACTTCGCGGCGCAGCCGGTCGCGGTCCATCGAAAGCGAATTCGCGGCGGTCGATTGCCAGACCTTCGCGAAGAGGAGCGCCATGAAGATGAGGGCGCCGACCAACAGACGGCCGGTGCGGCGGCGGGGCTCCAGACGGTAGCGTCGGAGATAGGTGCTCACGTCACGCCTCCTCGCGATTCGGGGTGGGGGGGACATCGGCCGCGCGGCGGGCCGCGCGCAGCCGGGCGCTTCCGGCACGCGGGTTCTCCTCGATCTCCTCGGCGCCCGGGCGAACCGGCTTCGGGGTCAGCGGCACCCAGAGGGACGGATCGGGCTCCACCCAGGCATCGAGCGGACGCGGAGGACGGAAGGCGTGCTTCACCATGCGATCTTCGAGCGAGTGATACGCGATGACGACGAGCGTTCCTCCGGGCCGCACCACGCGCGCCGCGGTGTCCAGAAGCGAGCGCAACTCGCCGAGCTCGTCGTTCACCGCCACCCGGAGCGCCTGGAACGCCTGCGCCAGGCGGCGGGAGCGGGTCGGGCCCCGGTACAGGGGCTCGATCGCGTCACGAAGGAGCCGCGACGTCAGGGCGCCGTGCGCCTCCCGCTGCCGGCGGATGGCGCGGGCCGCCGCCCGCGCGCGCGGCAGCTCCCCGTAGGTGGACAGCCAGTGGGCGATCGTCGCTTCGTCGGAGCGCGCGAGGAGCGCGTCGGCGGTCTCGGGTCGGGACGGGTCGAGTCGCATGTCGAGCGGTCCCTCGCGGTCGTAGGAGAGACCACGGGACGGCTCGTCGAGCTGGATCGAGGAGAGACCGAGGTCGGCCAGGATGCCGTCCACGGCGGAGCACTCGAGCGCCGTCAGCGCCGCCTCCATCTCGGAGAAACGCGCTCGAACGGCCGTGAATCGCGGCGCGAGCGCGGGAGGCGCGCGGCGCGCCCGTTCCACCGCCTCCGGATCACAGTCCATGCCGATCACCCGTCCCTCCCCCTCCACCTGCTCCAGAACAGCCACCGCATGCCCTCCGCCGCCGAGCGTCGCGTCCACGTAGACGCCGGCGGGATCGGTGATCAGGTACCGGACCGCCTCGCTGAGGAGGACCGGTACATGCATCGGCATCGTCCGGGCCCTCGCGGGCCCGCTAGTTCCAAACGCCCGTGCGCAGGGCGCGACGCTCGGCCGCGCGGAGATCGTCTCCGCCGGCGGTCGCGAGGCTCCCGGCAGGGCCGGCGTCCCAGGACAGGGCGCGCCGAAGCGCCCCCTGCCCCGAGGCGTCCATGAGCTGACGCACGTAGGGCGAGACGCCGACCATCCAGACCGCCGCGCGGCGGTCGCGCCAGCGCGCGAGCGCGGCGAGGAAATCGGCGACCGCCCGGAAGTCGACGTGCTCGACATTCGAGAAGTCGATGACGATCGGGTCGCGAGGCGTGCGATCCTGCTCCACGACGGCATGCAGCACGCGGCGCAGTTCGGCGTCGCCCAACCGTCCGAACAGCCGGATCGTTCGCGGTCCCGGCGCGCGCGTGGCATCCCACTGGAACAGCGGCCGTGCGTCGAGGGCGGCGCCGTGGCCGCGCCGCGCGGCGCCGATCACAGGAGCAACTCTCCGGCGATTTCTTCGTACGTCCGCGTCGATCCGTTCACGTAGGCCTCGTAGGTTTGCGGGTTCCAGATTTCGATGTGATCGAGCACGCCCTTCACGAGCACGCCGTGTTTCAGCGCCGCGTGCGTGATGAGCGCGGGCGGAAGCGCGACGCGCCCCTGGGCATCGAGGGTCTCGTCGCGCGAGTCGTGCAGCAGAAGTCGCTGGAACCGGCGCGCCGTCTCGTCGGTGAACGAACGTCCGCGCAGGCGCTCCTCCAAGCGTCGAAACTCGTCGGAGGGATAGAGGGCGACGCAGGTGTCGAGGCCGCGAAGGACGACGAACGTGTCGTTCGCCTCCCCCGACAACTGACGGCGGAAGCGCGCGGGAATGCTCACGCGCCCTTTGTGATCGATGGAATGTTCGTAGCTTCCGCGGAACGTCGCCATCCCCAGACTCGTCCGTTTCGCCGAGGTCGATGAAATCGAGCCGGTGGGATGACCACCGGTTCATTCCCCACAATTCCCCACTTCCCACCACCAGAGCGCATCCTATGCACCGCCCCTGGGGGTGTCAACGCGGAATTATCAAAAAAAAATATTTTTACCTACATGGGGTCCAATGGCTTACGAAATGGGGGGAAATGTGGGTTGACCGCGGGGGATCAGGGGCGGGCGGCGATCCGATCGAGCAGTGCAGCGGCCTTCGCGGCCATCCGTGGGCGCTCCCACTCGATGGCGGACGCTGGAAGTGGGGAGAATTCACTGGTTTCTGACCTCTCCCATGCCTCCAGTGGGGCTCGAATTGCACTCACAAGGGAATCCACATCCCCCGGGCGGGCAACGACGCCCCTGCCCGAGAGTCGGAGCAACGAGGCCGCGGGACCTTCGTCGAGCACGCCGACGACCGGCCTACCGCTGGTGATGTACTCGTAGATCTTCCCGGTGTAGAGAACGCTGTCCGCCGTCCCGCCGTGCCCCAGGAGGACGAGCACCCCGGCGCGTTGCATCGCGGCGAGCGCCTCGAGATGCGGCCGGGACGGAGACATTTCGACCACGCCGGCCAGGCCCGCGCGGGCGATGGCGCCGTCGTCGAGTTCCTCGTTTCCCCCGAGGAACCGCAGGCGCAGCGTTTCGCGCCGCCGCGGCGATTCCTCGATGAGCCGGCGCGCGGCCTGGAGCAAATCGCCTACCGTGGGGCGGTGCGCCAACTGCCCGGCGTGGAGCACGACGAAGCGCGCTTCGTCCCGCGCGGCGTCCGCGACCGCCGGAGCGAGTGCGGCGGCCCGCGTCCAGTCGTCCGGATCGTAGCCGTTCGGCAGGACGACGAATCGCGCGGGATCGACCTCGGGGTAGCGGCGTCGGTAGAGATCCGCCATCGCCTCGCTCACGACGGAGACGCGATCCGCCGAGGCGACGACCGACGCCTCCAGGGCGCGATGTCGGCGATCGTGCCACGCGGTGGGCGGCGCGTAGGTGACGCGGCCCACCCAGGGATCGCGAAAATCGGCGACCCAC
>QJVW01000093.1 GCA_003235575.1 Candidatus Eiseniibacteriota bacterium | reverse complement strand
CGCCTGGAGTCGGAGTTCACGCCGAACGAGCCCGGGCCGACGTCCGCCTTCTCCCGCGTCGCGGAGGACTGGGCGGGGGGCTACGGCGTGGAGGCGAGAGGATTCGCCTACGCGGGCGAGGATCACCGGCGCCTGGGCGTCGCGGACGGGCGCGGACAGATCCTCCCCTACGCCGGGTTCCAGTCGGGCCGGGGCCTCGCGGGCGGGGTACGGTTCCGACTCGACACCGACGGATCGCGCGCCACCGACTTCAATGGCCGCGTGTGGCGTCACGGTGCGACCGGGGACACCAAGAACGCCTACCTGGCGCTGCAGCTCGGCGCCGCGGACGTGATCCTGGGCCGGGACGACCTGCGCTGGGGCGCGTCGGAGAACGGCGCGTTGCTCCTGTCGGCGAACGCTCCGGCGATCGATCAGATCGGCGTGCGGCTGCGACTGGGTCCGATCACCGCTTCGTCCTTCTTCGGAAACCTGGACGACATGACGCTCGCGGTCCCTACCGCCCGGGCGCCGGGGGACACGCTTCCGGCCGGCACGGTCGTCAAGCGCCGCATCACCGGTCACCGCGTCCGCTGGCAGGTCAACCGCGCGCTGGCGATCGGCGTGGCCGAGGTCGTCGTCTACGGGGGAAAAGACCGCGACCCGGAGCCCGAGTACATGCTCCCCGTCGCGATCTACTACGCCGCCCAGTGGAATTCGGGAAACAACGACAACATTCTCGGCGCCGCCACGGTGGAACTGAGGCCGAACGAGAACCTGGAACTCTACGGCGAGTACCTGATCGACGATCTCCAGATCGACAACAAGACGCCAGGGGACCAGGAGCCGTTCCAGGGCGGCATTCTGATCGGGCAGCGTCTCTACGATCCGCTCGGCCTGGACGGCTCGATGCTGCGCGTGGAGTGGGCCCGCGTCGAGCCGTTCACGTTCAACCAGGTCCTCCCCTGGAACCGCTATCTCTACAGGGATCAGCCGCTGGGATTTCCCCTTGGGTCGGACGCGCAGTCGCTGGACGTCGAGTTCCGCCACTGGATGTCGGAGCAACTGACCTGGACGCTGCGCTATCGGCGGGAGGAGCGGGGCGAGACGCGGGCCGGGGACGCGTGGCCCGTGCCCGTGACGGGCCCCACCGCGACCACGCCGTTCCCGGAATTCGATCACGTCCCCACGGGCGCGGTCGAGCAGCGCAGCCGCCTGGCCACGGAGTTCTGGTTTCATCCGCATGCCGGCGTCGATCTGAAGTTGCAGGCGGGGTACCTGGACGTTCGAAACGTCGAGAACGTGGTCGACGACGACCGCTCCGAGTGGTTCTTCGAAGGATCGCTTTCGCTGGCCTGGAGCCGGTGGTTCGGGCCGTCGCGGTAGGGGCGAGGCCCGGCGTCCCCGGCCGCGTACTCCCCAAGCGGGCGTGAATCCGTGCTTCCCTCGGCCGCGGCGCGAGGCTAGGCTTCCGGGCTAATGCCGATCTGCCCGTCCTGTCGCCGCGAGGTCGCCGCCGGGAAATTCTGCCCCGAGTGCGGCGCCGCGCTGCCCCCGCCCGCCGACGCTCCGACGATGGAGCGCGAGACGGTCCCGGCCGCGCCCGACAGCCGCCCGTCCTCGTCTTCCTCCTCGTCCTCGTCGCTCCACGGCCGCTTCGAGCCCGGCACGCGCCTCGGCACGCGCTACCGCGTCGTCGGTCTCCTTGGCCGCGGCGGGATGGGGGAGGTCTACCGGGCCGACGATCTGGAGCTGAATCAATCCGTCGCGCTGAAGTTCCTTCCGGAGCGCGTCGCGCGGAACGCGGCCGATCTGGCGCGTCTGCGCGCCGAGGTCCGTACCGCGCGCCAGATCGCGCACCCGAACGTGTGCCGCACGTACGACATCGCGGAAGCGGACGGGCAGGTGTTCCTGGTCATGGAGTACGTGGACGGGGAGGACCTGGCGTCGGTGCTTCGCCGCCTGGGACGCCCGTCGCCGGACAAGGCGATCGAGATCGCGCGGCAGCTTTGCCTGGGGCTGGGGGCGGCGCACGAGAACGGGGTGCTGCACCGGGATCTCAAGCCCGCGAACATCATGATCGACGGCCGGGGCCGTGTGCGGATCACGGACTTTGGGCTGGCGGGGACGGCGGAGGAGATCGCGGCGGAGGGCGGAGTTTCGGGCACGCCCGCGTACATGGCTCCGGAGCAGCGTCGTGCGGGCGGGGGCTCGATCCAGAGCGACATCTTCTCGCTGGGTCTCGTGCTCTACGAGATCTTCACGGGGAAGCGGGTGTCGGACATGACGCCGCGGCCCGATCCGTCGCGACGCGCGGCGAGCGGCGACTCCTCGGTCATCACGCCGTCGAGTCTTGTCGCCGACATCGATCCCGCCGTGGAGCGGGTGATTCTGCGCTGCCTGGAGCACGATCCCGCGCGCCGCCCGCAGTCGGCGTACGCGGTGTTCGGCGCGCTTCCGGGCGGGGACCCCCTGGCGGCGGCGGTGGCGGCGGGTGAGACGCCGTCGCCCGAGCTGGTGGCGAACGCCGGGGTCGAGGGAAGCGTCCGGCCGCTCTTCGCGGGCATCGCGGTGGCGGTAGTCATCGCGGGTTTCCTGATCGTATCCATGTTGGTTCGGCCGCTGCTTGGCGGACTGGACCGCTCGGCTCAGTTTCTTTCCGTGCGCGCGGACCAGATTCTGACGCGCGTGACCGGATCAGAACCGCCTCCCTACTCGGCGCAAGGTTTCGTGTACGCCACGCTGGTGCCGGATTCGGCGAGCGAGTCCGATTCGCTTTCTGTGCGCGGCGCCGCGGCCGCGAAACGACCTCCACGGGCGAAATTCTATTGGAAGCGCTGGAGTCCGGCGGTCATGACACCGACGAGCGTGCACCAACCCCGCACGGACCTGAATGACCCGCCGCAGGTGTTCCCCGGGAGCGCCACCGTGATCTTGACGAGTTCGGGGCGGCTCATGGCGCTCTCGGCCGTTTCGGAGCTGTCCGGGGATTCGGCCCGGACGCGCGGCGTCGATTGGTCCAGCATCGTCACCGCGGCCGGGCACGACATCGCGACCCTCGCGTCGAGCGCGGTTCCCGACAGTTTTGTCGCCCAGGCCGATACGATGGCGGCGTGGAGGGTCTCGGCGCTGGGGGACCCGGACACGACGCTGGCCGTGGCTGCCCTCGGCGGCCGCCTCGTGCAGGCGGGTACGTACGCGGGAAAGCGCTCCGTGCTGGATCTTTCCATTCAGGTCCCTCGGCGCTCCGCGTCGAGCATCCGAAACTGGCTCGCGGCGACCCTGTTCGCATTCCTTCCGGTCTTGGGGGGGATCTTTCTGGCGCGGAGGAATCTGAAATCGGGGCGAGGCGACGTTCGAGGCGCGCTCGTCATCGGCGTCTCCGTTGTCGTCCTCTATGTCGTCGAGTATCTCTTCAGCGTTCGCGTTACGGAATTGGGGCTCTATCGGATCCTCATCGAAGTGTTTTGGGGCGCGCCGGCGGGGCACGCTTTGATACACGGGGCGGCGATGACCGTCGCCTACCTCGCCCTGGAGCCCTACATCCGACGGCTTTGGCCCAGCGTGCTCGTGACGTGGGCTCGGCTCGTCGCGGGCCGGTGGAAGGATCCAATCGTCGGGAGGGATGCCCTCATCGGCGCCATCGCGGGATTGGGACTTGGCGGACTTCTCTTCCTCGGCGTCTATTTGAGCGCGCGTTGGAGGCTTTCGGACAGGCCCTTGGAAGTCCCGGCAATGGTCTTTGCGCAGATGCTGAGCCCCCAAGGCGTCCTGGCGGCCGTCGCGGACAACGCGGTAACCGCGTTCCTCTATACGACGGTTCAGTACACGATCTTGGTCGCGCTTCGATTCGTCCTTCGTAGGAACACGCTTGCCGTCGGCGGATTGATCCTGATCATGACCCTGGTCAGCACCGACTTCGGGCAGAGGGGCTGGTGGCTTACCAGTGCGGTCGCCTTGGTCGCGATGAGCGGCCTCATGATCGTCATGCTCCGGTTCGGCTTCGTGGCCGCGCTCGCTACGTGGTTTACGATCGGAATGTTGTCGTCGGTGCCCTGGACCACCGACTTCGGGGTCTGGTTCGCCCCGCAGGTCATGCTGAGCTGGGTGGTCATCCTGGCGATGCTGGGCTACGGATTCGCGACGGCGGTAGGAGGGAGATCGCTCCTCAGCGATCCCCTGAGCGACCCGGTCATCGGCGGGGGGAGGCCGACCGGCTAGCGTTTCGTTCGTGCCGGACCGCGCGCCGCTACGCCTCCGGCGCCGCCGTCTCCGCCCACGCCCGCCGCAGCTCTCCCCGCTTCACGCGCGTCATCCGTTCCAGCACCCCGAGGGCGCTGCCCGCGCCTAGGGTCAGCGTGTGGTCGCGGCGGGGAATCGTCCGCGCGTACTTCCTGAGGCGCGCCAGCAGCATGACCGCGTCCTGGTGGAATCCCAGCACGTCCTGGAGTTTGGAAATGCGCTTGGCCCTGGCGGAAGCCTGGGGTCCCAGCACCGGCGCGAAGAACTCACACGCGTACCGCGCCCGCTTCGCGGCGAGCCGCAGCGCATGCACGGCCTCGGGCTCCAGCGTTCGCTCGGCCACCTCGTACGCGGCCTCCATCGTTCGCCCCGCCTCGCCCACGATGCGCGGCGCGGCGTAGAAGGCGGGGATGCCGCCCGCTTGGACGGTGGACGGCGCGGGCGGACCGGCGTCGATCCACTCCCGCATCAGCGCGAGCAGCCCGGCGTACCGCTCCGAGTCCAGCGCCTCGATCAGCGCGACCCGGCGCCGTTCGCGCCGAATGCGAAGTCCCTGATCGAAGACGCGCAAGGCAGCCTGCTCCTCCTCGCCCGCTTCCGATTCCATGGCCGCGACCCGTTCCAGCGCCACGTCCAGGTCCCGGACGCGGCCCAGCGCGCGGCCGACGAACCGGAGCTCCTCGGCGAATCGCGCTCGCGATTCCTCCGGAACGGCCTCCGGAAAAACCTCCAGCGCCATCCGCGCACGGCGCGACGCGACCCGCATGTCGTGGACCGACTCCGGGTCGATGCCGAGCCGCGATCCGGGCTCGTGCCACTCGATGCGGCCAAACTGGCGCGCCAGCGTCTTCCACGCGACATCCACCAGGCGGTCCCCGGGCGTCGCCCGGTAGGCGCGTTCATTCCGCGAAGGGGCGGCCAGCCCCGCGACCGCGAGCGCCGATTTCAGCTTGGACTCGACGTTCGCCAGGAGACCCAGTTCACTTTCGACCGCGCGGCGCACCTCGGCCAGCGCCTCCCCGTGTCCGTTCGCCAACTCGACTTCGACTTCATCGAAGCGCCGCGCGACCGCCGCGGGCGCCGGTGGCGCGCCCGGCATCTCGGGGAGCGCGACGTGGTCCACCGTGACCGATCCCAGGGGCGCGTCGTCGCGCGACCACCGGAAACACTCGCGATCGTTCCGGAGGACCGCGCGAACCCGCAGGCGCTCGGGCACTCCCAGCCCGCGCAGGGGCCAGAGGAGCCCCGTCACCGGCCCCGGCTCGAACGCCAGCGCGTCCCAGGGCGGATCGCCCGCCGGCGCATCCTGCGCCCATTCGGTGCGCACCATCGCCTCGTCGCTCGTCGAGCGAAGCGTCTTCGCCTCGAGACGGACCCGCCGGCCGTCGGCGCGCAGCCGCAGCGCGATCCCCGCGCGGAAGAGGACCCAGTCCTCGGTGTCGAGGTAGCGGTCCTCGTGCGTCACGCCCGCCTCCGGCTCCAGGCGGAACCCCGCCGCTTCGATCGTGGAGCGAATCCTCGCCGGGTCGCCCCCGTCCGGCAGACGGAACTTGATCTCCTGCTCGGTGAACGTCTTGGATTTCATGGGAACGCTACTCGCCCGCCAGCGCGCGGAGCGCCGCGGGCTGCATCAGCCATTCCAGCGTTCCGCCGCCCGGCTGGAGGGGGCCGGGAAACGCGACCAGCGCCGCGGCTCCCTTCTTGAACAGGAGATCGGAGTGGGAACGCGGCCCCGCGAGCAGAAAGCCCGTGAACCCGCTCACGTGCGGCTGGTGGCCGACAACCGCGATCGTCTCCTCCGGGTGGGGAAGTAGGACGCGTGCCGTCGCGTCGAAATCGGCGCCCGGCTCCAGGTGAGGCTCGATGGTCAGCTCGAGGCCCGGCGCGACCGTGTCACGCAGGATCTCTGCGGTCTGCCGCGCGCGAACCAGGGGGCTCGACACGATCCGCTCCGGGCGCACCCCAAGGGCCTTCAGCCCGCGGGACGCCAGGCGGAACTTGTGGATTCCCTCCGGGGTGAGGGGGCGGTCGTCATCCCAGGGGTAAGCGGGATCGCCGTGGTCCACGGCGATCGCATGGCGCACGATCAGGAGTTTCAAGGGTCCCTTCGAAGCAGCGGGGAGCGCACCCCACGCGGATTGGAGCCGAACGGGGCCGGGATCGGCCCCCAGACGGCTATTTTCTCACCACTTGGGGGGATGGGTCAATTGGAGCGCGGGGAGGCGGAGAGGGCGAAAAAGCAGCTACTCCGGCCGGGAATCGCCCATCGTGGCCAGCTGAGACTCCCGGAACATGGCCAGCTTCATGCGCTCGGTCTCGCGCATCGAATCGCTCTCGGGTTCGCTGCCGTCGTGGAAGATGTACCGACGCTGGCCGCCGGGCACCGCCGCCATGTCCGCCTTGTCCCTTGGCCCGACGCGTACGGTCCCCTCGAACACGCACACGCAGGTCCCCGTCGGCTCCAGGATGACCGCGAACGTGGTGCCCGTCACCTCGACGGCGGCGTCCGGCGTCATCACGTCGAGGCGCGCGCCGCGGAACGTCGGGCCCGTCGTGACCCGAATCTCTCCATCCCGGACGTAGAGTTCGGAGCGGCGCCCGAACCAGCGCGGCGGCGAGGGCGGAACCGTGAGATCGGTGCCGCCCGTTAGCTGCATCGCCATGGCGCCGCCGGCGCGCAGGTCGATTTCTCCGCCGGGGGGCACTTCGATTTGAACGCCCGAGGCGATGCGACGTCCGACCGTCGCCGCGTCCGCCAGCGATACGGGCACGCCGTCGAGGCGGATCTCGCCCTCGCCGTGCGCGGCGGTGATGGTCCAGCCGGGCCCCTGGTTCAGAACGCCCGTCAGGACCGCGATCAGAATGGCCGCGGCGGCGGCCACGCCGGTCCAGATCGCGCTCTGCCGGCGGCGGGGGAGCGACACGATCGTGTCGGGTTTCTCCACGTGCTCCGCCGGCCCCTCGGCGGGATGCTCGATGGCCCCGATCAGGAACGCCTCTTTCAGGCGAGCGCGGTAGGCGGGATCGGCGGGCGGCGGCGGCGTGCCCTGGAGAATGTTCCGGACGCGAAGGATTTCCACGTCGGAGGCGCCCTCCTCGCGGTCGTCGCGATCGTCCTGGAATTCGGATTCGTTCATAGCCCCTTCTTCTTCAACGCGCGGCCCAGTTCCGCCAGCGCGCGTGAGTACCGCTTGCGCACGGCTGTCTCGTTCGCGCCCACGATCGTGGCGATCTCCTCGTAGGCCAGGCCGTCGTATTCGCGCAGGACGACCACCTCCCGGTACGGCTCCCGAAGCTCCATCACGGCGTCGCGCACCAACCGCTCCCGCTCCGCCATGATGGCGTCCCGTTCCGGATCGGCGATTCCGGTCGTCAGCCGTTCGCTCAGCCCCGGCGTGTCTTCGATCGACGCCGAACGGCGCGCCATTCGGTCCGCCGCCGACCGCCAATGATCGCGGCAGACGTTCGTCGCGATCGCCGAGATCCAGGGCCCCGGGTCGCGCGACGGGTCCAGCGTGTGCGCCGCGCGGTGAATCTTGAAGAACACCTCCTGCGCGGCGTCCTCCGCTTGCGCCCGGTTCCCCAAGAGACGCGTCACGACGGCGTACACCCGGTCGAAGTACCGCTCGAAGAACGCGTCCAAGGCCGCCGGATCGCGTCGGCGCACACCCTCCAGGTCGAGCGGCGCTTCCTTCGGGCGCACTTCGGCCTCGCTAGCTACTACGGGCGGTCCAGGCGTTTGTGTCGGTTCGCGTTCCATGATTTGGGCGCTCGAATCGCTCGCAGCGTAGCACAGGCAAACGCGGACACGGACGGGCAAGAAGCCTGTCACGCCGGGGCCGGCCCCGCGTATCCCCTGTGTTCCCAAGGGTTCTCGGGCCCGATCGAACCGCCAAACAGGAGGTATACCCATGCATCGATCGCTTCGCACCCTCACGCTGCTCGCTTCCGTGGTCGGCTTGTCGCTGCTGACGCTCCCCGCTGCCGGCGACGCCCGCGTCGGCCCCCCGGGCGGCGGCATCTACGCCCACGACCAGCTGTTCCGCGTCGTCGCAACGCCCCGGGATCTTCCGCCGCACGGCAACTTCGACACGAT
This sequence comes from Candidatus Eiseniibacteriota bacterium, assembly GCA_003235575.1. Lineage (GTDB taxonomy): Bacteria > Eisenbacteria > RBG-16-71-46 > SZUA-252 > SZUA-252 > SZUA-252. The sequence continues at coordinate 5,751 of QJVW01000093.1, read as the reverse complement.
CTATGTCCTGGGCGGCGATCTGATGAACGTTTCCGACGCCGCGCCCGGGGACGCCGCCTACAATGGCGGTCGCTGGGAAGTGCGCCTCATCACGTGGTCGGGGATGGCGCCGACCCAGTTCACGAATGCCGAGGCGATCGATCAGGCGGCGGCCATGGGGAAGATCCAAATCGGCGATGTGGCGCGTCGGTTCGAGTGCCCGTTGATTCCGGATCGCGGAGAGCAGTAGGCATCCCAAAGTAGCCTGGGCGCGCGCCACGCGCGTGCCTACCCTAACCTCCGGGGCGTCCTCCAGCGACGCCCCGGAGGTGCTACGTGCGTCGCGAATCGCCCGCATGGTGGTTTTGGATGACGCTCTGCGCGGGAGCAATCCTCCCGCTCCTTACCGGCATCGTGGTCTGGGTCGTGCTCCAGGCCCAGGGCAAGCCGGTCCTCTCCGTTTCCACCATCCTCGGCTCCATTGGTGTTTGGATTCTCCTGTCCGGCCTTCTGGCAGCGGCCGCGGCGCCGACCGCCTTCCTGATCCGCGTCCTCGTCAAGGAGCGGACCGGCGCGTGGGTGCGCGGGGCCGCGTGGGGAATGTTCCTCGGACTCTCCGCGATACTGATCGCGCTCTTCGGCTCGCTCTGGCGAAACGCCGGATCGGCCATCGAGGTCGTGGTTCTCGCGCCGGTCTACTTCCTCGTCATGAACACGATCGGCGCGTTGATGGGGGGCGCGATCGGTGCGCTCGTCGCGCGAAGCGTGCACGCGCTCCGCGCCCGGCGGGGCGACAGGGAAACGGAGTGACGCGCGTCCGCCTGGCGGGGCGCGGCATCCCTTGACGTAACCCCCGCTCCGGCGCAACCATGGGGCGATGGCCAACCCCGCCAAGTCAACGTTTCCGATCCGATGCGCCGGCATGGACGTCGGCTCGAATGCATTCCGACTCGTCATCGCCGAGTTCAAGACACCGACGCAATACAAGGTTCTCGAGCGTGTCCGGGTGCCGGTCCGGCTCGGCCAGTCCGTCTTCGCCAACGGACGGATCGATCCCGCGACCATGGAGGCGGCGCTCGACGCGTTCCGCACGTTCCGCCGGACCATGGAAGCGCACGACGTCGTGGTTCACCGCGCCGTGGCCACCAGCGCGACCCGCGAGGCGCGGAATCGCGGGGCGTTTCTGGAGCGCGTGCATCAGGAAACCGGCCTCGACCTCGAGATGGTCCAGGGGACGGAGGAGGCGCGGCTGGTCGCGCTCGGCGTTCGAAGCCGCCTCTCGCTCGATCGCGGCCTCTCCCTCGTCCTGGACGTGGGCGGCGGTTCCAGCGAGATCGCGCTCGTCGGCAACGGGGAGATCCTGGTCGTCGAAACGCACGACGTCGGTGGCGTGCGGCTTCTGGAGCGGATCGGCGATGTCGCCCCCGACAAGGCGTACCGCATGATCCAGGACTCGCTGAAGACGTCTCGATTCCCCATTCTGGAGTACTTCCGGCGCCGCCGTCTGGAGCGCTTTGTCGGCACGGGAGGGAACATCGAGACGATCGCCGGTCTCCTGTCCACGAACGGCGTCGCCAAGGGACCGGGAGGCGAGCGAAAGCCCTCGCGCGTCACCATGCCGCGCTTGCGGAAGATCCTCACGACCCTCTCCAAGATGAGCGCGGCCGAGCGGCGGGAGCGCTACAGCATCCGTCCCGATCGCGCGGACGTCATCGTGCCCGCGGGGTGCATCTTCGAATTCGTCGGGACCCGCATTCGGGCCAAGGAAGTCTGGGTGCCGCACGTGGGACTCGTGGACGGCGTGCTGGTGGACGTCGCCCGTTCCGTCGGCGCCGAGGGGCTGAAGGCGCTGGAACTGAGCCAGACGCGAAACGCAGCCCTGGCGCTGGCGAAGAAATTCGATATCGACCTGCGACATGCGAACCGCGTCGGCGCGCTGTCGCTCTCGCTCTTCGATCAGACCAAATCGATGCACGGCCTGGGCAAGCGCGACCGCTTCCTGCTCGAGCTGTCCGCGCTGCTCCACGAGGTGGGGAACTTCATCGGCGTTCCGGGCCACCATCGCCACGCCTATTACATCATCGCGCAAACGCCGATCCTGGGGCTGAGCGCCGATGAAATCGAAGTCGTGGCGAACGTCGCTCGCTACCACCGCAAGGCGCCTCCCGATCCCAGCCATGAGGCGTACCGGGGGTTGAGCGAGCGGGACCAGGATCGCGTCCGCGCGCTGGCCGCGATCCTCCGCGTCGCCGACGCGCTCGACCACGATCATCGCCAGCGCGTGACGGCCGTGCGGGCCAAGGCGCGCGGGGAGGAACTGCGCCTTACCCTGAAAACGCGCGGCGACGTCAGCCTCGACGCCCTGTCGCTGAAGGACAAGGGCGACCTCTTCCGTACGGAGTTCGGCCTCAGCCCGGTGCTGAAACGATGAGCGATACCGAGATCCGCCCCGTCCCGCCGGGCGCCCCGCCCGTGATGTCGGTCATCGACATCGGCTCCAGCGGGCTCCGCATGCTGCTGGCCGAGCTGCTTCCCGACGGCGGGGTCCGCACGCTCGAGGAATTGGAGCGCCCGCTGGCGCTGGGCCGCGAGTCCTTCCGAACGGGCATGCTGTCGGCGGGCAGCATCCAGAAGGCCGTGAACATCCTCCGTCAGTTCCGCGAGAAGATGGACGCCTACGGCGTGACGCACGTGCGCGCCGTGGCGACGCACGCCGTTCGGGCGGCGCTGAATCGCGACACGTTCGTGGATCGCGTCTTTCTCGCCACCGGCATCGAGGTCGAGGTGATCGAGGGCGCGCAGGAGACGCTGCTCACATTCGCGGCGGTGCAGAAGGCGCTGGCCGCGCAGCCGGAGTACCGCGAGGGCGACGCGCTGCTCTTCGAGCTGGGCGGCGGCTCGACCGAGTGGGCGCTGCTGCGCGAGGGCGAGGTGGTGGCATCGGTCACGCACGATCTCGGAACCGTGCGCATGCGGGAGGCGATGCGCCAGGTGCAGAACGAGCGCCGGTCCCGCGCCCGGCTGATGCAGCATCACGTGCGCGAGATGATGCAGGTCGTGAAGCGCGCGCTACCGTTCCGCAAGGTGTCGCGCCTGCTGGCAGTCGGAACCCAGGCTCGATACGCGGCCCGCATCCTGGCGGGAACCGATCGCGAGAGCCGGGGCGGAAACGGTTGGGCCGACGGCCGCACGGGCGTGGACATACCGCTCCTGGCGGCGAAGGACCTCAAGAAGCTGGCCGATCAAATCGTGACGCTTCCCCCCGATGAGATCGCCCGGGAGTATTCGGTCCCGCCCAACGAGGCGGAGTCGCTTCCGCCCGCGCTCCTGGCCTACATGGAAGTCGCGAGGCTCTGCTCGCTCGACTCGATCCTCGTGCCCCGCGAGAGCATGCGCGACGGCCTCGTGCTGCAGATGGTCCGGTCGATCCAGGACAATTCGACCGTCCTGTTCCCGGAGCAGACGGTCGCGGCGGCGGTCAATCTGGCCCGGAAGTATCAAGCGGACGAAAAACACGGTCTGCACGTCGCGGCGCTGGCCCGGGAGATCTTCCACGCGACCCGCTCCCAGCATCGCATGGGGGAGCGAGAGCTGCTGCTCTTGGAAGTGGCCTCCATCGTGCACGACATCGGCACCTTCGTCGCCTCTCGCGGCCACCATCGCCACGCCTACTACCTGCTGGTCAACTCCGAGGTATTCGGCCTCTCGGGAACCGATCTCGAGATCGTGGCGAACCTGGCCCGCTACCATCGCCGCGGCGGCCCGCAATCGGACCATCCGGCGTACGCATCCCTCCCGCGACAGGCGCGGCTGACGGTGAACCGTCTCGCGGGGATCCTTCGCGTGGCCGACGCCCTGGACAAGGCGCACGCGCAGCGCATCCAATCGCCGCTGGTGTCGGTGCAGGGAGACGAACTGCGCATCGAGGTGGGGCCCGGAGAGGATTTGGCGCTGGAACGCGTGGCGCTGGAGTCGAAGGGCGCGCTGTTCGAGGAAGTGTTCGGCCTGAAGCCGGTGATCGTCGAGGGGGAAGGGACCGCGACCGCCACTTCCTAAGGTGGCGCCGGGCCGCGCTAGGGACGAGGCTGTTTCCGCGCTCCCAAGGTCGGTCGTGGGATCTTTCGCACTTGGCAGTGCGCGCACGCGACGCGCTCGCGCCGGGCCCGGACCGCACGCCGCACCAGCCAGGCCGCAGCGCCGGCGACCACGATTCCCACCGCGATTTCCTGCCAGCCGATCGTCATCGTCTCATCCCCATCCCAGCGCCCGACCGCCCTGGAACACGGCGAAGGACGCGATCCACGCCAGGACGTTCATGCTGACCAGCATGAGGAGCGGCCAGGTCCAGGTGCCGGTCTCCCTGCGAACGACCGCGACCGTCGACATGCACTGGCACGCCAGCGCGAAGAAGACCATGAGGCTGATGCCGGTCAGCGGCGGATAGGCCGCCTCGCCGGTTCGCGGATGCTTCGCTTCGCGCATCGCCCGGCGGAGCGAGACGGTGTCGTCGGTTCCGTCGCCCAGGTTCCACACCGTCGCCATGGTCGAGACCATCACCTCGCGCGCCGCGAACGACGTGACCAAGCCGATGCCGATCTTCCAATCGAATCCCAACGGCGCGATCAGCGGTTCGAGTCCGCGCCCGATCTGCCCGGCGAACGAGTGGCGCAGGGCGGAGCCGGCGGCCTCCTGCCGCAGCGCGGTCGCGGCCGCGGTGTCGTTCGCCTGCTCCGCCGCGGCCAGTCGTCCCTCGATCGCCTTCGTTTCGGGCGCGCCGCCGGGGTAGCTGGCCAGGAACCACAGCACCGCCGAGACGGCGACGATGATCGTGCCGGCCTTCTTCACGAACTCCAGCGACTGGCTCCGGATCGTGCTCAACAGTCCCCGCCAGGCCGGCGTGCGGTAGGGCGGCAGCTCCATCACGCTGGATGCTCGCGGCCCCCGAAGCACGGTGCGCCGCAGGGCCCACGCCGTCAAAAACGCCACGGCGATGCCAAAGACGTAGAGCGCGAAGAGCACGAGCCCGGGGAGGCTCAGGGGTCCCCAGCCGAGGTTGGGGATGAACGCGCCGATCAGGAGGGCGTAGACGGGAAGCCGGGCGCTGCACGACATGAACGGTGCGACGAAGATCGTGGCGAGACGGTCGCGGCGGTTGTCGATGGTGCGCGTCGCGAGGATTCCGGGGATGGCGCAGGCGAACGACGACAGGAGCGGCAGGAACGCACGGCCGGGGAGGCCGACCGCGCCCATCATGCGGTCCAGGATGAACGCCGCGCGGGCCAGGTAGCCCGTGTCCTCGAGGATGCCGATGAAGAGGAAGAGCAGCGCGATCTGCGGCAGGAACGAGAGCAGCGTCCCCGCGCCGGCCAGAATCCCGTCCACGAGGAGCGAGCGGAACGGTCCCGCGGGGAGCAGCGTGGTGAGCGCGCTTCCCACGCCGTTCACGCCGATCTCGATCAGGTCCATCAGCGGCTGCGCGCCGGCGTAGATGGCCTGGAAGATGACGCCCATGATGATCGCGAAGAGCAGCGGGCCGATGACGCGGTGCGTGACGATCCGATCGACGCGCCGGCGAACCGGGTCGGTGCTCGTGACCTTTCGCTGAACCTTGGACAGAATCGTTTCGACGGCCTCGTACCCGCGGGCCGCCTCCGCGCCCCGCCAGTTCGGATCCTGGCGATCGAGCCGTTCCGACCGGGCGCGCACTTCCGCGACGCACGCCGGGGCCAGGCGCTCCACCAGGGCGTCGCTCTCCTCGCAGAGGAGCACCCA
>QJVW01000136.1 GCA_003235575.1 Candidatus Eiseniibacteriota bacterium | reverse complement strand
CGGGACGCTCGCCGCGGGATTCGTCGCCGTGCCCCAATGGGGACTGGCGCGGACCGCGGCCGCGGCCGGGGCCGTCGACCTCGCGCTCGCCGCGCTACTCCTCCTCGCGCGGTTCCGATCGCCGGCGCCGAACCCGACGCCGGAGGCCGCGCGCCCGGAGGGGGGCGATCCAGCCGGCCGCGGGGCCGCGCCGGCCTTCGCGCGTTGGCTGCTGCCCGCGTTCGCCTTCTCGGGACTGGCGGCGATTCTCTATCAGATCGCTTGGACGCGGTTGCTCACCGTGCCCTTCGGGGGCATCACCTACGCGTTCTCGGCGATCCTCGCGATCTATCTTCTCGGCCTGGCGCTCGGGGCCGCCGGGGCGCAGCGGGCGCTCCGCCGTGTCCGCGCGCCGGTCGTGCTGTTCGGCGTGCTCCAGGCGGGGCTGGCGGCATCGGTGGGCGGCGGACTCCACGCGCTCGCGCGCCTTCCCCACTGGCAAACGTCGGCCATCGCGGCGTCCGGAGGAAGCGTGAACAAGCTGCTCCTGGCGGAGGCCGGCATGGCGGCCGTGATGATCCTCCCGCCGACGCTGATTCTGGGCGCGCTCTTTCCGGTCGCGGTGGCCGTGCACCGCCGACGGGTAGCGGACGCATCGGGGGCGACGGGCGAGGTCTACGCGGCCAATACGATCGGCTCGATCGCCGGCTCGCTCCTCACGGCGTATTGGTTCATCCCCGCCTTCGGCGCGCCGGTCGCGATCCTGGGCGCGGCGGCCGGCAACGCGGCGCTCGGCGTGGCGGCCCTCTGGGGCGGTGAACCCGCGGCGCGGGGCCGGCGCTTCGGCGCGGTCGCGGTGGTCGTGGGGGTGGCGGCCTTCGCGTTCGTGGCCATGCCGCGGTGGAGCCCAGACCGGATGAGCCTTGGCCTCATACGGCTGCTCCGTTCCTACTGGTTCGGGGGCGAGGCGCTGACCCACCGCGCGATCGACGCGATTGGAACACGCCCCGATCTCGGAACGCTGCTCTTCTACCGGGAGGGGCCCGTGGCCAGCGTGGGCGTCGTCGAGACCCAGGGCCAGCGAACGCTCCTGATCAACGGAAAGGCGGACGCGACGACGGGGAGCGGTCTCGACATGCGGACCCAGGTCCTGGTCGGGCACCTCCCCATCCTGGCGACGCCGGGGGCGACGGATGTCTTCGTGATCGGCTATGGAAGCGGGGTGACGAGCGCGGCGACCCTTCGCTACCCGGTCCGCGGCGTGCGCACGGTGGAGCTGGAGCCGGCGGTGGTGGAGGCGGCGCCCCTCTTTCGGGAAAGCGCCGGCGATCCGCTGGCCGACCCGCGACACGACATGGTCGTGGAGGACGCGAGCCTCGTGCTCCGATCGGAGAGGACCCAGTACGATGTCATCGTCTCCGAGCCGTCGAATTTCTGGATCGCGGGCATGGGCGACCTCTTCTCCGACGACTTCTACCGCATCGCGGCGACGCGACTTCGCCCGGGCGGCGTTCTCTGCCAGTGGGTTCAGTGCTATCAGATTTCCCCGGAGGCGATCCGCTCCGTGATCCGGACCCTGGCGCGAACCTTCCCCCGCGGGCAGGTCTTCTACATCGATTCGGCCGCGGACCTGATTCTGCTCGCGTCGCGGGATCGCGACGTCCCCCTCGACGTCGACGCCTGGCGCGACGCGATGCAGCGCCCCGAGGTCGCGGCGGATTTGGCGCGCGTCGGCGTCACGCGTCCCGGGGATCTGCTTCGCTATTACCGGGGGAGGCTGGACCGGATCGCCGCGGCCACGGGACCAGGGCCCATCAACACGGATGACAACGGCTGGCTGGAGCACCGCGCGCCGTTCGATCTGTTGGCCGCGCAGAGCTCGGAGGCGCTCCTGAGCTGGGACGAGGCGACCGCGACCGACTTGCTTCGTTCGCTGCGGCCGGCGGACGCGACCGTGGCGCCGCTCTTGCGCGACGCGGCGTTCCGCGCAGCGGCGGCCGGCGATTCGGCCGCCGCCGCGGGTCTATTCCAAGCGGAAGCGATGTTCGCGCAGAAGGCCAACGCCGACCAGGGCGCGCCCTGAAACCGGCTTGCGGTTAGTTTTGGTGTTCCGCGAGCACCTCGGCGTCGAATGAGTCGACCTGGATGACGTCGAGGCGGGCCGCGACGGCCTCGCGAACGCGCTGGCCCTCCTCGGCGGTCAGAACACCCTGCCCCACGGCCGCGTCAATGGAGCCGTCCCCATTCTTCCCGGGAGCGGGAATCGATCCCGCCTTCACGGCCTCGCGCAGCTTTCGCTCCAGCCCCCTCGCCGTCATGACCTTTTCGTAGGCATCCTCCAGCCGGCCGAGGCCGTGCTGGTCTCGCGATGGCACGTGAATGCCGGAGGAGAGTCGTTCCCGCACCTCCCGGTCCTCCATCATCGCCCTCGCGACCTTGGAGCCCAGCCGGTCCGACGGTGGCTTCCATCGCGCGCCGAACGGGAAGACCGTCGCGCGAAGCGCCCACGCGGCGGGGCGATGCGGCAGGTTGTCGAGCACGCCCACCAGGGACGTCTGCGCCCGGTGAAGCGCGTGGTCCACGGCCCACTCGAAGACGCAGCGGTCCCGCTCCGGCTGCCCGTCGTCCACGAATCGCTTCACGGTGGCCGACGTCACGTACATCCACGCGAGCACGTCGGCAAGGCGGCCGCTGATCTTCTCCCGGCGCTTCAGCGTTGCCCCCAGGGTGGCCATCGCCGTGTCCGAAACGAGCGCGAAGGCGGCGCTCATGCGGGCGAGACGGCGGATCGCGTCGCCGGCGGGTCCGGAGACGGCGGAAGGAGCCATCGCCCCGCCGGTGACGGCGTAGGCGAACGAGCGGACCCCGTTCGCGAGCACCATGCCGATGTGTCCGAAGAGCGCCTCGTCGAACGCGACGAGGTCCTTCGCGGCGATGGCCTTCATTTCACGCTGAACCCAGGGGTGGCAGCGAATAGCCCCCTGCCCGTAGATGATCAGCGTGCGCGTCAGGATGTTCGCCCCTTCCACGGTGATGCCGACGGGAACCGCTTGATAGAAGGAGGAGAGCACGTTGCGCGGCCCGCGCGAGATCCCATTTCCCGCCTGGACGTCCATGGCGTCGTTCACGGTCGCACGCATCGCCTCGGTCAGGTAGTGCTTCACGATCGCGGAGAGAACAGCCGGCCGCTCGCCGGAGTCGACCGCGCAGAGCGTGAGGCGTCGCGTGGCGTCCATCCAGTAGGCGTTGCCTCCGATCCGCGCCAACGGTTCCTCGATACCTTCGAACCGACCAATCGGCATCCCGAACTGCTCGCGAACGGACGCGTGGGCGGAGGCGACCCGCACGGCCACCTGCGCCGATCCGGCGGCGAGCGACGGCAGCGCGATGCCCCGACCCGCGGCCAGGTTCTCCATCAACATGCGCCAGCCGGCGCCGGCGTTCTTCGGACCGCCGATGATCGCGTCGAGCGGCGCGAACACATCCGTGCCGAACGTGGGGCCGTTGAGAAACGGAACGCCCAGGGGATCGTGCCGCAGTCCCACCTCGACGCCGGGAAGGCTGGTGGGCAAGAGCGCGCACGTGATGCCCAAGTCCTCCTTGTCGCCCAGGAGGTGATCGGGATCCCGCAGGCGGAACGCCAGCCCGAGGACGGTGGCGGACGGGGCGAGCGTGATGTAGCGCTTGGACCAGTTGAGGCGCATGCCGAGAACCTCGCGCCCCTCGAACGTGCCCTTGCAGATGATGCCCTCGCTCTTCTGCGCGGTAGCGTCGCTGCCCGCCTCCGGCTCGGTCAGCGCGAAGGCGGGGATTTCCTCGCCGACTGCCAGACGAGGCAGGTAGTGGCGTTTCTGCTCGTCGGTCCCGTAGTGGAGCAAGAGTTCCGCGGGGCCGAGCGAATTCGGGATCATGGCGGTCACCGACGCCGTGACGCAGCGGCTGGAGATCTTCGTGATCACCGCGGAATGCGCGGCGGCCGAGAACCCGAGGCCCCCGTATTCCTTCGGAATGATCATGCCGAAGAACCGTTCCTTCTTCAGAAACGCCCACGCCTCCGGCGAGAGATCCCCGCGGCGATTGACGTCCCACTCATCGACGAGACGGCACAGCTCCTCCGTCTGGCCGTCGAGGAACGCCTGCTCCTCCTCGGTGAGCTTCATCGGGGGGAACGAGAGCAGTCGGCTCCACCTCGGGTTGCCGGAGAAGAGCTCGGCATCCCACCAGACGGTGCCGGCCTCGAGCGCGATGCGCTCGGTTTCGCTCATGCGCGGGATGACGCCGGAGAGAAGCGGCATGAGCCAGCGGGTCAGTACGACACGACGAATGGGCGGCACCAGAAGAACGGCCGCTACGATAACGACGAGGACAAGAAACAGCACGGAACCCCTCCTTCATGTTTGGCGGTGGGGCGGGTCGGCCTCCATCATAGCGCAATCAGTTGCTGGAAACGGCCTTGGACCACGGCGTCCACCAATAGATCGTCCAAGTTCGCCGCTCTCTTAAGCGGGTCGTTGGTAGCGTCGATCCCCTGCCGGGGGCAGACTGGGGTGGTACGCGGCGAAATCTCGTGAAACCATCGTAGGAGGGACGGCGTTATGCCACTAGGTCCCCGGCGGAGCCGAAATCGGGTCGTTGGCATCCCCCCTCCAACGATTGGCGCCGCCCGGGCATCTGACCATTCTCAGACACCCTCCCGTCGCGATTGGCGCGGCTCGCACCTCAAGGAGAACGCCATGAAGTCAGTAGCATGTTGTACGTCAACAACTTACTACTCAACCCTCCGGGGCCCGATCCTGGCGGCGGGCTTGCTCCTCTCCATCATCGCGCTTCCCGTCCAGGCCCTGGCCAACGCCGCCTTCTCGACGTCCGATGTGGGGCCGCAGTACGCCGACTCCGCGGATGGCTCCAAGGCGACCGATCCCACGATTCGCGCCTTCGACGCGCGCCAGCATGAGATCCGGCTGGACGGGCGACTCGACGACGAGGCGTGGACGCTGGCCGACGCCGGCCGCGGGTTCTCCCAGTGGGATCCCGATCGGGGCGCCCCGGCGGCCGAGCAGACGGTGTTCAAGGTGGCGTACGACGAGGGCGCCATCTACTTCGCGGTGGCCTGCTACGAGTCGGATCCGTCGAACATCCGCGCGAAGCTTTCACGCCGCGACAAGTTCACGAGTTCGGACATTCTCGCGATCTACCTGGATCCATACCTCGATCGCACGACGGGGTACGCGTTCAAGGTGAATCCGCTCGGCGTGCAGCAGGACCAGTACCTCTACAACAACGGCGACGCCGACGTCGATTGGGACGCCGTGTGGCAGGCGGAGACGAGCCGGGACGAGAAGGGCTGGTACGCGGAGATTCGGATTCCGTTCAGCGCGATCCGCTACCGGTCGGCCCCCGAGATGACCTGGGGCCTGAACGTGTGGCGCTATCTCCAGGGGCGCGGCCAGGACACGGCATGGAAGACGTGGAGTCGGGACCTGGGCGGATTCGTGAACCGGTTCGCGACGGTGTCCGGGATCCGCGGCGTGCGCGCGCCGCGCCAGTTGGAGTTCCTCCCCTACGTGCTCCAGCGCGAGACGGACCCTGCCATCGACGGCGGGGCGCCCTCGGACAAGATCGACGGCTTCCAGAACATCGGTCTGGACATGAAGTACGGCGTCACGTCGGATCTGACCTTGAACGCCACCGTGCAGCCCGATTTCGGCCAAGTCGAAGCGGATCCGGCCACGTTGAATCTCTCGCCGTTCGAAACGTTCTACGAGGAGAAGCGCCCCTTCTTCATCGAGGGGAGCCGTTTCTTCGAGATGCCGAATTTCAATCTCTTCTACTCGCGACGCGTTGGAACGGGCGATGAGAACACGCGAATCCGCTACGCCGCGAAGATGACGGGAAAGATCGTCGGGGGCGTCTCGCTGGCCGCGCTGGCCGCGTCGACCGACCTGACGGGCTCGGGCCAGGCCCACAACATCTTCAAGAACGGAGACCGGCTATCCCGCTATTTCGTGGCGCGCCTGGGGAAGGAATTCTCCGAGGGTCGAAATCGGGTCAATGTCATGCAGACGGCGGTGGTGAACACGGCCGACCGCGAGACATGGGGCGACCGCGCCTCCCGTGAGGCCTACACCACGGGCGCCGACTTCGAACTCAACACCAAGACGCGCGCGTGGAACGTGCGCGGGTCGTTCGTGGGCTCCGTGATCAATTCGGAGCCGCTCCTGTCGGATCCCTCTGTTTCGCACGCGCCCGTGTACGGCACGGGCGGGGAGTTGACCCTGAGTCGAAACGCGGGGTCGCAGCGCGGTAACATCGGCGTCCGCTGGGAATCCGACAAGCTCCAGATCAACGACATGGGGTATCTCAGCTCCCCCGACGAAATCGTCGCCTACTTCTGGACCCAGCGACGGCTGAACCAGGACGGCAAGAGCAAGCACTTCGCGAACGGCAACATCAATTACAACTTGAACCGTTCCTGGATCTACGCGGGCCGGAAGGCGATCGATCCGAACACGAACCAGGTGGCATGGGAGTACGGTCCCGGTCATCCGCAATATACCGGCATGAACATCAACGGCTGGATGCAGTACCGGAACTACCGGGAGACCTGGTACGGCATCGCCTACAACCAGGAAGGACACCACCGGTACGAGACCCGCGGCGGGCCCTTGATGAGCGAGCCGGCGACCCTGAGCGCCTGGGTCGGCGCCTCCAGCGATACGCGCAAGACCTTCGTGGCCAACATGGAGCTGAACTACTCCGTGGACACCGCCAAGAGCCACACCGATCATGGGACGGCCAGCGTCCGTTGGAACCAGAGCAGCGCGATCAATCACGAGCTGGAATTGGGATTCATCAATCGGGTGGACGACACCCAGTACTTGCAGACGGTTGACCTTGCGAAGTACCCGGGGGGCAAGGGAATCGGAGGGTACTCGTATCTATTCGGGCGGATTCACCAGCAGACCGCCGATTTGACGCTGCGCTCGAACATACTCTTCAGCCGCAACCAATCCCTGGAGATCTACGCGCAGCCGTTCATCACGGTGGGCGACTACCACGAAGTGCGCGAGCTGTCGGTGCCGGACTCGTACAAGTTCATTCACTACGACGGACCGATGGTGGTGGACTCGAACCAGGACCCGCCCACGACGACGACCAATGTGCGGGATTTCGATTTCTCGTTCGCGTCGGTGAATACGAACGTGGTGTACCGATGGGAGTATCGCCCGGGAAGCACGTTCTTCCTGGTCTGGACGCAGAGCCGCTCCGGGTACGACGAGCGCTCCTTCCTTCCCAACGGCTCCGCCGACTTTCGAAACAACGTCAGCACCCGGAAGCTGTTCCGGAACGAGCCGGAAAACCGGATCCTGGCCAAGATCTCGTATTGGCTGCCGATCTGATGTCGTAGCCGCCTCGGGCGGGCGCGAACGACGCCGCGCCTCGCCCGCGGCGGCGGAGTAATCGGATCCCTCCTCCCGGGAGCCGGAGCGAGGTCCCCACCCCCCTCCAACCGCCCCGAACCGGCTTCACCTCTTCGGCCTAGCGCTCTCAATATCCCCCTCGGACTCGCCGATACATCCCAAGTCCGGTATCGGAGCGCGCGGAGCGAGGGCACGAGCCTGGGGGTGCTGTGAGGAAACGGAAGGCGTCGGGGGGATTTACGGCTGCCGAGTTGATGATCGCCCTGACCGTCGTCGGCATCTTGGCCGCCATCGCCCTCCCCGGGTACTTCGCGTTCATCCAGAACACGCGCGCGGCGCAGGCGGCGGCCCAATTGCAGGCGATCCGGGCGGCGGTCTACTTGTACTACGGCGATCTGGGTCGTTGGCCCCGGGAGTCGGTGGCCGGCCAGATCCCGGTCGGCGTGGGGCAGAATCTCCCGAAGAACTTCTCGTTCCAGCAGAAGAGCTACGTGCTGGACTACGACAATTGGATCGCGCTACACCGGCGTGGCCAAGCCCCCCCGGGCACCACGACGGCGATCGGCGTTTCGGTCATCAGCCGCGATCCCCGGTTCCTGGAGCGGATCGGCCGCCTGGTGCGGGACGCCAAGTTCACGCGAATCAGCCGGACGAAGTACACGTTGGAAATCGCCACGATGGATGGCTTCTAGCGGCCGGAGCGCGCTTCCCACTCGCCTCGGAGCAATCCCATGACAAGGACGTTCTCGTAGCGGCCCGCGCTCCACGCCTCCTCGCGCAGGGTCCCCTCGTGCACGAACCCCAGGTTCGCGTACACGCGACGCGCGGCTTCGTTCGAGGCGACGACGTGCAGCCAGACGCGGTTCAGGTTCAGCGTCTCGAACGCGTAGCCCAAGAGGAGCCGCACCGCCTCCGTACCGACGCCGCGTCCCCGTACGGCAGGCGCTCCGACGGCGACCCCCAGCGCCGCGCTTCGGCGTTGATGGCTGATGTGATGCAGCACCGTCGTTCCGACCAAGCGGTCATCCCGGCGGAGCGCGATGCCGAATCCCACCTGCCGCGGATCCTTCGCGGACTTCGCGAGAAACCGGCGCGCCGATTCCTCATGCGACGGCCGCCGAATCCCCATGATTTCCCCCACCGCGGGGTCGTTGAGCCATGCGGACAGGGGGACGGCGTCCTCCGGCTCCAGCGGCCGCAGGTAGACCTTCGCGCCGATGAGGTAGGGATTCTTCACCCCGTGCTCCGCTTCCGGCGCGTGGATGCGGCGCGCGTCCGCCTGGACCACTCGCGCCGCAGGATGCCCATGACGTGCACGTCATAGTAGCGGCCGTCCCGAAAGCACTCCTGCCGCAGCACCGCCTCGCGCTTGAACCCGATCCGTTCGTACGCGCGGATTCCCCGCTCGTTGAACTCGAAGACGTGAAGCCAGACCCGATTGAGGTTCAGATCACGGAACGCGTAGTCCACGACAAGCGCGCTCGCCTCGGTTCCGTAGCCTTTCCCCCACTCCGCCTTCCGTCCGATTTGGATTCCGAAGCCCGCGCTCCGGCGCACCATGTCGATGCCATGGAGTCCCGTCGCCCCGAGCAGGAGATCCCCGCGCCGGCGCACGATGGCGAAGTTGATCTCCGCGGGATCGTCCATCGCCATGGCGCGCTCCACGAAGCGGCTCTCCTCCTCCCGCGTGACGGGCCTGTTGAATTGAAGGTGCCGCCACACGTCGACATCGTTCATCCAGGCTTGGTAGTCCGCGGTGTCCTCGCGCCCGATGGAACGGAGATAGACGGTCCGGCCCACTCGAAACGGACGGTTCATCGCGCTTCCGCCCGCGCGTATCGTCGGAACAGGCTCTTGGGGCGCCAGCGCGGCGCCGTGGCGCGATCGGCCACGCGGAGGGCCAACGCGAGCACGTACCGGTTGTACCGGTCCGCGGCGGCGATATCGATGTCCTGGGACGCGTCGTCGGACGGCTCGTGGTAGTGCGTCCGGTTCCACACCTGCTCCGCCTCGCGCCCGGCCGAATCGACGGGACCCGCCTCGAGCATGAGCGCCGGAACGCCGAACCGGGCGAACGCATACTGATCGCTGCGGATGAAGTAGTTACGCTGGGGCGCGAGATCCGGTATCACCCGAAGGGACTCCCGCTTCGCGACGGCGCGGACGTCGTCGCCCAGATCCGATTCCTCGATCCCGTACGCGGTGACGCCGCGAATCGGTTGAATGGGCAGAAACATGTCGATGTTCAGGTTGGCGACGATTCGTCCTCCGGGGACGGTCGGCCTCGCCGCGAAATAGGTCGCCCCGAAGAGCCCGGACTCCTCACCGGTCGTGAAGAGAAACAGCACCGACCGTTTGGGGGGCCTGCCGGAGCGTTGCATCTCCCGCGCCACTTCCAACAGCGTCGCGCATCCCGACGCGTTGTCCATCGCGCCGTTGTAGATCGAGTCGCCGTCCACCGGCAGGCCGATGCCGAGATGGTCCAGGTGGGCCGAAAGCACGACGATCTCGTTCCGCAGTTTCTTGTCCGAGCCGCGGATCATTCCGACGACGTTCCGGCATTCGGTCGGCGTCGCCGCGGACGCGAGGGTAGCCTTCAACCGGTACGGAAGCGCGAACCGCGGTAGGCGGCGCTCGGAGGCGGCAAGCCTTCGAATGGAGGCGAAGGAGAACCGGGCCCGCTTGAAGAGTTGGTCGGCGCGGTTCGAATTCCAGATCAGGGACAGTTTCATTCCCGACAGCTGCTCGAACTCCTCGCCCTCGAGCGTGAGCCTCGGTTCCAGGCGGCTGCCCGCTACCCGAGTCCACGGGTACGATTGGCGGCTGGGGTTCGGGATCCGGATGATGCCGACGGCCCCCGCGGCGCGGAGGGCCTTCCATCGCTCCCGGATGGACGATGCGTGCGCCGCCCGCGTGCCGCGAATCCCCTTCGGCGTGGCCGACACGTAGACGGCGATGGCGCCCCGGAGATCCAGCCCCCGCAGGTCCGAGTACCCGATCTCGGGAAGGTGCAGTCCGTTGCCCACGAAGACGAGCCGGGCGTCCACGGACGCCGCGGGCTCGAGCCCCATGGACAGGACGGCATCCTTGCCGAGTACGAGGGGTTGGGTCCGCCGCCCTCGCCGGAGGACCAGCGTGCACTGGTCCTCGAGGACACGGCGGGCCAGGAAGGGCACGCGCTGCATGTAGGAGCCGGAGTCGCCGGCCGGCTCCACGCCGAAACCTTTCAGTTCGCGCGCGACGTAGTCCGCGGCCTTCCGGTAGCCGGGATGGGCCGTCTGTCTCCCCTCGAGCGCGTCGTCGGCAAGCGCGCGAACGTGGGACATCCACTGGCTCTCGTCGGGAACCTCGCGATTGCAGGAAAGGATGGCCGCCGCGCCAAGCCCCGCCACGACGAGGGCGAGTGTCAGGAATCGGAGGCGGAAGACGGGGCGGCGAACCATCGGCGCGCGTGGCGGCGCTAGGGCCGGCGGACCACGTGGCCGCCCTTCATGACGAACGCGACGCGCGAAACCAGATTGATGTCCCGCGTCGGATCACCGGGAACCGCGATGATGTCTGCGGCGGCGTGGGGCGCCAGGCAGCCGATCTCCCCTTCGAGATCCAGGAGCTCGGCATTCACCGCGGTCGCGGACCGCAGCGCCTCGACCGGGGTCAGGCCCGCCTTCGTGAGCCAAATGATCTCCTGGGCGTTCTCCCCGTGCATGGAGTAGACGGCGTCGGAGCCGCAGGCGATTTTCACCCCCGCGGCGCGCGCCCGCCCCACCGAGTCGAACTGCTCCTTCTGGAGCGCGGCCAGCCGGTCACCGTAGCCGGGACCATATTCCAGCGCGGCGCCGTGATCCGCGTACCACTGGAGATGGTAGAGCGTCGGTACGAGGAAGATCCCCCGCCGCGCCATGTCGCGAACGACCGCGCGATCGAGACGGGATCCGTGCTCGATCGAGCGGACGCCCGCCGCGACGGCCCGCCTTGCCCCCTCGAGACCCATGCAGTGGGCGGCCACCCATCCGCGCGGCGCGGCCGCCTCGACGGCGCCGGCCAACTCATCCCGGGTGTAGTACGGCACCCCGGTCGTGTCGTCCCACGTACCGCTCGTCTCGTAGATCTTCACCCAGGCGTAGCCTTTCCCCAGGTACTCGCGCGCTTTCGCGACGATTTCCTGCCGCGTCGCCGCGGTGCCGTCGGGAGGCCAGCGGATATCGGCGCGTCCGGGGAAGGGCGGATAGATCGCGCCTGCCGCGACGATGCGCGGCCCCGGCGTCAGTCCGCGGTCGATCGCCTGGGCCAGCGCCAGATCGACATCGTCGGACGCACCGAGTTGCCGCACGGTGGTGAATCCCGCGCGAAGGGTCTTCTCCGCGTTTCTAGCCGCTTCGAAGGCGACGACGATCGGCGAACCCAGGTAGTCGCCGAGATAGTTGGGCGCGTGAGTCGTGTCGCTCCAGAGGTAGGTCAGGTGCGTGTGCGCGTCGATGAACCCCGGAAGAAGCGTGTGCCCCGGCAGATCGATCCGTTCGGCGCCGGGAGCGTCGATGCGGGGCGTGCCGTGCGCGCCGGGAAGCGCCATTGTCTCGATCTTCCCGTCGCGAACGAGAACCTGAACGGGCCCCTCGCGCAGCACGCGCCCGTCGAAGAGACGGTCCGCGGTGAGGAGGATGCTGCCCGCGACGGCGTGATCGCGGTGGAGCGCTGGGGCGAGGGAGAGGCAGAGCGCGGCGACGGCGGCGAGGTGGATCGCCGGGCGCATCACCGAACCGCGAACCTCCCGATCATAGCGGCGCGGGGCGTCGGAACCGCGCGCGCGCTTCGGCTTCGACGTCGATCGGGGGTCTCGCCAACGACCGCTTGAAGTCGAGCACGACGGCGGGCACGCCTTCTTCGATCGTTCGGTACTTCGGCGTCCAGCCGAGGTGTTCGCGGGCCTTGGTGGAATCGACGGGCGGGCCGAACGTAACGGCCTCGTAGCCCCAATGGCCGAGCGCTTCGATCGCGGTTTCCTCGGAAATACCGGACGGCGCCGGAGCGCCCAATTCCTTGGCGACCAGGCGCGTGAACGCGCCGATCGTGGAGGGCGCGTCGTCGGCAACGAGGTAGTCCTCGCCGACGATGCCGTGCTCGAGCGCCAGGCGGTACGCGGCGGCGGTGTCGCTTGCCTCGACGTAGTGCATCGTCTGCGTTCCGTCACCCAGGAACGCCGACTTCCCTTCGAGCATGGGGCGCAGGACGCCGCCTTCGAACCATCCGCCGCGGCCGTAGACGAAGGTGGGATTCACCGAGATCGCCTGGAGACCGCGACGGCGCAGGGCCTGGAACACCGGCCAGACGATGCGGTGGCGCAGGCCATAGCCCCGGCCCGCGCTGATGCCGCAGGTCTCACGGACGATTCCATCGGGACCAGGCTCATAGAGCGGTGAGCCGAACGTGTGGAGCAACTTCTTCTTGTTGCGTCGACAAATCTCGCCCAGCGCCTCCAGCCGCTCGGCCATCCCCGCCGCCTGCCGTTCGGCATCCTCGCGTTCCTGTTTTCCGCCCTCGTCACCGTCGAGCGCGAGGTGGATGACCGCGTCCACCCTTCGAATCGCGTTCTCCCACCGTTCCGGCGACCGGATGTCGCCCATGACCGCGATCACGGCGTACGGCAAGCGTGCGCGCGCCTCGACGTTTCGCGCCAGCCCGTGCACACGGTAGCCGTGCACGACGAGTTCACGGGCCACCGCGCGGCCGATCATTCCCGTGGCGCCGGTGATCAGGATGTTGCTGGAGTATTCGTGGGTCGGGTCGTACATGGTCAGCGTTCCTTGGCGCCGAGCACCTTCCACCCCATCGGGAGCAAGGCCGCGGCCAGTCCGATTTTCACGACGTCGCCCGCGAGAAACGGCCAGAAGCCGAGTGCCCACGCGTTCGACGATCCGACGAAACGCGCCAGCCAAGGAAGGCCCAGCGCGAAGATGGCGATGTTTCCGAGAATCATGCTGGCGATCGTGCGAACCGGCGTCCGGTCGAACCCGCGTTCGGCGAGCCATCCACAA
Organism: Candidatus Eiseniibacteriota bacterium; assembly: GCA_003235575.1. Lineage (GTDB taxonomy): Bacteria > Eisenbacteria > RBG-16-71-46 > SZUA-252 > SZUA-252 > SZUA-252. The sequence goes on along the minus strand of QJVW01000136.1, from coordinate 796 downwards.
AGATAGGCGCCGGGAAGGAAGCCCATCAGGTAGCCGCCCGTCGGCCCCAGCAGCACCGCGGGGCCGGCGGTCATGCCGGCGAACACCGGCAACCCCGCCGCCCCCTCCGCAAGGTAGGCCAGCACCGCCGCGAGGCCACGAACACGGCCAAGCATCGATGCGACCAGCAGCACGCCGAAGGTCTGGCCGGTGACCGGCACCGGTGAGAACGGAAGGGGAATCGCCACCTGCGCGGAGAGAGCGATCACGGCGCTCCCCGCCACGACCAGGCCCGCATCGAAGAGCAAGGAACCGGGAAGCGACGCGGCCGAGGTCCCGGGGGACCCCGTGGTCGTTCGCGCGTAGCCGGGGCGGATCGTGTCGGCGAGTACCATGGAGGGGCCAGTCTATCCTCAAGTAGGGTAAGGAACAAGAGCGGTGCGTGGACCGCCCCCGTTCGACGAACCGACCCCCGCCCGGGCCAGTCCGCCGACAAACCCAATGGCTGCAATAGCTTGTGCGCGGTTCAATTGCCAGCCCTCATCGCGAGAGGGTGAGCCGCGTTCCCCCGCGCCGCGGCGCCGCGATGGACGTCCGCTGCGGGCGACGGCATCGCCCGGAATCCCTACACCCCCCCCGTAGCCTCCGCGATGGGAACGCGGCGCCGCGCCCCCGGTAGGAGTGCGGAGCAGATGAGCCCCATCACAAGCATCGACGCCAGGACGGCAAGTCCCGCCTGGATTCCCTGGCGGTCGGCGAATGCGCCGATCGGGCCGATGATCATCGCGCCGACGCCCCACGCCACGCCCATGAGAAG
>QJVW01000119.1 GCA_003235575.1 Candidatus Eiseniibacteriota bacterium | reverse complement strand
CCCCCAGCGACCACCTCGTGGCCGCGGGTCGAGAGTCTGGGCTACTCCCGCAAAGATGACGACCGTCAGCACGTGCAGTGCGATCATTCCGCCCAACATGTAGGGCCAGGACCTGGTGATTCCAACCGTGGCCCACACGACGGGCACGACTACGAAAAGGTGCAGCGCCAGCGCCAGCTGGGCCCGGTGGAGAGGACGGACCGAGGATCGGTAGGCCGACAACACGCCCGACGCGTCGGTGGCCGCCAGCCGGCCGATCTCCGGCGCGCCGGAGACGTATCGCTCACCAAAGAGCCGGAACGGATTGGCGAAGACCAGCGCCGACGCGTCCCTTTCCGACGGAGGCGGCGTGGGGCGAGGGCGGCACCGGCCCGAGCCATCGCTGGAGAACACGATCGAGCCCGACGGTCTCACGTGAATGTGCTCGAGGACGCGAAGCCCCCACAACACGAGGTATAGCGAGAGCCAGTCCGGCATGCCCCCTACTTCGGTTCGATCGTGTCGTTGGTCGACTTCCCCCAGCTGAAGATCGCGGAGAAGAATCGCCGAACCGCCGCGAAAATCGCCAGCACGCCCACCACGATGAGTTTCCACAGCTTCCCGAGTAGACCCGTCTTGGCTGCGACGGCGCCGGCACCGCCGGCCACGAGCGCGGTCAGCCCGTAGGCAGCTAGCTTGTCGCCCTTGCGGTACTCGCTGTAGCGATGCCCTGTCGTGTACGAGAATCCCGTCAGCAGATTATCGAAGGGTTCGACGGCCTCCTCGATCTCTTCGGGGTCGAGGACCATGTCGGCGCTCATGTAGCCCTCGCGGCCAAGAAGGCGCACGGAGTGGTTCACGGATTCTCCGTTCGTGGATCGCCCTCGAATCGCCCACGTCAGGTTGTTGCTGCGTTCATCGTAGAACGGCTCCCGCTGCCAGCCCACGATCTCGATCTCGTCCCACCCGCGCTTGCGTCGCTCTTTGTTGGCATCACTGTTGTTCTCTTTGAGGGCGCGGAGCATGGCTGCGGCGTCGAGCGTGGTCTTCTCGTCGTCGGCGATATGCCCGGACTTACTGTATTCGAAGACCACCCACCAAAAGCTGCTGTCCGCCGTGGGCACCACGACACCCAGCGCATTCTCGTCCGGCAGGTTCTGCGTCGCCTCGAGAAACTTCCTGGTTCCGTCCTTGCCTGTGAACGCCATCCCGTCCGGGACTTGGATCTCCGCGAGATTGCCGAGCTTTCCCACGCAGGGCCCCACCTGCCACTTGATTGCCTTGAAAAGGAGTGCGGACTCCTCCTCCGACTGGGCAATACTCACGCCGGGCATGAACAGGAGTGCAGCAACGACGATCATCGGGGGAATGCTCATGGGGGATCGCATGGCTCCTCCGCGGTTGAGGGGGCGGGGAGATGTCGTACGCGAGCACGGCTCCTAGGGGAGTAAGCGGAGCGGTGGGATCTTCAGAGTAGGGTGACCGATGGCACCGCTCGTGTTAAGCAATTCAGGCGGGGGCGTCCTCAGCCCGGAAGCCACCGACGCTTATACCATGGGTACAACATGTGGACAAGGCGACGAAGGTCGCAGCCGAGGGGGCCGGCGGCTACGTGTGGATCATCGACCGCTGCCACCACAACATAGCCCCCCGCGGGTTGAAGCCCGCCGCCACGATGAGCTGGTGGGCTTCATTCTGTTGTGTCCTCAGGAGCCTCATTGGCGGTCGCGGATGATTCCCCTGTACATGAGCCTGGCTCTCGCTCGTTGCCTAGCGAAGTACCGCGATCAACGGCCAATCCGAACAATCACCGTACATTCCGCCGGGCGGCGGTTACGGGCATCGTCGTAAGTCATGGTGCGGAAGGGGGGACTTGAACCCCCACGACCTTGCGGCCACTGGACCCTGAACCCAGCGCGTCTGCCAATTCCGCCACTTCCGCACACCATGCTTCAGCCGTCGATTGGAACGGGATACTATAGAGCCGCTCGGCCCGGGGTGTCAACGACCGCAGCAGGCCCTTGCGGCGGGTAACTATCTGTGTGACCCTCGCTTACCAAGAGCCGCGGGCCGATCACGCTTCCGGCGTTCCAGGAACCCGGCGACACGCTTCCACTGTACGTCCAGGGAGGGCAGGATGGCGCGCCATTCCGCGCCCCAGAAGGAAAAGTCCGCCGAGCGAAAGGTCATCGCGACCAATCGCAAAGCGCGCCACGACTACCACGTGATCGAGACCTACGAGGCCGGGATCGTCCTGCGCGGTAGCGAGGTGAAGTCGCTGCGGGCCTCGAAGGCGCAGTTGGGCGAGGCCTACGCCTCCATCGACGGCGGCGATTTGTATCTTCGCCAACTCCACATCAGCCCTTACGATCCTGCTTCCTACGAGAACCACGAGCCGACGCGGGCGCGCCGGCTCCTGATGCACAAGATGGAGATCCGCAGGCTGCAGCGCGAACTGGAGGAAAAGGGTCTGACCATGGTGCCGCTCTCGCTCTACTTCCGCGACGGCAAGGTGAAGGTCGAACTGGCGCTCGTGCGAGGCCGGCGCGAGTACGACAAGCGCGACAAGCTGGACGACCGCCGCGCGCGAAAGGAAATTCGCGGGATCATGCGCGGAGAACGCCCCGAATGAGTCCCCACCGCCCGCCGCGCGCGGGGTGCATCACGCTCGGCGCCGCCCTCTCGATCGCCTGCGTGCTCCTCGGCGGCTTGATCGCGACGACCGCGGACGCGCAGCGTCGCGGCGTCGCGCCGATCCGCGTCGTGCGGCCCGACCCGGCGGAGTCGGAACGGCTGACGCCGGTCGTGATCGACAACGTCCGCTACCTATCCACGAACGACCTCGCGCGGATCTTCGGCGCCACCAAGTACTGGCGGCCGGAGATCCAGAAACTATCCCTGCGCATGGGCACGCACACGATCCGCTTCACCGTCGGCGCGCCGGTCATCCTGGTGGACGAGGAGGCGCGCAACCTGGTCGCGCCCGTGATCCTCGTGCACGGGGTGGTCCACGCGCCCGAGGCGATCCTGGAACTCCTGTTCAGCTGGGGGCTGGTTCCCGACGCCACGTACGACGGCGACACGCGCGTGATCCGCTATCGCGTGGAACCGCACTCCATCCGCCAGGCGCAGCTCTACACGCGCGACCGCGTCACGGAAGTCGTCGCCTCGCTGGGGCGAAGCCTTCCGACCCGCGTCCTCTACGCGACGCCGACGGAGCTTCGCGTTCTGTTCGAAGGCGGCACGCTCGACAGCGCGCGCGTCTTTTCCGGCGGCGTCGTCGCCGACGGCTGGATGCGCGAGACGGCGGGCGGCGTGGAGTGCCGTCTCGGCCTCACCGAGGACGCCCGCGGGTACACGATCAACGTCACCAACAATCGCCTGAAGATTTCGCTGACGTACGACCGGGGCCTGGTGGACGCCGGCATCTTCACCCGGCTCGAACCGCTCGCCCTGGGGTCGATCCCCGGCCGCGTGCGGACGATCGTGATCGATCCGGGGCACGGCGGGTCGGACACGGGCTCGCCCCTGCCCGGCGGACAGGTCGAGAAGGACGTGGCGCTCGAAATCGCGCGCGCGCTTCGCAGCGCGCTCCAGTCGAGAACCCAGGCGCGGATCGTCCTCACGCGCGACGGGGACGTCGACGTCTCCAGCGACCGCCGCGCGGCGATCGCGAACGGTGCGAAGGCGGATCTCTATCTGAGCATTCACCTCGACAACGAGGGCGTCGTGCGCGGCGGGGGATTCCGGGTCCTGTCCTACCAATCGATCACGGAGAACAGCGAAGCGCCCATCGTCGTCGGAGACGGAAACGTGGCCCTGCCCATGCCCGCCTGGCGGGGCGCGCAGTCGCCGTTCGCCGGAACGAGCCTGGCGCTCGCGGAAGGCGTGGCCCGGGCGCTGCGGCAGGTCTTCCCGGCGACGCCGACCGTCACGGAAGCCGGCCGCCTGGAGACGCTGCAGTCGGTCGCCTGCCCCGCCCTGCTTCTCGAGTCGGCGCCCACGGCGCGGACCGGCCCGGAGGCGTCCAGCCCACGCGGCTACACCATCTACGACTACACGCAGACCGTGGCGCGCGCGGTCGACGAGTTCGTCCGGGGGTATCGTGGCATCTGACGACGCCGCGCCCCCGCCCACTCCCGTTCCCCCCGACCAACCGGCGTCCGCGCCGTCTGCGGAGCAGACGCCGCTGTCGGGGCCGGCCGGGGAGCCGGCGCCGAAACGCGGTCGCAAGCGCTGGGCCGCGGGGATCGCGATCGTCGCCGCGGGGATCGCGCTCTGGATCTGGCTTGGCCGGGGACCCGGCCGGGGCGGCACGACGACGCCGGAGCGCTTCGTTCCGCTCGCGGCGGAACTGGAAGGGATTCGCGGCGTCCGCCTCTTCTACGGCGTGGCCGGCGCCGACAGCCTCGTCGAGGAATACCGCGACGTCGTGGTCAAGGAGCGGCCGGCCGATCAGGTCCGCGCCGTCTACCGGGAACTCGTGGCGGGGCCGACCGGAAAGCGCGTCGCGCTCTTCCCGGAAGGGACCGAGCTATTGAACGCGTATCTCTCGCCGCGCGGGACGCTCTATCTCGACTGGAACCGGAACATCGTGCACGGATTCACCGGCGGAAGCGGCCGGGAGCGGTTGCTCCTCGCCTCGATCGTTCGGACGGCCGCGGAGAACTTTCCCGACGTGGAACAGGTGACCCTGCTGGTGGACGGCGCCCCCGTCGAGACCATCGGCGGACACTACGACGCCCTGGCGCCGCTGGTGGTGGGGGAGTGGCGATGAGCCGAACGGCTTCGCGTTCCGGCGAGCGTGGTGCGCTCGGCGTGTTCGATTCAGGGATCGGCGGGCTGACCGTCGTCCGCCACCTGCGCCGCCTGCTTCCGGGCAAGGCGATCGTCTACTTCGGCGACTCGGCGCGCGTCCCCTACGGCACGAAGTCGGACTCGACCGTCCGGCGCTTCGCCGATGAGGCGGTTTCGTTCCTGACCCAGTTCGACGTGGGCCGGGTGGTGGTCGCGTGCAACACGGTCTCCGCCGTGGCCATGCGCTCGCTGGCGAAGCGCTTTCCGGCGCTTCCGATCGAGGGCGTCATCGAGCCCGGCGCCGAGGCCGCCGTGCGCGCCACGCGCGCGGGCCGGATCGGCGTCATCGGCACGCGGGGCACGATCGCGAGCGGCGCCTACGAGCGCGCGATCCAGGCGGCGGCCAAGCGCGCCGGTGTGCGGACGCGCGTCTTCACGCAGGCCTGTCCGCTTCTCGTGCCGCTCGCCGAGGAGGGACTGGAGAACTCCGCCGCGGCGCGCGCGATGCTCCGCCACTATCTGGAGCCGCTTCAGCGGAAGAAGATCGACACCCTCATTCTCGGCTGCACCCACTATCCGCCGTTTCGGCGCTCGCTGGCCAAGATCCTGGGCCCCCGGGTGCGCCTGATCGATTCGGGCGAGGCGACCGCGCGCCGGCTGGCGCGCGCGCTGGGCGGGGAAGCGCGGAGCGGCCGCGGGTCGCTGCGCTGCTACGTCTCCGACATTCCGCTCCAGTTCGAGGCGATCGGCAAGCGGTTCCTGGGTCAGCGCCTGGGTCGCGCGCGCCTGGTGGCGCAGGACGACCTTCCGTGGTTCGAGCGCCGTCCGGGGCGGGACCGATGAGGCGGGTCCCGCGATGACCCGGTCCAAGAGCGCCGGCCCGCGCGTCGACGGGCGACGGGCGAACCAGTTGCGTCCGCTCGTCATCAAGCGCGGGTACCTCAAGAACGCCGAGGGCTCGGCGATGATCGAGATGGGCGGGACGCGCGTCCTCTGCGCCGCGACGGTCGAGGAGCGCGTGCCCTCCTGGATGCGGAACAGCGGCCGCGGCTGGATCACCGCCGAGTACAGCATGCTGCCGCGCTCCTCGCACGACCGGATCCAGCGCGAGGTGAATCGCGGGCACGTCGGCGGCCGCACGCACGAGATCCAGCGGCTGATCGGGCGATCGCTCCGCGCCGTCGTGAACCTCGAGGCGCTGGGCGAACGGCAGATCCTGATCGACTGCGACGTCATCGAAGCCGACGGCGGCACCCGCACCGCCGCGATCACGGGTTCGTTCCTGGCGCTGGCCGACGCCGTCCGCTGGCTGGCGAAGCGGACCGAACTTCCCGGCCAGCCGCTTCGGGATTTCATCGCGGCGGTATCGGTCGGCATCGTGAACGGCACGCCCTGCCTCGATCTCTGCTACCTCGAGGACTCGAAGGCGCAGGTGGACATGAACCTCATCATGACCGGCGGCGGCCGCCTGGTGGAGATTCAGGGCACGGCGGAGGGGGAGGCGTTCACGGAGAAGGAACTCCACGCGCTCCTCGAGCTGGGCAAGGGCGGGATCAAGAAACTGGTGGCGGCGCAGAAGCGAATCCTGGGCATGAAGTCGATCCCGTCCATTCCGTGAAGCGGATCGTCCTCGCCACGAAGAACCGGGGCAAGGCGGAGGAACTGGCGGCAATGCTCGCGGGCGTCGTGGACGAGGTCGCGTCGCTGGCCGATTACCCGAATGTGACGCTGCCCGCGGAAGGCGCGGCGTCGTACCGGGAGAACGCGATCGCGAAGGCGACGGCCGTCGCGCAGGCCACGGGGAGCCCGGCCGTGGGCGACGACTCGGGGCTGGAGGTGGACGCGCTCGACGGCGCGCCGGGGATCATCTCGGCGCGATTCGCCGGCGAGGGCGCCGGCGACGCCGCGAACAATGCGCGGCTCCTGGATTCGCTGCGCGGCATTCCCCCGGCGCGGCGCGGCGCGCGGTTTCGCTGCGTGCTCGCGCTCCGCGGCGCCGGCGGACGAGACACGGTCATGGAGGGCGTATGTCCCGGACGGATCCTGGATTCGCCGCGCGGCGTGGAAGGCTTCGGCTACGACCCGCTCTTCGTGCCGGACGGCGAGGAGCGGACCTTCGCCGAACTGCCGCCCGATGTGAAGAACGCGATCAGCCACCGGGGCCGGGCCGTCGCCGCGCTCCGCGCCTGGCTCGCGTCCTCCTCTTCCTAGCGGGCGCCGCGCTCCTGGCCGCGGGCTGCGGCTACGAGGCGCCGGCGTGGCGGCACCGCGTCGAGAACGCCATGCCCCAACCGCGCGAGCATCGCTTCGCGGTTCTGATTCTCTCCACCCAATACCAACGACCGACGGGACTGCGCGCGTGGCCCGACGGCGGCAAGGAAAAGGTGCTGCGCCAGACGGCGAAGCTCTGGCTTTGCGATCCCGAGCGCGGCAGCGCCCGGCGCATGGCGCGGATCGAGCGGCCGGCGCAGGTGCGAAGCGAGTATTCCGCCTGGATCGTGGGATGGGATTCCATCGGCGACTACCGCTCGATCTACCTCGACGTGCGCGGCCGCGCCGGCGAGACGAGCGACACCGATCCGATGCGCTGGTTGCTGAAAGTCGAAGTCGGCCCGGACACCTCCCGGGCGATGGCCGTTCCCTACATCCCCTCGAGCGCGGCCCAGCCGCGCGGCCAGGGGCCGCTCCGCGGGGGGCGGGAGCTTCAGGTGAGCGCCGGCGACACGATCCGCGTCCGCACCGACGCCTCGCCCGAGTTCCGTCCCGTGTTTCGCATCGAACCCACTACCGGGGACGTCGTGGCGCTCGAACCCGGGAGGGAGGACAGCGACTGATGAGCCACTCCGCACCGGCCGCCCCGATTCGCATCGCGATGATCGGCGACTACAACCCCGCGTTCGTCGGCCACACCACCGCCGACGATTCGATCCGGCACGTCGCCGCGGCGCACGGTCTTGGGATCGAATCCGCGTGGGTCCCCACGCCCTCGATCCCGGTCAAGCCGGCGGACGCCGCGCGGGCGCTGGAGCCGTGGGACGGCCTCTGGATTTCCGCGGGAAGCCCGTATGCGTCGCCGGCCGGCGCGCTGGCCGCGATCCGGGTCGCGCGGGAACGGGGAAAGCCGCTGATCGCGACGTGCGGCGGGTTCCAGCATGTGCTGCTGGAGCATGCGCGGAACGTGCTGGGGCTTGTCGGCGCGGCGCACGCGGAGGAGGACCCGGACGCGGCGATGCACTTGCTGTGGCCGGTCGCCTGTCCGGTCCCCGACCGCGCGGAGGGCGCGCCGAAGCTGTCGGGGCACGACCGCGTCTTCGTGCGCGAAGGGACGGTGCTCCACGACGTGCTGGGGCTGGCGGAAATCGACCAGGAGTACTTCTGCAACTATGAGCCGAACCCCGCCCACCGCGAGCTCTTCGAACAGGACGGCATACAGATTTCCGCCGAATCGGAACATGGCGAGGTTCGGGGGATCGAGCGCGCCGAGCACCCCTTCTTCATTGGCGTCCTGTTCCAACCGCAGCGTTCGTCGCGGCCCGAGGCGCCCCATCCCCTGATCGCGGCGTTCGTGGGGGCATCGGCGGATCATTCAAGAACGCGGCCGTCGCAAATTCCTGCGCCCGAGGGAAGGGTTAGGCTTTAGACGGGGTAAGTTGGGGTGGATGACGGGGCTCGAACCCGCAACCACTGGAGCCACAGTCCAGTGCTCTACCATTGAGCTACATCCACCACAGGTCGGTGAGAGACGGGAGACTATACCACGCCCGGGGCCGGGTTGGGGGGGTGGCGCGGGCTACGGCGCGATCAGGCGGATCAGCGCGGGGTAGGAGTTCCCCACCCGCTCGTAGGGCTGCTCCGGGTCGATCATGTCGTGGCGAACGTCCAGCGACTCCGGGAACGTAAACGTCCGTATGTTCGCGCCGCGCGCCCGCCAGCGGCGGGCCAACTCACCAGCCGCGGGATTGCTGACCCCCTCGTCCGCCTCGGTCGTGACGATCGTCACCCGGGCGGCCGCCGGCCGCCGCCTGGCCGCGTCGTCCAGGACCGAAAACCCCAGACGGTAGACCTGGGCGATTCCACGGCTCGGGAAGCGGGGGTAGCATTGGGTCGGCCCCGGAACGTCTTCCTTCGCCTCCGAGTTCCACCACACGAAGAAGTTCGGCGCCACGAGCAGCACGCTCGCGAGTCTCCGTGTCCAGCCCAGCGATAGGTCTTGCGGACCGAGGGCGGGTGCGATGATCACCGCCGCGTCCAGGTCGTCGCGGTGCGCCGCCAGCCAGGCGGTCGCGACCGCCGTGGAGGAGAGGCCGACCACGGTGACGTGCTCGCCCAGCCCATGGGCGAGATCGAGCGCGCGCTCGGCCGCTCCGGCCAATTCCTCCGCGGTCATCCCCGCCAGAGCCGCCGTCATGCGGTCGCGGATGCCGTGGCGCGGGATGCGCGGGAGATAGACGTTGCAGCCCCGCGCGTAAAGGAGCGTGGCCAGCGAATCGAACTGCTTGGGGCAGTTGGTGAATCCGTGCAGCAGCACCACCGCCCGCTCCGTGCGCCGTCCGTGTACGTGGAGCCGGGGGAGGCAGTCCTCGCGAACGGTGGGATCCTCGGAGTTCCGGGCGCGTTCGAAACGCGCGACCGCTTCGTCGTAGTCCCGCGCCGGCGCGGGAGGGGTCGGCGAGGGGCCTTCAGGCACCGGGGCGACCGCGAGCCACAAAACCGCGGAGGTCGTGACCAGGGCGAGGACCCAGATGATCCGGCGGAGCATGGCGCATGATACACGGTCGAAGCCCCTGCGCGCCCTGCCGTTCGGATCGAGCTCATAGCCCGAGCCTATGCTGCCGTGCGAGCCGGGGTGTGCCGCGGCCCACCGAGTTCACGGTCCTGATCCGCGAGGGGAATGGCCCGTGGACCAACTCCAACCCGATTGCCGCGGACGGCTTCCGACACTCCGGCGGATCATTCGGCTCGACACCAAAGATCGCTTGACCGTTTTCGGCTCCGAGAGCGTTATTCACATTTGGACGGGGGTGTCTGACCGGGGCCGGGAGCTGCCCCGCACTCCGGCACGGGCCCGATCGCCCGATGGTTGAAAGGGGGATCCCCATGCGCGTGCCACCCTTGCATCGCCCAACCCTTCTCGCTGCCGTCATGGTATTCACGCTCGCGAGGAGCGTCTTCGCGGCCAGCCTCGAACTCGAAGCTAGTTCGAGGCTTTCCTCTGTAGCCGCCGCACGAGCCTCCGCGACGAGCGGTCCCGTGCTCCAGGTGATCCCCCTCCTCCTCGACTTCCACGTCGTGACGCAGGGGGATTCGAAGACGCTCCCATTCGAGATATGGAATACGGGAGGCACCGAGTTGCACGTCCTGTCGATCACTAGTTCCTCGCCGGAGGTCGTCACGGACATCGTTCCGCCGATTGTCGTTCCCGCGGGGGAGAGCGTCCTCGGAGCCGCGACGTATACCCCCGGGAGTGCCATCCTGGACGCGAGCCTGGATTTCACGAGCGACAGTTCGCTCGGCGCCTATCGGGTTCTTGCCCGCGGACAGATGAACCTGCCTCCGACGTTCGGATCGCCTGTTGCCATTGCCGTCCTTGCGGGACAGACCGTCGGATTCCAGCTCACGGCGGGGGACCCCGACGGGGATCCCCTGATCTTCGGGGCGGATCTGCTCCCGGATGGCGCATCCCTCAATACGGAGACCGGCGCCTTCGTCTGGGTGACGGACGCCGGTGATCGCGGCACGCACGCGGTCGACTTTTGGGTCTTCGACGGGTTCGTGAAGGTCTCCGCGACGACCGAAATCGTGGTGGAGAATCGCCCGCCCGTTGCGGATCCAGGCGGCCCCTACTTCGGCGTTGCCGGCGAGGCGATCGTCCTCCGTGGTTTGGGATCCTACGATCCGGACGGAGACGCGCTCTCCTACGAGTGGGATTTCGGGGACGGGGCAATTTCGACGCAGGCGTCGTCGGTACACGTCTACGCCGCCACCGGAACCTACGAAGTCCGCCTCCGCGTCATGGACGACGTGGCCGGGTCGAGCTGGGTCGAGGCTTCAACGTCCGCAACCGTTCGCGGCCGGCCGGTGTCGGATCCCGGGGGCCCGTACGTGGGCGTTGCCAACGTTCCGATCCAGTTCGATGGCTCCGGTTCCACGGATCCGGACGGAGACGGCCTGCAGTACCTATGGCATTTCGGGGATGGGACGACCGCCGACGGGATGGCGCCGGTCCACACGTACACGGCAGCCGGGGCCTACCAAGTCGGCCTGATCGTCATCGACGATTCACCGGCGCACCTGATGGGTGGAGCGGGGACGCTCGCGCTCGTCTCTTCCGCTTCCGACGCACCCGTCGCGAATCCCGGTGGACCGTATAGCGGCGAGTCGGGGGCGCCGATTCAGTTCGACGCCTCCGCGTCGTACGACCCGAACGGCGACGCGCTTTCGTTCCAGTGGCAATTTGGCGACGGCGCGTACTCGGCGGATCGCAGCCCATGGCACACCTATGAGTACGGAGGCACGTACTCGGTCCTCCTTCGCGTGGACGACGAAGCGCCCGATCCTCAGACCGGGTGGGCCACGACGACGGCGACGATCTCCGGTCCGCTTCCGCCCGACGATACCGTGGGAGGGGCAACTGCGGGTGGAGGCGGCTGGTGGTTCCCGCCTCCGTGCCCGACCGACGACGGGGTGTATCGCGTGCTCATCGACGCGTCGCGCGATGGCGGCGCCTGGTGGTCGCCTCTGGCCGGGTTCTGGCGCGAGTCGTGTCTCTCGCATATGGGCGGCGACGTGGCGACGTTCCTGAGGTCGAAGGGCCTCCGGGTCGACGAAACGTGGTCGACCCCCGTCACCGAGGCGTCGCTCGCAGGATACGACTTCGTGGTTCGGTTCAACGCTGCATCGGGCTATTCCGCGGAAGAGGTCGACGCCTACAAGTCGTACGTGGAGCAGGGCGGGCGACTGATCCTGATCTCGAGCGCGCGCAGTGCCGGTGAGAACGACGAACTTGCCGAAGCGTTCGGGATCTCGTTCCGCGGGGCCTGCATCGGACCGACGGATGTCGTCCAGTTCACGCCGCACCAGCTCACCGAGGGTCTGACCCGGCTCGGGTACACGCTGGGGAGCGGAATCGTGGACGCGCCTCCAGGTGCGGCCTTTCTAGCGTTCTTGCCGTCCGAGACCTTCGTGGATCTCGACCGGAGCGGCTCGTGGAGCCCAGGGGAGCCATACGGCGCGCCGGTCATGGGTCTCAGCCAGCACGGGTTCGGCGAGATCCTCTTCATCGGGAGCACCGGCGCAACGCTCTTTCCGTCGCAACCACTATGGGAGAATCTCGCGCGGTACTTCTTCGTTCGCCGGGCCACGGTCGACTTCGACCCCGACGTCGTGAACCGAGCCAGCCGTGCGCCCTCGGTCCGTGTGTACCTCGAGGCCATCGGGTACGACGTCGCTGACGTCGACCCCGCTTCGGTGAGATTGGCCGGTTCCGTTTCTCCCCTGGACCGATCAGTGGTGGTCGGCGACCGGGACCAAAACGGAATTCCCGATATGGGACTCAAGTTCCCTCGGGAGAGCCTCGATCCCCTGCTACATGTCGGGAACAACACGCTGCGCGTGACGGGGACGCTCGTGGACGGCGCCAGGTTCGAGGGATATTGCGAGGTGAGGGTCTTCGATCCACCCGCGCCTCCCCTGGCCGTCTCGGTGTCGCCCAACCCACTGAATCCGTCCGGAACGATTTCCTTCGAGGTTGGCGCACCGGCCCCCGCCCGGGTCGACGTCTTCGATGTTCGAGGGCGACTCGTTCGGACCCTGTTGCGTTCGCCGGGTCTGGCGACGGGTTGGCACCGCATCACGATTGACGGAGGGGGAAAGGCTCTTTCCAGCGGTCTCTACTTTTACCGGGTTCGCGTGGGCGCCGAGACGGTGACGGGACGATTCACGATCCTCAAGTGACGGGACGGCCCGGAAATCTACGGCTCGGTTGCTCGCTAGGAGGGGAAGGGCCGCGTACTCCGACTTCGTTCCGGCAATCTCGATCGGGGATGGCACACGGCTGAGTGGACCGGACGCCTCGGCGCCGGGCAGCGCGCTCCGTCGGGCGTCTACTTGGTGCGTTTCGAGTCCGCCGCTCGAACACCGCCCTTCGGCTACCTCACGCAGGGGTACCAATGTATAGTTGTCCCCCCCTGCGATGCGCCCCAATCTTAACGCCTCCCCGCATTCCCTCGACGTCCGGCAGAGCTCGCGGTAAGGGATCCACGTCCGCATCTTCATAGTGTCCTCGTCAAAGCAAGGCTTTGCCGGCCGGCGCCCTAGCACCTCTGTCCTCGAAGGAGGAGCGCTATGCGCCCATCCGACCGATCCTCGCTCCCCACCGTTCTGCTACTGGGTATCGTGCTCTTGGTCGGGTCGTGCTCGAAATCACCCACGACCTCCCCCGACCAGCAACAGAGCGTCTTGCGGGGAGCCACGCACGTAGCGGTGCATGGCGCACGTGGGACGGGGGAGAGAATGCTCCAAGGTGCCATCGGACCGGGATCGCAGTATGTGATTTGGGTTCCGGAATCGTGGAACGGCGACCTCGTGGTGTACGCGCATGGCTACACCGCGCCGATGTTCCCCCCCGGCATCCCGCCGGATGAGATACAGCTCATGGAGGCGCTGCATCAGATCGCGGCGCAGGCAGGGTTCGCCTACGCCTATTCGACCTATTCGCAGACTGGGTTCGGGCTGAAGGACGCCTCGCAGCGGACGGATCAGCTCGTAGATATCTTCGGCTCCCGCGTGACGCCGCCGAGCAGGACATTCCTGATCGGCGCGTCGATGGGCGGGCTGGTGGCCCTGAAGCTCGTCGAGGCGCATCCGGAGCGGTACGCCGGGGTCCTCACGCTGTGCGGCCTACTGGGCGGGATGAACGCCGAGATCGTTTACGCATCGCACGTCCGGGTCCTGTTCGACTACTTCTACCCCGGGGTGCTGCCCGGGAATCTATACGAGCTCCCGGCTGACCTCGACCTGGAGCGCGACATCATCGGTCCGGCGGCCACGGCGATCGCCGCCAACCCGCAGGCAGCCTTCGCCCTCTCGCAAGTGGACCAGGTGCCAGTGCCGTTCTCGAACGGAGTGGAGCTTGGAGGGGCGATCATCCAGGCCCTGGTGCTCCAGGCGGTTGAGCTCGAGGACCTCCTCGATCGCACCCACGGCCAAGGCTTCTTCGATAATACGAAGACGATCTACACCGGAAGCTTGCCGACCGAACTACTCAAAGATCTGAACTGTCACGTCGCGCGGTATTCATCGGGCGAGGCTGCGGATCGGTTTCTCGGGAAGTACTACGAGCCAACGGGGGAATTGCGCCTTTCGGTCGTCAGCCTTCATACATCGCTGGATCCGGTGGTGCCGCTGTTTCACGAGAACGAGTACCGGTCCAGAGTCGAGGATAGGGGATGGGGACTGAATCTCCATCAAACCACTGTCGAGCGATACGGCCACCTCATCTTCACGGGAGAGGAGCTGACCAACGCATTCGGTGAAATGCTTGGACTCGCGGCGGCGCCGTAGGGCGCCGCACGAGGCAACGATGGACGGTCGACGGCCGCGATCGAGAGCGCCGAGTCCGGGCGCTCGCACTGGTCGGAGATGGCGTCTTCCGTCGACCACGTCGCGCGGCCACGCGTGGAGGGTCGCGTTTCTTTTCCTGACGCTCGTCGGGGCGCTGGGCGGCCCCGCGTTGGCGCAACAACCCGACAGCGCTTCGCAGTCGGAGGCGCCGCGCTTCATGTGGCGTGGGCGTCGGCTGCCGGATTGTTCTTCGTTCCTGATCACGGAGATCGGGGTGCTCCAGCCGATCGGGGACTGGGCGATGGTGAT
>QJVW01000102.1 GCA_003235575.1 Candidatus Eiseniibacteriota bacterium | reverse complement strand
ATCCTCATCTACGAGAAGAAGCTCTCCAACATGAAGGACCTCCTCCCGGTGCTCGAGAAGGTCGCGCAGAAGGGCAAGCCCTTCCTCGTGATCGCCGAGGACGTCGAGGGTGAGGCGCTCGCCACGCTGGTCGTGAACAAGCTCCGCGGCACCCTCTCGGCCTGCGCCGTGAAGGCTCCGGGCTTCGGCGACCGCCGCAAGGCGATGCTCGAGGACATCGCGGTCCTCACCGCCGGCAAGCTGATCACGGAAGATCTCGGCATCAAGCTCGAGAACGTGAAGCTCGAGGATCTGGGTCGCGCGAAGCGCGTGTCGATCGACAAGGACAACACGACGATCGTCGAAGGCGCGGGCAAGACCGCCGACATCCAGGGCCGGATCGCGATCATCAAGAAGCAGATCGAGGACACGACCTCGGACTACGACAAGGAGAAGCTGCAGGAGCGTCTCGCGAAGCTGGCGGGCGGCGTGGCGGTCATCAACGTCGGCGCGGCCACCGAGACCGAGATGAAGGAGAAGAAGGCGCGCGTGGAAGACGCACTCCATGCGACGCGTGCGGCCGTCGAAGAGGGCATCGTCCCCGGCGGCGGCGTGGCGCTCCTTCGCTGCAGCGCCGGGATCGACAAGCTGGCGCTCCAGGGCGACGAGCTGGTCGGCGCGGGCATCGTGAAGCGCGCGCTCGAGGAGCCGCTCCGCCAGATCGTGAATAACGCGGGGCTCGAAGGCTCGGTCATCGTCGAGCACGTGAAGAAGGAGAAGAAGGCGACCGGATTCAACGCCGCCACGGAGACCTACGAGGATCTCTTCGAGGCCGGCGTCGTGGATCCGACCAAGGTGACGCGCTCGGCGCTGCAGAACGCGTCGTCGGTGGCGGCGCTCCTGCTGACCACGGAAGCGCTCGTCTCCGAGATTCCGGAGAAGAAGAAGCCGGCCGCGATGCCTCCGGGTGGTGGTGGTGGCGGCGGCTACGACGACATGTACTAGTCGTCAATCGTCGCCTCGCGGGAAACCGCGTTGTGGGACTCGGTGACGCGTCGAGGTCGATGATGATGAGGGGGTCGGAACCCGCGAAGGGGACCGGCCCCCTCGAGTTGTTGTGGGCGTGAAACGAGTCATGGATGCCGGTGGCGTTCCGGAGTAGGCTGGGTCTAGTTTCCCACAGCGGGAACGGATCCGATCGCTGGCGTCGGCCTTGGGGGGCGGAACGACGCGCTTCCCATGGAGGTGCATGCATGACTCGCTCCCGACCCGCCCGCCCCGTCCTCTTGGTCGCCGCCGCCTGTCTCGCCCTCGTCGCGTGCGTCGGGTGCGGCGATGACTCGAGCGCCGGCAAGGACCTTCAGGTCACGAACGCTCCCGACAGCTTCCAGTTCCAGGTCACCGACACGAAGAACTACAGCCATACCTACACCTATACCTGGGCGAATTCCGGGACGTCCGCCACCGTCAATCAAGCGAGTTCCATCTCGGGCGGCGACGCGACGCTCGTGATCAAGGACAACGCGGGGGCGACGGTCTATTCGAGGAGCCTGAAGCAGAACGGGACCTTCGCGACCGCGGCCGGCGTCGCCGGAAACTGGACGGTCCAGCTGCTGGCAAGCAAGGTGTCGGGTACGCTGAACTTCCGCGCGCAGAAGTTGTAGGGGCGCGTCGGCGCCAACTAGGCGTCCGGGACCTTCCTGCGCTACGTCACATCGCCTTCCTCTAGGAGCGTCCGGTGCGCCTTCGCGACCTCCGCCATGCGCTCCATGACCGAGAGCTCCTTCGCCAGAGCGGGGTTGCCTGCCTTGAGCCCCGCCCAATCCACCGTCATTCCATCCATGACCGCCTCCGCGGCCGCCAGCAACGTCGGATCGTCTTGTTCGTTCATGTCCGCTCCTTCAGCGATCGGGATAGTTCGATGTACGCGCGCGAGGCAAGCAGGCGCGCGGCGTTTCCGGACGGCAGTCCCATCGCCTCCGCGATCTCGCGGTAACGGAATCCGAGTTCGAGCCTCAGAATGAGCGCCTCCCGGCGTGTGGGGCTTAGTGTCGCGAGCGACTGCTCGTAGCGCTCCAATCTCTCCGCTTGAATGACGCGTTCGAGCGGCGACGCCTCTCCATCCGGGATCCGATCGTCGATCGTGGCGTGCTCGGGTCGGCGCTTAACGCGGCGGGCCTGGTCGCGGATCTCGTTCAGGAGGGCTTGGCGGATGTAGGCGAGGAAGGCTCCGTCGCCGCGATTCTCGAATCCGCCGATCTTCGATAGTCCCCGGACGAGCGCCGACTGCACGACGTCGTCGGTATCGACGAGATCACGGGCGCTTGCGGGCAGGCGGCCGTGCGCCCACCGGATAAGCGCCGTGCGATACCGCGCCGCGAGCCGGTCTTTGGCCCGCTCGTCGCCGCCCTGGGCCCGAGCAATCAATACCGATGTGGAGCCAAGCGGATCGATTGGAGCGTCGTCGTCCGGCTCTGGTCTCGGTGCGTTTGCCTCGTTCTGAGTCACTCGATTACTGCTCCCTCGCTTTGCTGCGTCAACATCGTGGAGAGCGCGGCCGCGCTCTCGGGCCGTCGATCACCGATCTTTTCCAGGCACCGTAGGACCACCCCTTCGAGGGCCGGCGATATCCTTCCGTTGAGCACACTCGGCCGCGGCGGTGGTTGGTTGATGATCGTGTACATGAGCTCGTGCGGCTGGTCGTCGGCGAAGGGACGCCTGCCTGCCAGCATCTCGTAGAGGAGCATCCCGACGCCGTAGACGTCGGTGCGCTCGTCCGCCGGCTCGCCCCGCAATACCTCCGGCGCCATGTACGCGAGGGTTCCGACCATATGGCCCGACTCCGTCATGCTCCCCGTCACCGTGGCCATCGTGGAACCTACGTTCGCGAGTCGGGCGATTCCGAAGTCGAGGAGCTTCACCCGACGTCCCTCGGCCAGCATCACGTTGGCAGGTTTCAAGTCACGGTGGAGAATTCCGCGGCTGTGGGCCTCGGACAACGCTTCGCAGACCTGATGGGCGATCGACGTGGCCTCGGACGGGAGGAGGGGCCCCTTTGTCAGTCGCTCCTGCAGGGACGTCCCCTGGACGTATTCCATGGCGATGAAGTCGAGGCCGTCCTGGGAGTCGAATTCGATCAGCCCTGCGATGTTGGGGTGGTTCAGGCGTGATAGCGCGACCGCCTCGTGGCGGAAACGCCGCCGCGTCTTCTCGTCAGCGAGGCCGGCGGCGGGGAGAACCTTGAGGGCGACTTCGCGGTGTGTCTCGATATCGACGGCGCGATAGACCACGCCCATGCCGCCGGCGCCAAGCCGGGACTCCACGCGATACCGGGATACACGCTTGCCGATGAGGGCCTCGGGGAGAAATTGCTGCTGCACCGACATTCCCTGGCGGATCTCGGCCTCGCGGGTGCGGGATCGGCGCTCGAGGAAGAGATAACGATAGGTCCCGGTCCCGGCGAAGACCAACGGCGCCGTGGCGAGGCACGCCAGCGTGGGTATTTCGATGGCCGCGAGCGCGAGCGCCGCCTGAATCCCGGTTGCCAGGATAAGGGTGACGCCGGCGGTCACGGCGGCGCCGAACGGGATCGCGATCGAGGAGAGAATGAGCCCCATGGCCGAGGCAAGAATCCCCAGACCGAGGACGTACGCGCTGCTGGATGGCCGGGACAAGAACCGACCCCTGGCCAGGTTGTCGAGAAGGTTCGCGTGAACGAAAACGAGTGGCGTGGCCACCGAGAACGGTGTCGCGCCGACGTCTTCAGAGGCCTCCTGCCGCGACGTCAACCCGACGAGCACGGTCCGCCCTTCGAACGTCGCGCGTAGCCGGTCCCCAGCGCCGTCCCGATACCACTGAAGGACCTCCAGCATCGAGTACGTTTCGGGAAAGGCTTCCTGGTCCCCGGCGTAGTCGATCGACGTCGCCCCTTCGCGATCGATTTGAATCGCGACGGACCGACCGTCGGTCCAGTGAATGACAGGAGTCCCGCGCCTCCACCGAATTGTCGGGACCGAATGCGAGGAGTGCGCGACACCGTGAAGGGTCACGGCGAGGGCGGGATAGGACCGGCCCCCGAATCGCACGAAGAGCGGCACCCGGCGGATCGCCCCGTCGCCGTCGACCGCCACCGATACGTGGCCGAGGTGCGGGGCTTTCCGTAGGAGATCATCGTACGGGACCGCGACGCTCGCGCCCTCCGCGATTCGAAGCTCGTCGCTTACCGAGCCGTGGTGACTCAACATTGCCGTCGCACCGTCCGATTTGCCGGCGCTCCCGTCCGACCCGGCCCCGGCGTGGAACCAGGTGGCGTGGGCGATATTTTCGTACGAGCCCGACACGTGTGCGAGGAGCGTGTTCCATTCGTCCCGCTGGTTCCGATCCTCGGGGAATTGGAGGTCGACGCCGATGGCGCGCGCGCCGCCCTCTTCAAGTGCGGCTAGGAGAAGCGCGTAACTGTCCCTCGGTAGCGGCCACGCGCCGTAACCGCGGATGGTCTCGTCATCCACGCCGACGATCGTGATGCCGCCCGTCGCCGAGCGCTCGCCGCGGAGCCGGAATTTGAGATCGAGGAGGCGTACATCGAAGGCATGGAACAGACCCGCGGCGTACGCGATGGCCACAAT
>QJVW01000001.1 GCA_003235575.1 Candidatus Eiseniibacteriota bacterium | reverse complement strand
CCAGGCGGTCGAGGACCCGCGTGACGTCGGCGACGACATCCGGGTCGTATCCCTCGTTCACGCAAATGCCGGCGGTGGTGTGCGGGACGTAGAGGTGCAGGAGTCCGTCCCCGTGGAGCAGACCCTTGCCCGCGCCGGCGATGCGCGCGCCGAGGGGCACGAATTCGGTCCGTGAGCGGGTTTCGACGGAGAGACGCTTGGCGGGCACCTCAGTCTCGGGCCGCCCCCTCCGTCTTCACCTCGACGAAGGGAAGAACGGTCGATGCGAGGGGTACTACGCTTTCGGGACCCCCGACCACGCGGTCCGGGACCCGCGGATCCGCGGGCGGGACCATGTGCATTCCCGGGCGCCGCCGCGCCGCGGTTCGCGACGCGTCGCGCCGAAGCGAAGAAGATCCTCATGAAGAGGAGCGCGATGAGGGCGACGATCAGACGCCAGAGCATTCGAAACAGGGTCGGGCTCCCTCCGCGCGACGAACGCGCTTATCGGGCGGCCACCTGCCGCAGGTAGGTCGCCGCGCGCTCGGTCAGCGCCGCAAGCGGCTTGTCGTTCCACTCCACGATGTTCTGGAAGACGGCGATGCGGCGCTGCACCATCTGGTCCTCGCGCTTCGCGGCGAAGAACGTTCCCTTGTTGGTCAGGACATCGCGTTCGAACTGCGCCGGCATCGGATAGTGGGCGCGCTCGTGCGCCGGAATGTGATTCGCGAGCAGGAACGTGCGCTCCGAGGCCTCCTCGGCCGGCGCGACGCCCGGCTCGGGCAACGGCTCGATGACCTGGTAGGCGCGAAGCGCGAGCAACTCGGTCCAGACGTCGGCGCTGGCGACGCCCCCGGCCGGCGTGGGGTGGAAGTCGAAGAACGGCGTGATCTCCCGGCTCATCCCGGTTTCTTCTCCCAGGATCAGCGCGAGGCGCGTCAAGCGCGCGAGGCCGGCGACACCCCGAACATGGGGGACGGCCCGCGTATCGGCGAACCAAAACAGAAGCATGAGAAAATCACCCCGCGTGACGGGGCCGGTCGCCGCGATGTTGGCGTGCGGAATGCCGCTGCTCAATCGACTCTCCTTTTGGCCGAAGGGCCGTCGTAGGGAGACCGGGCGGACCGGACGATGCTACGCCGTGATCACGACCCCGTCTTCCGGATCCGGATGCTTCCGTTCGTCGTGACCAGCGCGACCGCGGCGCCACCGCCCCCGATCGTTCCGTTCAGCGACTTGCTGCTTCGAATGCCGCTCACCGTGATCGGAAACGTCGTGGAGACCTTTCCGTTCGTGGTCGTCGCGTCCAGCGACACCTTCGCGGACCGCGGGAGCAACAGCGTGACGTTGCCGTTGGTCGTCGTCAGGGTGACGCGCTCCGAGGGGGCCAGTGAGCGCACTTCGGCGCGCACGCTCCCGTTCGTCGTCGAACCGTCGACGCTTCCCGAGACTCCCAGCAACTCGACTTCGCCGTTCGTCGTCTGCGCCTCGACCGGCCCGCCCGCGCCGGACACGCGCACGTCGCCGTTGGTGGTCAACGCCTCGACTTCGTCCGAGACGCCGCGCACGCGGATCTCGCCGTTCGACGTCACGAGGTGGAGCGAAGTCGCCCGCGGAACCTGGAGGTAGTAGTGGATGTCCATCGAGGCCACTTTACGACCTAGAAAGTCCCACAGACCGGAGCTGTGCCGCCGTTTCGGGTAGCGACTCTCGATCTCGATGCGATCCGAAGAGATCTGCACGTCGGCCCGCAACGCTTTGAGAAGGTCCTCGGCCTGCGCCTGATCGGGCGCCCGCACGGTCCGCGTGACCTGGATGCGAGCCTTCGGACGGTCCCACGCTTCGACGACGATGCGTCCGTTGCTGCTCTTGATGATGAGCTCACCACCGGCCGCGAAATCGAACGTCTTTTCCGCGACCTTCTTCACTTGCGCCGCGGAAACGTCGGACGCACCGATTGTTACGGCGACCAACCCTACCGCCAGCATGACCAGGCCGGGGGCCAGGTACCGCCTCAAGGTCTTCATCGGGCCCTCCTTTTCACCGGAAGCGACTCTCCATACTGTTGTTACGATCCGGCGATCGGATGGGTTTCGTCAGACGCTGAAGCGGACGTTGATGATGTCACCGTCCCGAACTCTATAGTCCTTACCCTCGATCCGCAAGAGCCCTTGCTCCCGCGCCTTCGGCATGGTGCCTACCTTCATAAGATCTTCGTATGAAATGACTTCTGCGCGAATAAACCCCCGTTCGAGATCGCTGTGGATGGTCCCGGCCGCCTCGGGCGCCAGGGCCCCGTCCCGGACCGTCCAGGCTCGAACCTCGTCGGCGCCGACCGTGAAGAACGACAGGAGACCCAGGGCCTCGTAGGAGAGGCGGATCATCCGGGTCAGCCCAGGCTCCTCGATGCCGAGGACGCTCATGAACTCGGCAGCTTCCTCGTCAGGAATGGCGGCCAGCTCCGCCTCGGTCTTCGCGGAGAGCGCGATCATCGGCGGCCGCGGCTCGGCCAGCTTTGCCGCGACGGGCGCGATCAGCGCTTCCTCGCCCTGCTTCATGCTCTCGTCGTCGGCGTTCACCACGGGGATCCAGGGCGACGCCGAGAGCAGACGAAAACCGCGCAGGGCCCGCTCATGGTTCTTGTCCAAGCCAGCCGAACGGGCAGGCCGCTCGTTCTCCAGCGCAACCTTCACGAGCTTGAGGGCCTCGTACTCGGCGGGGTCCTCCGGCTTCTTCCCCACCTTCAGCGCTTTCTCGATGCGCTCGAGTCGCCGCTCGACCACCGCCAAATCTTCCAAGAGCAGCTCGCTGACCAGCCACGACGCGTCCCGCGCGGGATCCACCGCCTCCCGAAAGTGAGGAACGGAGGGATCCGCGAAGGCGCGCACCACGAGTACGAACGCATCGACGTCGCGGAGGGCGGATAGCGCCGCCAGCGCGCCCCGCTCCGTCCGGCCGGGCGTCGCCTCGATCGGCGGCGCGTCGACGTAGTCAACCTTGGCGGGCGTGAACTTCTTGGGCTGGTACATCTCGCGCAGCCGCTCAAGCCGCGCGTCGGGAACTTTCACCGATCCAAGATGGACCCGTTCGCCGCGGGAGGAGCCGGACTCCGCCTGCCCCCGCGTGAGCGCCGTGAAGAGCGTCGTCTTGCCGCTCTGCGGCGGTCCGAGTATGCCGAGTTTCACGGTTGGGGCGAGGGCTTAGGCGCCGGTTCCGGCGGATTCGGCGTCGATCCTGGCCGTGAGCTTGTCGACCTGCTCCAGGGCCCAGGGCGCGTCCTCGTCGTCCGGAAAGCGCCTGGCGTAGTCGCGATAAAGATCGCGGGCCGTTTTCAGCTTCCCCTCCCGCCGCCATGCTCCGGCGATTTCGAGCAGCGCGGGGCGGAACATGTCGCTGTCCGGGAAGCGATCGATGATCATCTGGGCGTACCGCCGATCGCCGGCGTAATCCTTGAACTTCCGGCTCATGCGCGCCAGCGTGTACATCGCGTCGTCCACTTCTCCCGATTCGTTCTTCGGGTCGAGATCGATGAAACGGTGGAACTGTTCGCGCGCCTCGTCGTAGAAGCCGTGATAGAAGAGCTTCTCCGCGTAGCGAACGACGAACGCGGGCTCGTTGGCCTTGGACGCCGCCTCGGCCCGCATGGACGCCAGCGTGCCGATCCCCGCGCGATACCTCTCGACCTCCTGAATGAATTCGGGCGCGCGGCTGTAGCCGACGACGCGATCGATCTCCGTGCCGTCCTTCCGGAGAACCATCACCGTCGGGTACGACCGGGCGCGGTAGAGCGCGGACGTCACCGTGTCCACCTCGGCGTTCAGATTCACCATGGTGAACTGGCGCGAGAACTCGATGAATTGGGGATCGGTGTAGGTAGACTCTTCCAGAGCCTTACACCATTGTCACCAATCGGTATAGAAATTGAGGAGGATCGGCCTGCCTGTTTCTTGCGCGTCGGCGAGCGCGGCGTCCATGGACGTGATCCATGCGACGCCCTGAGGCGCTTCCTGCTTCGCCTGCTGGCAGGCGCCGACGACGAGCGTCAGCGCGAGGGCCGCGGTCCATCCCCAGGCCGTTCCGGCCTTGCCCATGATGGGCTCCTTTCGCGGTTCGGAACAAAGTGGTGCGACGTAACCCACCTATTTTCAAAGGAATCGCAGCGGCTGTCAAGTCTGCTATCCTGGTCGGACCGTCATACCAAAGGGGAGGCGACGATGAGCGCCTGCGCATTCTGCGGTACCACGCTCGACGAGAAGATGAGGGTCGTTCGGGACAGTGAATGTCCCAACTGCGGCCGCGATCTCCGCGCGTGCATTCAGTGCCGGTTCTACGATCCGCATGCCCACAACAAATGCCGCGAGCCGCAGGCGGAGTGGGTGACCGATCGCGAAAAGCGGAACTTCTGCGACTACTTCAAACTGAATCCCGCCGGACGCGGCGCGGCGACGGCGGGGCGCGCCGATGACGCCCGCAAGAAACTAGACGACCTCTTCAAGAGCAAGGAGTCCGATTCCGGATGAAACTAGACATCCTCGTCTTCGGCCCGCACCCCGACGACGCCGAAATCGGCGCGGGCGGGGTTCTTCTCAAGATGAAGGCCCTGGGGCACACCACGGGCATCTGCGACATGACCAGGGGGGACATGGGATGGGGAACCCCCGAGGAACGGATGGCCGAGTGCGAGGAGGCGGCCAAGATCCTGAAGCTGGACGTCCGCCTGAACCTGGACCTCGGCGACGGCCGCATCGAGGATGACTTCGAGACGCGGTGCGAGGTGGCCGAAGTGATTCGAACGTACCGTCCCGAGATCGTCATGGCGCCCTTTTACCGGCTGCCGATCGGTCGCGGGCTGGGCCACAACGACCACTGGAAGACGGGA
>QJVW01000149.1 GCA_003235575.1 Candidatus Eiseniibacteriota bacterium | reverse complement strand
ATCAGCCTCGACGACACGCACGGTGCTCGCCGCAACTGATTGCCCGGGGCAGGGGTCGAACCTGCACGGGGGTTGCCCCCCAGGGGATTTTAAGTCCCCTGCGTCTGCCGTTCCGCCACCCGGGCGCGGGTGTCGATGAGGGTAACGTACGCGAATTGGGGCCGCCGCGCACGCGCCGCGACGCGGTGGCACGCGCTGGAACTCGACTTCCGGACCATTGCCCCCAGCCACCCCCCGGAGTACTAGGTAGAGTTGGACACCGCCAAGCACCCTCGGCAACGCGGTCGATCCCGCCCGAGGGAGTCCCCCACGGAGGAATCGAGGATGGGACGCACCCCTCGAGGACCCGCGGCGAGTCTCCTCCCCACCTTGTCGCTTCTCTGGATCGTTTTCGTTTCCGCTTTTGCTCCGTCGTGCCTCGCTGGCGTCATCTCGGGCGCCGTGCGGGACTCGACGACGGGCGAGCCCATCGAGGGCGCCCGGATCCTCGTCTCCCGCGACGACGGCACCCCAGTCACCGGTGCGCTGACCGGCACGAACGGCGCCTACCGAATCGTCCTGGAAGAGGCTGGGCGATTTCGCCTCCTTGCCGCGCGTATCGGCTACCAGCGATCGCGCCTCGGCCCGTTCAGCCTCGGTATCGACGACTCCGTCCAGTACGCGATCGCCCTAACGCCGGACGCCGTGCATGGTGACACACTCGTCGTGACGCCTTCTCGGCGTGCCGAGCGAATGGGCCGGGCGCCAGCCTCCGTCAGCGTCGTTTCGCGCCAGACGATCGAACAACGCCCCACGGTCACGCCCGTGGCGCATCTTCGCGACATCGCGGGACTCGACGTAGCCGCGACGGGTTTGACGCAATCCAGCGTTGTGGCCCGGGGATTCGGCAGCGCACAATCTGCGGCGCTGCTCCCGCTTGTCGACTACCGGTACGCCAACCTCCCGGCGCTGCGCTACGCATTGTTCCACTTCCTGCCAACTCCCAGCGAGGACATCGAACAAATCGAAGTGCTTCGCGGCCCGGGGGCGGCCGTTTTCGGACCCAACAGCGACCGTGGCGTGGTCCATGTCCTCACGCGCTCGCCGTTCGAGGGCCCACGATTCGCGGGAAGCATCGTCGGTGGCGAGCGGGAGGTCGCTCAGGGCTCGTTCCGGGCCGCGCACCGATGGGGCGAACATTGGGCGGCGAAAGTGACAGGACAGTACTTTCGCGGCCGGGAATGGCCGGGGCGCGACTCGATCGAGATGAGCCGTCGAACCGGCGCGCTGGCTGCCGGCGCCGACCCGGACACGCTCCTTGTGGGACGGCGAGAAGCGGACAGTGAGCGTGGCGACCTGGCGTGGCGACGACGGCATGACCGCCACACTGTCCGCCGGTCACCACCGAGCCGTGCGAAGCATCGAGCTGACCGCGCTGGGCGCCGCTCAGGTTCGCGAGTGGGCATCCACCTACGTGCAGCTGCGCGGAAGCCGGGGTGGGTTCTTCGGCCAGGCGTTCGTGAACGCGAGCGATGCTGGTGACACCTACTTGCTTCGCACCGGCTCCCCGATTCGCGACCAGTCACGGCTCTACTCCACCTGACGGGAGGGGTCGACGCCGAGTGGACCGACCCGCGAACGGAGGGAACGATCACGGGCCGTAACGAGGAGGCTGACCGGGTGAGGGAGGTGGGCGTCTACGGGCAGGCCTCCGCGTCGCTGGGCGGAGGCGCCACCGCGGTGGCCGCCCTACGCCTCGACGATCACGATCGGCTCTCGGGATTGGTGCTATCCCCCCGCGCCGCGATCACGCTGGAACCGGCCCCGGGGCACAACGTACGCGTCACCTACAATCGGGCCTTCGGCACGCCCTCCGTGGACGACCTCTTCGCCGATCTCGCGGTCGATTCCCTGCCGCTCCCCTTCGCGGTGAGGGTGGCCGGGGTCCCGCGGGACGGCTTCCATTTCCCCCGGGCGAACGGCTCGCCGCTGATGCGATCGCCGTTCACCGCCGCGGCGGACGGGGGCCCGGCGGCGTACCGGCCGTTGGACGCCACCCTCTACTGGGACACGGTCGTCGCGCTGCTGCAAAGCGGCGGGCTCGACCTGAGCGCGGTGCCCCCACCGAGCAGCGCGGACGTGGGCACGGTGCTGCGCACCATCGAGGCGGACGAGAGCATTCGCGATGTCGCCGACGTGCGCGACCTGCCGGGATTGAAGCCCACGATCACCAATTCCGCGGAGGTCGGCTACCGCGGGTTGATCGCTGGTCGGTTGCGGGTCGCGTTCGACGTCTACCGCACGTGGATCGAGAACTTCATCGGCCACCTGCACACGATCACGCCGAACGCGTTCCTCGACCCCGGCTCGCTCGCCGCGTACCTGATTTCCCAGGGGCTATCCCCCGCGGATGCGGCCGCCGCGGCGGCCGAGGCGACGAAGATCCCCGTCGGCACGGTGACCCCGATCGAAGCCCGGGACCCCGCCGACCTCATCCTAGCCGTGCAGAACTTCGGTTCGGTCGCCGTGTGGGGATCGGACGTCTCCGCCGCCGTGGCCCTCACCGATCGCGTGACGCTTGGCGGGATGCTGTCTTGGGTCAGCGAGGACTTGTTTCACGACGTGGACGGCGACTCCCTCGCCCTCAACGCGCCGGCCCTGAAGGGCTCCGTGGCGCTCGTCTATCGGGATCCTTTGGGCGGCATCACAGCCGAGGCGCGCTACCGCGGCACCGACGCGTTCCCGGTGCTCTCCGGTGTCTATGCCGGCGACGTGGAATCATACAGTGTGGTGGACTTGGGATTCGGCCTGCGACTGGGAACCGCGCCGCGAACGACGCTCTCGGTCACCGTCGAGAACGCCCTCGGGAGCGTCCATCGCGAGTTTCTGGGGGCGCCCCGATTGGGCCGGTTGGCCCTGGCTCGCCTCAGCGTCGCCTTCTAGCGGGCGGGGCCGCCCTTACGACGACCGGGACGCGGTGTTCGCGTCGGAAGCACCCGTCGCGCCGGCCGTCGCGACCGGTGTGGCGCGGGAGGGATCGTGCTCGTCCTCGATCTCCCCCACCAGCTCCTCGATGATGTCTTCCAGCGTGATGATGCCGATCGCCTCGCCGCTGTCGTCGATCACGACGCCCATCTGGCGGCGGACGCGGCGGAACTCCTTCAGCTGGTCCGCGGTCGAGCGCTCGGCGGGGGCCCACGTCGTCTCGTACATCGCGTCCTCGAGATTGACCAGCCCGCCGGTCGCGTAGATCGCGAAGAGGTCCTTCGCGTTGACGATGCCCACGACGCGCGTGCGCTCCCCGTCGTAGACCGGAAAGCGCGTATGCACGCTGTCCTGGATCGCGTCGATGATCTGCTGTGGCTTCATGCGGTATTCCAGCATGACCGCGCTGGCCAGCGGCAGCATGGCATCGCGGACTTTCTTCTCCGGAAGGCGGAACGCGTTCTGCAGCAACTCCGCCTGATCGGGGGACATCTTCCCCGCCTCGCTCACGTCCTCGACCAGGAGTTGCAGTTCCTGGACCGAGTGAAGGTGCGAGGCGTGGGACGCCGGCCGGAATCCCAGGATCTTCACCAGGTGGTTCCCCGCCGAGTTCATCGTGCCGATGAACGGGCGAAAGACGCGTTCGAACGCCAGGAGCGGCGCCGCCACGCGAAGCGCGACGACGTCGGGGATGCGGAGCGCGATCGTCTTCGGGGCCAGTTCTCCCACGACGACGTGCATGAACGTGATCCCCGCGAACGCGACCGCGGTCGCCACGCCGTGCGCGGCGAAGGGCTCCCACGACTCGGGCAGGAACTCCAGCCACGGCTGGATCACGCGCGCCAGGCCCGGCTCGCCGATCCAGCCGAGGGCGAGCGAGGTCATCGTGATGCCGAGTTGGGTCGCGGCGATCGTGTCGTCGATGCGCCGCGTCGCCTCCTCGGCGAATCCGATGCCCGGCACCTTCTGCGCGGCCATCTCCTCGAGGCGCGTCCGGCGCACGGTGACGAGCGAGAACTCGGCGGCGACGAAGAAGGCGTTCCCCAAGACGAGGATCGGGATCAGGGCCAACTGGAGGCCCGTGCCGAGCGCGGATAGAATCGATTCCATGGTCATTCCGCTCCGGCCGCGCTAGGCCACGGCCGCGGTCAGGGTGGCCTCTTCGGGCCCCCGATCGTCGAACCGCACGGGGATCGTCCACGACGGACTGGCGGGAACGCAGACGCCCTGCCCTTCATGGCAGTAGGCGAACGAAACCTGAACATGCAGATCGGCGCTGCCGTGGGGCTGCGCGGGGAGCGCGAAGGCCAGCGGCCACGTCGCGCCCAGCTGCGTCTGCTGGAGCAAGACCTCGCCCGCGCGGCTGACCCTGACGCTGGTCGGCGCCTCCTCGCTGACGTGGGCGCCCGCGGGGAGCGCGACGCTCACCTTCCACGCCGTCGCGGCGTTCGCGCGAAGGAGCGCCGCCTCCGCGACGATCGCCCCGGGGACGGTCGCGCCGGTGTCGCGTGGCGCCGGCGCTTCCAGCCCTTCGACGGTGACCTCCGTCCACGCCAAGCCGTCCAGCATCACGCGGACGACGCGATGGTTGTTCGTATCGGCGACATAGAGGACGCCATCGGCGGCATGGAGCCCGCCCGGCTCGAAGAACGCCGCGGCCCCGCCACGATCCGAACCCGGTTTCCCATCGCCGAGCAGCGTGCGGATCGTGCGAGCCTCGGCATCGAGTTCCTTGATCTTGTGATTGTAGGTGTCGGCGACCAGCACGCGTCCGCCGTCGACGGCCACGCCGAGTGGGTGCTGGAGCCGGGCGCGCTTCGCCTCCCCGTCGACGTCGCCGAAGTCGAACAGTCCTCGTCCGATAAGCGTCTCGATTTTCTCCGCCGCCAGATCGACGCGGCGCACCGCGCTGACCTCGCTGTCCGCCACGTAGAGATGATTGCCGTCGAGCGCCAGCCCCGAGGGCTGCGCCAGGGCCGCCGATTCGACCGGACCGTCCACGATGTTCTCGCGCCCCGTTCCGACCCAGGCGCGGCAAAGGCCCACGGGGAGATCGAGCCGCCAAATCTGGTGCGGGCCGGCCATGGCGATGTAGCACGTGCTCCCCTCGACCGCCAAATCCCAGGGCGAGTTCAAACCCTGCGCCGTGCCTCGCTTCCCACCGGCCCGGTCATGCGACTGCTCGCCGGTCCCGGCCACCGTCGTCACGTCCCACGTCTCCGTGTCGATGGCGCGAATCATGTGGTTTTCGGTATCGGCGACGAGCAGCGATTCGTTCATCCGCGCCAGCCCCTGCGGATGGTGAAATGTCGCGCGGTCCGCCGGACCGTCCGCGTGGCCCACGCTTCCCGCGCCGATCGTCCGGACCAGTTTCGAACGGCCCGTCGCGTCGGGAATCGTGGCGACGACGATACGATTGTGATTGGTGTCGGCGATGAAGAGCCGGCCGTTCTCGGGATCGGCCAGAACCTTGCCCGGGAAGGCGAGGCCGCTGGCGGCCCGCACGGACTGTTCGCGCTCGAACCGAAGCGGTCCGGGAGCGGCGATGCCCGCGGCCTTTGCCTCGGCCAAGGCCTTCGCCACCGCCTGGTCCAGCGCGTCGCGATTGCCCTCCCCGGCTACCGCGCCGATCACGCGCCGGTCGGCGCCAACCAGGACCAAG
Source organism: Candidatus Eiseniibacteriota bacterium (assembly GCA_003235575.1). Lineage (GTDB taxonomy): Bacteria > Eisenbacteria > RBG-16-71-46 > SZUA-252 > SZUA-252 > SZUA-252. Next base: position 44,416 of record QJVW01000149.1, on the reverse strand, counting down.
GTCGGCCAGGAGCGGACGGTGTACTCGCCCCAGAGCGCCATCTCCTGGTCCACGACCACGGGATGGCGGATTTCGTAGCGATTGATGGCGGCGCGAATCGTCTGGCGGGCGCCCTCGTTGGCGAACTTGGCGCTATGGACGCCGATGACGACGAACGGCTCCGCCGCGTACTTCTCCTCCAGGTAGGCGAGATCCGGGAGGACATGCATGCAATTGATGCAACAATAAGTCCAGAAATCGAGTAGAACGACGTGCCCCCTCAGCTCGCGAGCGAACGTGAGGGGCCGATCGGTGTTCAACCAAGCGAAGTCTGGGTTGAGTTCCGGGGCTCTAGGGGATGCGTTCATGAGCCCCTAATGTAGCCGATTTCTCGGGACTTTGCAGGATCGCCCGGCGCCGGTGGTTCCGGCCCCGCGACGGAGGGTATCGGGATCACGCTGAAGACGCTACAATCAAAGGTCTTATGAGCCGGATGGATCATACGGACGCCGTGATCGTGGGAGCGGGCGTCGCCGGGCTCTCGCTCGCCGTCGCGCTGCGCGAAAAGGGCACCGAACCGCTCGTGTTGGAGCGTGCGCCCGGTGTCGGCGGTCGCTGCGCCACGCGGCGCGTTCAGGGAAGGCCGGTCGACCACGGTGTGCCGTTTCTACACGGAAGGCACCCCGCGTTCTTGGCATCCCTCGACGCTGTCGAAGACGGTACCCGTCTCGATGGGTGGCCGGCGATCCGCGCGGGCGGCGGCCTGCCTTGCCAGCCGGAGGCCTTCGAAGGCGCGGACCGCCTTCTCGCCTTCCGGGAGGGACTCACGCGATTCCCGAAGCACCTCGCGCGGGGCCGGAATGTCCGGCTTGGCGTGAATGTGACCGCGCTGCGTCTGCTCCCCGATGCCGCGGCCATTGAGGTAGTCGTCGAGGGCGCCGCTCCGCTTCGCGCCCCGGTGGTGGCCCTCACGATGCCCGCCCCGAAGGCCGACCAGTTGCTGCAACCGCTCGCCGCGGCGTCACGGGCCGTGGCCGGCGTGCTACCCCTGCTGCGCCAAATCCGAACGATTCCATGCCTCGCCGTGATCGCCTGCTACGACGCCGCGCCGCGCGCGCTGGAGTGGGACGTGTGCTACCCCCTCTCCAGCACCATGGTGCACGCGATCATTCGCGACAGCGCCAAACGGGAGGCGGACGGGCCGCTCACGCTGGTGGTCCAGGGGAGGCCCCGGTTCTCCCGCGAGTACCTGGCGGCCCCGGTCGAGGAGTGGGCCGGAGAGCTGTTGTGGGAGGCCGGTGAGTTCCTGGGCGACTGGGTGGAGCGTCCCTCCCTGCGCCAGGAGCACGCATGGCACCACGCCCGCGTGGAGCCCGCGACGGAGTTGTCGGCGCCGATCGCCACCCGCCTTGAAAACGGAGCCGTGCTCGCCCTCTGCGGCGACGGGTTCTCCTCTGCCATGGGGCTGGAGGGAGCCTTTCTCTCAGGACGATCGCTGGCGGATCGCCTCGAGACGGAAGGGGTCCTTCCGGCCGCGTCCACCCGAAAGGATTCCGCGTGAGCACATCACTCTCCGCCGGCCGCATCGAGGAAATCCTTCGCCGCGAGGCCGATCACGAATGTCCGGGCATCGGCGACTCGAAGATCTGCGTGAAGATCGTGGCGATCGCCGAGCTGCCGACGCGCTTCGGCCGCTTCCAGATCGCCGCCTTCTGGAACAACCGCGATGCCAAGGAGCACGTGGCCATCATGCACGGCGAAGTCTTCGGCGCCGAGGACGTCGCGACGCGCGTTCACTCGGAGTGTCTTACCGGGGACGCCCTCGGCTCCCTTCGCTGCGATTGCCGGGACCAGTTGGAGACCGCCCTGCGCGCCATTTCCGCCGAGGAACGAGGCCTGGTCCTCTACCTCCGTCAGGAGGGGCGCGGCATCGGGCTCTTGAACAAGATCCGTGCGTACAGCCTGCAGGACCAAGGGCTCGACACGGTGGAGGCCAATCTCGCGCTCGGGTTCCGGGACGACGAACGGGAGTACTCGATCGCCGCTCACATGCTCCATAGCCTGGAAGTGCGGTCGATCCGGCTGCTGACGAACAACCCGAAGAAGATCAACGATCTGGCCCGTTTCGGTGTCCAAATCACGGGGCGCAGGCCGCACGTGATTCCTCCGAACGAGCACAACCGGTTCTACCTGGAGACCAAAGTCTCGAAATCAGGACATTACATGGACTTATCAGGTAATCTTCACCTGGAAGAGCAAGGAGAGCCGATCGTCGTGGAGGGAGGAAAACCGTGAGTAGAACCATCCGACGGGGCCGGTCCTTGGCGGCCGCCCTACTGCTCCCCCTGGGCCTGGCCGTGCTGGCCGGCCCCGGCAGGGGCGTCGCCGGGGATCCGGACTACGTGCCGACGGAGGATCCCGCACACCCCCGAATCCGGTACGCGGATTCCCTGGTCTCGCTGAATGACCGCTGCGCGGTCCGCCAGGGGAAGTTGAGCACGACCTACGCCCCCGTCTACGTGAACGGGCGGCCGATCGGGTTCTGTTGAAGGAGCTGCCCGGGGGTCTTCGTGCAAGACCCGGAGCCGTACCTGAGGAACCTGGGCATCGAGGTGCCATGCCCCGTGTTCCCGGACCGGAAGGCGCGGATCGATACGTCACTCCGCCGGAGGATCGGCCACGACCTCTTCTACTTCTCCTCCGCGCAAGCCATGAAGCTATTCGACCGGGATCCGATGAAGTACGTCACGTACCTCAGCGATCCGATCACGAACGTGCGCTTTCACGTCGACCGCTCATCGCGCCACACGACGTACCGAAAGCGGGAGTACTACTTCGCCTCCGACTCTACCGAGGCGCAGTTCCTCGCGAATTCCGACCGGTGGCGCGAGCGCCGCGGCCTCTCGGCGGTCGAGGCTGGAGAGACAGGTCAGTGACGGGGGCGCCGGGCGAGCCATGACGTCAATCGTTCGAAGCATCGCCGAGGTTCACGAGCCGCTGGCCCGCACGTGGCTGGAGGAGCAGGTCGCGCGGCCCGAGACGATGGGCGTGCTCCTTTGCGGAAGCCGCGCCACGGGGTGGGCCCTTCCGAACGGCGACTACGACGCGCTGGTCTTCCTGGAGCCCGCCGCCTACCGCACGCTGGCTCCCGAGGAGACGCTGATCTACCTCCACGCGCCGGACGAGGTGCCCCGAAGAGTGGTCGGAGATTTTTCGCTGATGTCGGAGGAACACCTGGCGGTCCACCTTGCCTCGCCGCTCGACATCGACCACTGGGCGTACCTCGACGCGATCGTCCTCTTCGACCGGCGCGGCGATCTGGAGGACTGGAGGCGTCGCATCGCCGCATTCCCCGAGGAGGGGTGGCGCGATCGCGTCTTCCAGAAGTACTTCCAGATCCTGGTCGCCATTTCCTATGCGACGAAGAGCGACGTGGCGGGACGCGAAGCGGAGCGACAGATCAACCTTCAGCGAGGCGCGCTGGCGGCGATCAATCTCTGGTTCGCGCTGCGGCGGCGGTGGGCGCCGCCCCTGAAGTGGTGGACGCGCGAGATCGAACGTCTCGAGATCCGTCCCGATACGCGGGCCGTGCTCGAGGGCGCGGCGCTCGCCCCCACCATCGAAATGCTGACCCACGTGCGCGACCACATGAAGAGCGAGTTGCGGCACGCGGGCATCACCGAAGTCGACGCCGTCCTGCCCGCGTTCGCGGCGTCCTTTCATCCGGAGCGCCAGGCAGCCGTGTATCGGAGCCAGTACCTTTGAACCAACGCGTCGTGGCCCCCGGGCCCCTTCGCCCCATTCCCACGATCCTAGGAGGACCCGTGCACCCGAACCGATGGATGGCCGTACTCACCCGTTTCCCGGCACCGCTGCTGGGGCTGATCGCCGTCGCGTCCCTGACGCTCGCCGGCCCCGTGGAGGCCGCCGGTACGATGCAGGCGCTTCCGCGCTTCTACACCGGAAGCCCGGATCAAGCCGCCTTCCGCGCCATGTGCGACGCCGACATGAAGGCCGCGCAGGAGGCGCTCGATCGCCTGGTCTCGGTCAAGGGCAAGCGCACCGTGGCCAACACGCTCGACACCTACAACGAGCTGATGATGCATGCGCTCAACGTCGCCTACCCGGCGGGTTTGATGGAGTCGGTCCATCCGGACTCGGCATACCGCGCGACCGCGGAGAAGATCACGCAGGAAATCGACAAGTTCCTTACGGATTTGAGCCTGAACCGCGACGTGTACGATGCGATCGCCGCGGTGGATCCGAAGGGGCTGGACGCCGAAACCAGCTACTTCCGCGAGAAGACCCTACGGGACTTTCGCCGCTCCGGCGTCGATCGCGATGAGGCGACGCGGAAGAAGGTTTCCGAACTGAACGAGCATCTCACGCTCCTCTCCCAGCAGTTCGGACGAAACATTCGCCAGGACCGGCGCTTCATCACCGTCGATTCCCCCGACGATTTGAAGGGGCTGCCGGAGGACTTCATCAAGAGCCACCCCGCCGGCGACGACGGGAAGATCAAGATCACGGTCGAAAATCCCGACTACGTCCCGGTCCTCCGCTACGCCGAGAACGGCGATGTCCGCAAGCGGCTCCGGTTCGAGCGGCAGAACCGCGCCTACCCGGTGAACATCGGCGTGCTCGACTCGCTCATCCTCGTCCGCCACGAGTTGGCCACGTTGCTGGGCTATCCGAGCTGGGCCGCGTACATCACCGAGGACAAGATGATCGGCACCGCGGAGAACGCGGCCGCGTTCCTCGACCGCGTGTCCAAGCTGGTGGTGGCGCCCGCGCGGGACGAGTATCAGATCTACCTGCAGCGGAAGCGCGAGGACGTTCCGGACGCGAAGGCCGTCGAGCAGCACGAGGCCAGCTACTACGGACAATTGATCCGGAAGCGCGACTACGATTTCGACGCCCAGGCGGCCCGGCCCTACTTCCCCTTCGCCGAGGTCAAGAAGGGCGTCATGGACGTGATGTCCACGATCTTCGACGTCCAGTTCAAGAAGATCGAGGACGCCGAGGTGTGGCATCCCAGCGTCGAGGCGTACGAGGTGTACGAGGGGAAGAAACTCCTGGGGCGTTTCTTCCTGGATCTCCATCCCCGCGACGGGAAGTACCAGCACGCCGCCCAATTCGGCATCCACAAGGGCATCCGCGGAAAGCAGATTCCGGAGGCCGCGTTGGTCTGCAATTTCCCGGGCGGCAAGGAGGGCGATCCCGGCCTGATGGAGCACCGCGACGTGCAGACCTTCTTCCACGAGTTCGGGCACCTGCTCCACACGATCTTCGGCGGGGACGTCCGCTGGGCGCCGGTCTCGGGCACGTCCGTGGAGCGCGATTTCGTGGAGGCGCCCTCCCAGATGCTGGAGGAGTGGACCTGGGATCCCACGGTGCTCCAGACGTTTGCCAAGCACTACGAAACGGGCGAGCCGATTCCGGTGGAGATGGTGGAAAACATGCGCCGCGCCGACACGTTCGGTCGCGCGATCGACGTCGCCTACCAGCTCTACTTCGCCAACCTTTCGCTGAACATCTACAACAAGGATCCCAAGGACGTGAACACCGACGCGGTCGTGGCCAAGTACGAGCGCGAGCTGGTCCCCTTCCCCGGGATGAAGGACACGCACATGCAGGCCTCGTTCGGGCACCTGGACGGGTACTCGGCGGTCTATTACACGTACCAGTGGTCGCTGGTGATCGCGAAGGATCTGTTCAGCAAGTTCGACCACGAACACATGCTCGACCCGACCATTCCCACCAAGTACCGCAAGACCGTCCTGGCGCCCGCGGGATCCCGCCCGGCGGCGGACGTGGTTCGGACGTTCCTGGGACGGGATTTCAACTACGACGCGTACGAATCGTGGGTGCGCGAGGGGTTGAAGCCGAAGGCGAACTAGCAGGAAGGGCGGCCGCGCCGCCGGGCGCTCAGCGCTTGGCGGCGCGGTCGGCGCGGAGCGGTGTCATGACTTCCCGCTCGAACCGCTCCGCGTCGAACGCCTGGTCCAGATACGGAAGGACGGCCTCGTCGGTCGTCCGGATGTGCGCCGCGATGATCCCGAGCAGCGCGTAGCTGTGATGCATCAGGGCGCCCGAAGCGACGCCCTTCGAGATCGCTTTCTCCAACGCATCCAGACGGCGAGCCACGATCTGGTGTTCGTGACGGGCCGTTTCCGTGAGCTTCGATCCCTCCCCGGCGGCCCAATCCGCGGCTGGATAGAGCGAGTACTCTTCGGCCGACAGGTGCGGCACGATTTGCCGCTTCACGAAGTCGACGACGTCGCGGGCCCAGCTCAACTGCTCCAGCGTGGCCTGCTCGTGCAATTTCTCGAGCCGCTCCCCCATCGCGTGAATCGTGGATAGGAACTTGCCCAGTTCCGCGCGAAGCGCGGCGGTCGCCACGCTCTTCGGGGGCTCCGTCGGTGCCATGGGGGCATCTTCGACCGTTTCCGGAATCCTGTCAACCGGGGGAGCAGGAGGACGCGAACTCCGCGATTGCGCCGTCTCTCGGGCTGCCCTAGCCTGGCTGGGAGCGTGACGCTGTGCTCCCCCTACACGTCATGGAGGACCCGATGAAGATCGCCGTCGGCGCGGACCATGCCGGCTACGCCCTGAAGGAACGAGTTCGCGGTTACCTCGAGGCGCAGGGCCACGAGGTTCTTGACCTCGGCACCGGCTCCGCCGATTCCACCGACTATCCCGCGTACGCGTTCCGCGTCGCGGAGACCGTCCGGGACGGGGGCGCCGACGCCGGCGTGCTCGTCTGCGACTCGGGCAACGGGATCGCGATCGCGGCCAACAAGGTGGAGGGAATCCGGGCCGCCATCGCGGTGAATCCGGAGCACGCCTCGCTGGCGCGCCGGCACAACGACGCGAACATCCTGGTCCTCGGCGCGAAGTACCTGCCGCCCGACCTCGAGAAGGAGACCGTCGCCGCCTGGCTGAACGCGACATTCGAAGGGGGCCGCCACGCGCGCCGTGTCGGCCAGATCACGGACTACGAACGGGACCACGCGCGCCACGGGAACTGACCCGCGGCGTCGCGGTCTTCCCCTACGCCTCTCTGAAGGAGCCCTGACATGCCCGCCGCGACACGCACACAGGTCGAACAACCGGGATCGCTGGCCGCCTCCTACGACGACGCCCTTCGGCAACTGACGGCGCTGCGCGCGACGAAGCGGCTGTTCGATCGCGACCCCTCGCTTTGGAAGTCGGACGAGGCGCACGCCGCCGTGATTCTGAATCGGCTCGGCTGGCTGGACGCGCCGGCGTGGCTGGCTGCCCGCCGGGAGGAACTCCGTGCGTTCGCGAAGGAAATCCGCGGGGCCGGATTCACGCGGATCGTGCTTCTTGGAATGGGTGGATCCAGCCTGGCCCCCGAAGTGCTCCAGCGGACGCTGCGGCCGGGACCCGGCGCACCGACCCTGGAGGTCCTCGACGCCACCAATCCCGGGGCGATACGCGGCATCGAGAAGCGCGGCCGGCTCGACAAGACGTTCTTTCTCGTGGCGAGCAAGTCGGGCTCGACGGTGGAGACCCGCTCGCAGTACAGGTACTTCCGCGCGGCGGTCGAATCGGCGGGCTTGCCGGAGCCGGGCAAGCGCTTCGCGGCGATCACCGACAAGGGATCGGCGCTCGACAAGCTGGCGAAGGCGGAAGGGTTCCGGAACGTATTCCTGAATCCGCCCGACATCGGCGGACGCTACTCCGCCCTCTCCTACTTCGGCATGGTGCCCGCCGCGCTGCTCGGGCTCGACCTCGACGACCTGGCCGCGCGTGCCGGCGCCGCTCGCGAGGAGACGCTACGGGACGCCGCCGACATGAATCCCGCGCTTCGCCTGGGCGCGTTCCTGGCGGCCGCCGCGAAGGCGGGGCGCGACAAGATGACGCTCCTCCTCCCGGGCGCGCTTCGCCCCTTCGGTTACTGGGTCGAGCAGCTCGTCGCGGAAAGCACCGGCAAGGAGGGACGCGGCATCGTTCCCGTCGAGGGAGAGCCGATCGGCCCGGCGCATCGCTATGGCAAGGACCGCGCGTTCGTCTTCCTCGCCTTGGCGGGATCGCCCGACACCGAACTCGTCCGACTTCGGGCCGACCTCGTCGGCGCGGGAGCCCCCTGCCTGCAGATCGAGCTTCCCGACGCCGAAGCCCTGGGCGGTGAGTTCTATCGGTGGGAGGCGGCCACGGCATTTGCGGCGGCCCTCCTCGCCATCGACCCCTTCGACGAGCCGAACGTCCAGGAGAGCAAGGATGCGACGAACCGGCTGCTCGGAACGCTGCGGGATGAGGGACGCCTGCCCGAGGCGCCGTATCTCGCGACGGACGGAGCGATCGGCATCGCCGCCGCCGCCCCCCTGTGGGCCCGGATGACGAAGGGGCTGCCGGCGCACCCCAGCCTCGAATCGGTGCTCCAGCGGTTTCTCGGCCTGGCGCGATCCGACGACTACGTCGCCGTGCTCGCGTACGTGGAGCGTTCCGCCGAGGCGGAATCGGCGTTCGCCCTGCTCCGTCGCGCGATCCGGAACGCGACGCACCTCGCCGTGCTGCAGGGATACGGGCCGCGCTACCTGCATTCGATCGGGCAGCTGCACAAGGGCGGGCCCCCGACGGGGCTGTTCCTCGTGCTGACCGCCGACGCCCCCGCCGGGAGCGACGCGCCGATCCCCGATAGCCACTTCTCCTTCGGGCAGCTCGAACGGGCGCAGGCGCTGGGCGATCTGGAATCACTGGCGGCGCACGGAAAGGCGGCGGTCCGGTTGCACCTCGGCACCGACGTGGCCGCGGCGCTGGGCTCGCTCAATCACGCCGTCGAGCGAGCCATGGCGGCTAGGGTTTGAGGAGACCCAGCCAGGCGTAGGCGAGTTCCCACTCCCGGCCGCCGAGGGAGTTTCTCCCCGCGAACGTTCGACGCCAGCTGACCGAGACTTCATGTCCCGCGCCGAACGCGATGGCCAGCGTCGGCGCGATGCGGTGCGCGTCCTGCCCCCCCATCTGGGTCGAGAGGGCGATCGTGGAGGACGGGCCCGATACGTCCGCCGCGTCGACCCCGTCGTAGCGCACGCGAAGCCGCAGCCCGCCCCAGGGCGCGGTCCCCGCCTCGGCGTCCCAGAACCAGTCGTCGGGGGGCTTCCCGCTGCGCGTTCGATACCCGCCCCCCGCTTGCACGTACCCCTTCAACGCGGGGACCGCCGTTCCCACGGCGATCGCGGCGGCGAATGCCGCGGTGCCGGAACCAAGTCGCGGCGCGTCCGGGTCCGACACGCCGACCCCGACTAGCGGAATCGTCACCGACGGCTCCATCGCGACCGCGAGGCGCCTCCGGACAAGCGGCAGTCGCGCGCCGACGCGTACTTCCGGGATCCCGAACCCGCGGCCCGCAACGTCGCCGACGTTTCCACGGCCGATCGCCTCGGTTTCCGCGAATTTGATCGGCATGTCGCCGACCAACGTCACGTCCCGGCCGAGGCCGACCTCGCCATAGAAGGAACCTCCGAACTCGAGGTATCGCCCGCGCTCGTAGAACGCCGGATCGAAGAGGGGGCGCAGGTCGCCCCCGTCGTCGAACTCCTGGTCGCCGCGGACCCCGAACAGCGATGCCTTCGCGTACACCTCGCCCGGGGCGCGCAGCCAGGCGCCGGCGCGCGCGACGGGAACGGCGAGCAGGCTTGGGAGGAGTAGAAGAATGGCCGCGACCGGGAGCGCGGCCGCGGTGCGGCTCAGGGCGCTTGGCCGAGACGGGCGCGGATCGGTTCCCAGCGAACCTGTTCGCAGGGCAGGCCCGCATCGAGCCCCATCGAGCTGTACTCCGCGCGCACCTGGCTCAGCCGCTTGTCGAGCGGGATTTCCTTGCCATCCCCGCTCTCCCAGTACGGCACGGCGCCGGACGCCGCCGGCGGAAGGAACGCCTCGACCGAAAGCGGGTATCCCTCGGAGCTGATGCCGATCCGTGAGAGGTAGAGCAGGGTCAGTTTGTCGGCGTCCGATTCCCATTCGCGTCGATAGCCCTTCATGGTTCGCAGCGCGGCGGCGGCACGGCGAACCGAGGCGGCGCGGTCGGACCTGTCGAGGATCTCCCGGATTCCGTCTGGACCGATTCCGTCGGCTCGTTCGACGGCCTCGACGGGATGCCGCAGCGCGGAGTGCGCCATCATATGAGCCAATACGGCGGCGACCTCGCATTGGGACCTCAACTGCCTCAGGAGGCCGACGGAGGCGTAAATATACCCTCCCGGCAGCACGACACCCCGGGGAGCATCCTCCTTGAGAATGCGGAACGTGTAGGGAATCGAGGGCCTATCTGAAAGTCTTGCAAGCTTTTCCCCAAGCTGGTTGATGTACTCCTGAACCCGCTTGTCGACGTAGATCCGCACGGAGTCCTCGAACGCCGTGGCCAGCCGGGCGCCGAGCACCCGCTCTTGACCATCGTCGAGCGCCAGCGGTTTCTGAGCGGCGCGCCGCGCGGAGGCGCATCCCGCAAGCGCGGCGAGGAGCACGAGCAATAGCGTGAGTGGGATGAGGCGGAGATGTCGGGGTCGATGCACGCCGATACGCTAATCGCTTCGGGGCCTTAGGTCAACCGTGCGCCGTCGCGGGGGCTGCCGCCGTCGGGCGCGATGCTTGCGCCGCCCGTTCCCCATGCGGCATCATCGACTAGAGGTGCGCGCTCGGGGTCCGCCCCGAGCCGGCCACGCACCCTTCCCCCGACGGGAATCGCTCCAATGAAGGAGGTCGGAATGCCCGCGCGAAAGAAGGTCCGCCGCCCCGCGAAGAGAACGACGACGGCTGCGAAGAAGAAGCGGGGAACCGTCGCCAAAGGCCGAACCAAGCCCTCCAAGAAGGCACCCGCGATGCGACGGGCGCCGAAGAAGAAGGCCGTGAAGCGATCGGCGCGCCCAGCCGCCCCGCGCGCGGCGGCCCCAACGCCTCCACCCCCGCCGGCGAATGCCATCGGGTTCGTCACGCAGCACATCGACTACACGACGCATGACGTGGACGCCGTGAAGCGCTTCTACGTCGAAACGCTGGGATTCATGGAGTCGGAGCATGACCCCGATTTCAATTACTTGTGGATCCGGACCGGAACCTCCTCGAGCCTCGGCTTCATGCCACCCATGCCGGGGATCGGCATGCCGAACCCCGTCAAGGAGCCGACGCTGTACGTCTTGGTGGAGGACGTGGACCGCGCCTACGCGGAACTCTCCCTGAAGGGGGTTCACTTCGAGGGCCCGCCCGCCGACATGCCGTGGGGGCACCGCGTCATTTCCACCGTGGATCCCGAGGGACGTCGCGTGGTGCTTGCCACGCCCAACCGAACCAACACCTAGGAGCCCAACCATGAAGTCCTCTTCCGCGGTCGCCCTTCACGAGATGGGCCAGAGCCTCTGGCTAGACACGATCAGCGATGGCTTGATCACCTCCGGGGAGCTGGCCCGGCTCGTCGCCGACGGCACGATCTACGGCGTCACATCGAATCCCACGATCTTTCGAAGCGCGATCGGCGGCGACCAGTACGGCTATCCCGCCGCCATCGCAAGGCTCGCCACGGAAGGAAAGTCTCCCGAAGAGATCTACGACACGCTGGCCATCCACGACATCACGCGCACCGCGGACGTCCTCGCCCCCGCGTATCGGCAGGGCACCGGACGGGACGGCTTCGTGAGTCTCGAAGTGCCGCCCGACCTGGCCCATGACACGGAGGCCACCATCGCGGAGGCGATGCGCCTATGGAAGACGGTCGCGCGCAAGAACCTGCTCGTCAAGGTGCCCGGCACCCCGGCGGGCATCACCGCCGTCGAGGCGCTGATCGCGGCGGGCGTGAGCGTGAACGTGACGCTGATCTTCTCGCGGGCCCAGTACGCGACGATCGCTCAGGCGTTTCGCCGCGGCATCGAGAAGCGTCTGGCGTCCGGAGCGTCCCTCGACGGCCTCCATTCCGTGGCCAGCGTGTTCGTCAGTCGCCTCGACACGGCGGTGGACAAGGAAATCGACGCCCGCGTGGCCGAGGCCGCGCCCGCCGAGCGGGCGGCGCTGGCATCGCTGCGCGGATCGGCCGCGGTGGCCAACGCGTTCGACGTCTGGGAGGAGTACCGTGATCAGTTCTTCGGACCGTCGTTCGGCGCCATGGCCGAGAAGGGCGCCCGCCCGCAGTGGCTCCTCTGGGCGAGCACCGGCACCAAGGACCCCACCTACTCCGACGTGAAGTACGTCGAGGAGTTGGCGGGACCCGACAGCATCAACACGGCTCCCCGGGAAACGATCGATGCCTGGCTCGACCATGGGAAGGTCGAGGGCAACCGGCTCGATCCCCGCATCGAGACCGCGCGCGCCACGCGCACGGCGATCGCGGAGGCGGGAATCTCGCTCGAGCAGCATTGCGCCAAACTCCTCGACGACGGCGTCGCTTCCTTCGCGCGGTCGTTCCACGACATGATGGACACGATCCGCGAGCGGTCCGCCGCACTCGCGCCGCGGCGCTAGGCCGCTCGGAGGCTGCATGGAATTGGGGATTGTCGGACTCGGCCGCATGGGAAAGAACATGGCCCTCCGCCTCCTTCGGGACGGTCACCGCGTCGTGGGCTGGGCGCGTTCGCCCGCCGGCGTCGCGGAGGTCGCCAAGGAGGGCGCCGTGGCCGCGACCAGCCTCGAGGACCTGGTTGGCCGTCTGGAGGCGACCCCTCGGACCGTGTGGGTGATGGTCCCGTCGGGAGAGCCCACGGAGCAAACGGTCCAGGCGCTCGCTTCCCTGCTCCGGGCCGGCGACACGGTGATCGACGGTGGAAATTCCTACTACAAGGATTCCGTGCGCCGCGCCGCCTTTCTCGCCGAGCGGAAGATCGACTACGTCGATGCGGGGACCTCCGGGGGCATCTGGGGGCTGGCCAACGGCTACTGCCTGATGGTCGGCGGGAGTGAATCGGTCTGCAAGCGCCTGGAGCCGATCTTCACGTCGCTCGCGCCCCCCGACGGCTACGCGCGGGTCGGCGCGAACGGCGCCGGACACCTGGTGAAGATGATCCACAACGGCATCGAGTACGGCATGATGCAGGCCTATGCCGAGGGCTTCGAGATCCTCGAAGCCTCGCCCTACGATTTGGACCTCGGACGCGTCGCCGCCTTGTGGCAGCACGGAAGCGTCGTCCGTTCCTGGCTGCTGGATCTCGCCACCGAAGCGCTGAAGGAGGACCCCGACCTGGAGCGCGTGGCCGATTATGTGGACGATTCCGGCGAGGGCCGCTGGACCGTCATCGAATCCGTGGAGCGCGCGGTGCCTGCTCCGGTCCTGGCGCTGGCGCTTCAGGCGCGGTTCCGCTCCCGCCAGGAGTCCTCGTTCCAGGGACGGCTTCTCGCCGCGCTTCGGAACAAGTTCGGCGGCCACGCGGTGAAGAAGGCGTGACGCCCGACGCCGCGGCCACGCCCGCTCGTGGCGCGACGGGCGTGGAGAACCCCCTCCGTGAAGGCAGCATCACGCTGCGCGCCGCCGATCCATGCACGATCGTGGTCTTCGGCGCGAGCGGCGACCTCACCCACCGGAAGCTGATCCCCGCGCTCTACGCGCTGGCGCGCGAAAAGTCGCTCCACCCGAAGAGCGCCGTCATCGGATTCGCGCGGCGGCCGTGGGACGACGAGGCGTTTCGCCGCGCCGCGAGGCCCGATTCCGCCGATCTCGATCCGCACGAGTGGAATCGCTTCGCCGCCTCGCTCTTCTACCGGTCGGGGACGTTCGAGAACGCCGCGGACTATGCGACCCTCGGCCGTTCGCTCACCGCGCTGGAGCGCGAGCGCGGCACGCCCGGCAACCGGATCTTCTACTTTGCGACGCCGCCCGACGCCTACCCCACGATCCTCGAGGGACTGCGGACCGCGGGCCTCGTCCACGACGCGGGACCCGAGGGACCCTGGACGCGGGTCATCATCGAGAAGCCGTTCGGACACGATCTCGCTTCGGCGCGGAACCTGAACGCGCAGGTGCATGCCTCCTTCGACGAGCGCCAGGTCTATCGCATCGATCACTACCTCGGGAAGGAGACCGTCCAGAACATCTTGGTGCTGCGGCTCGGCAACGGAATCTTCGAGCCGCTGTGGAACAATCGCTACGTCGATCACGTGCAGATCTCGGTGGCGGAGTCGGTCGGCATCGAGGGACGCGCGAACTACTTCGAGCGCGCCGGCGTCCTGCGGGACATGCTGCAGAATCACATGCTCCAACTTCTCACGCTCACCGCGATGGAGCCGCCGTCCCGTTTCGAGGCCGACGCCGTGCGCGACGAAAAGGCGAAGGTCCTGCGGGCCCTCGCCCCCCTTTCGCGGGACGAGGTCATCGCCCGCACGGTCCGCGGCCAGTACGGCCCGGGCGCGGTCGCCGGCGTTTCGGTTCCCGGGTATTGCGAGGAGCCGGGCGTGGGCTCCGGTTCCCAGACCGAGAGCTATCTCGCCGCGAAGTTCGAAATCGACAACTGGCGCTGGGCGGGCGTTCCGTTCTACGTCCGCTCGGGCAAGCGGCTGGCCAAGCGCGCCACGGAGATCGTGATCGTCTTCCGGCATCCGCCGTACGCGCTCTTCCGGTCGGCGGGTTGCGAGTCGCTGGAGGCGAACGTGCTTCGGCTCCGGATCCAGCCCGATGAGGGAATCTCCCTCTCCTTCGGATCGAAGGCTCCCGGCCCATCGCTCCACATCGATCCCGTTCGCATGGACTTCAATTACCTCACGTCGTTCGGGGCCGATCCGCCGGAGGCGTACCAGCGCCTGCTGCTCGATTGCAACCTCGGCGACTCCACCCTGTTCGCGCGGCGGGACGAGGTGGAGTTGGCGTGGGAGCAGGTCGACGCGATCGCCGCCGCCTGGCAGGACGGCGTGCCCGGCCTGTCGAAATACCCGGCCGGAAGCTGGGGGCCCACCGAGGCCGAGCGGCTTTTGACCCGTGATGGACGACGGTGGTACCGGCTGTGACCCCGAAGACCGTGGAGGGCGCGACCGCCGACCGGGAGCCGGTGCTTCTCTTCGGACCGGACGGCGAGCGGCCGTTCGACGCCGCCGCCCTGGAACGCGAATTGCGCGCCATGTGGAAAGCCGCCCGGCCCGACGGAGGCGCGCTCTACCGCGCGGCGCTCGCCAACGTCATCCTGCCGCTCGATCCCGAGCACCACGCGCCGCTCGATCCGGTTCTGGTGGAGTTCACGCGCCGGCACCCCTCCCGCCTCTTTCGACTGCAACGCGCGGACAGAGCTGCGGGGGATGCGCCGCTCCAGGCCCGCGCCACGGCCCTCTGTCATCTCCGGCCGGGCGGAGGCGGGTTGATCTGCAGCGAGCAGATCATTCTCACGGCCGCGTCCGGCGCCGACACGCTGGTGCCGAGCGCCGTGGCGTCGCTGATCGTCGGCGACCTACCCGTCGTCCTGATCCGCCTCGACGCCGGGCTCTCCCCCGCCGCGGACGCCGCGCTGGAAGCGATGGCCGATATGACGGTCGAGGACAGTGCGACCCGGACGGACGTCGCGGACATGGTGCGTCTCTGGTCCCGACTCGCCTCGGAGGGGAGCGGCCGCGTGCGCGACATCGCGTGGGCGCGTCTCATGCCCTGGCGTGAGCTCCTGGCCGAGGTCTTCGACCAGCCGGACGCGGCGGCGGCGCGGGGAGAATTGGAGGAGGTCACGATCCACCACGGAGGCTCGGCTCCCCCGGCGGGCGCGTGGCTCCTGGCGAGTTGGCTGGCCACGCGACTCGCGTGGACGTACCGCGAACACCGGGGCTCGCGCTTCCGCTTCGACGGCCCCCGCCGCTCGGTGACCGTTCGGATCGAGCGCGAACCTGACGTCGCGGAACCGGTCGTTCTGGCCGTTCATGCGCGGTCCGATGGGCCGCAGCCTCTGGACGTCCGCATCGCGCACGGCGGGCGCGACGCGACGGCGACCATGGAGTTCCTGGCGCCCCGTGCGCGGACGTTGGAGCGTGCCTTCCGGTACCGCGAGTTCGCGGCCTGCCTGGTCGGGGAGATTCACCGCCACGAACCGAACGAGAGCCTGGAGCACGCCGCGCGACTCGCGGCGCGCCTGGCCGCCGCTCCGGAAACGTCGTGACGGAACGATTCATCCTGGCGGCGGACGTCGGAGGCACGAAGACGGGCCTGCTGCTCCTGCCCGCATCGAGCCCCGGGCGGCTCGGCGCCCCGCTGGCCGTCACGACGAACCGCTCGGCCGATTTCGCGTCGCTACAGGCCATGCTCGACGCCTTCCTCGCCGCCCATGCCGCGACCGCGTCGCCCGCCGCCGTCACGATCGGGTTCGCCGGGGCGATCGCCGACGGGCGCGGCGAAGGCACGAACGTCCCGTGGACGGTCGACGCCGGCGCGCTGGCGCGTCACTTCGGCCTGCCCCACGTCGGATTGGTGAACGATCTGGTCGCCACCGCCTACGGGATCGCCACGCTAGGCGACGAGGCGCGCGCGCCGCTTCTGCCCGGCCGCTCCGATCCCGAGGGAAACGCGGCCGTGATCGCGGCGGGAACCGGCCTCGGCGAGACGACGCTCGCGCGCGTGGGCACCGAGTTGGTGCCGGTCGCCTCCGAGGGTGGGCACGCCGACTTCGCGCCGCGCACCGATGCCGAGCTCGATGTCTGGACCGCCATGCGCACCCGCCACGGACGGGTCAGCGTCGAGCGCGTCCTCTCGGGCCCGGGGCTCCGCAACATCGCGGAGGTGATCCACGCCCGCGACGGCACCGAATCGTCGTGGGCGGCGCATCATGGAGAGGCCGGCAGCGAGGACAACCTGCCCGGCGTCATCTCGCGGCTGGGGCTGGCCGGCTCCTGCGCCTCGTGCCGTGAGTCGCTCGACATCTTCGTGGGCATCTACGGCGCCGAGGCCGGGAACCTGGCGCTCCGCGGCATGGCCACCGCCGGCGTCTACGTAGGCGGAGGCATCGCGCCGCAGATTCTGGAAGCGCTCAAGGGCCCAACGTTCGAGCGTGCCTTCCGCGACAAGGCGCCCCACGAGGCCCTGCTGGCCTCGATTCCGGTCTGGGTGATCCTCGACGACCGAACCGCGCTATGGGGCGCGGCGCGGCACGCATCCCTCTCGCTGCGCTAGCGAAACCGCGCGACCCGCTGCACGGCGCCTTGGCGCGCTTGCGGCGCCGGGGCCCGAACGGTATACTCGCGACGTTCGGAACCGCAAATGCCGTCCCACGTTATGACGATTGGAGCTGCCATGCGCCTGACCCCCCGCGTGCGCGAGATTCTCGCCTACTACTCCGCCGACAATCCCGGCGTGAAGGCCAATCTCGCCCGCATGCTGATGCACGGGACCACCGCCGGCTCCGGCCGGATGGTCATCCTGCCGGTCGACCAGGGATTCGAACACGGTCCCGCCCGTTCGTTCGCGCCGAACCCCGCCGGGTACGATCCGCGCTATCACTTCGAGCTGGCGCTCGACGCCGGCTGCAACGCCTACGCGGCCCCGCTCGGCTTCCTGGAGGCCGCCGCCGCGGACTTCGCCGGCGAGGTCCCGCTGATCCTGAAACTCAACAACCACGACGTCCTGCACGACGAGAAGGATCCCCTGTCGGCGGTCACCGGCAGCGTGGACGACGCCTTGCGCCTGGGCTGCGCCGCGATCGGATTCACGATCTACCCCGGCTCCAGCCACGCGGGCGTGATGTACGAGCAGCTACGCGACCTGGCCGAGGACGCGAAGAGCGTGGGGCTTGCCGTCGTGGTCTGGTCCTATCCGCGGGGCTCCGATCTCAGCAAGTCGGGCGAGACCGCCGTGGATGTCGTCGCGTACGCCGCGCAGATCGCCGCCCAGCTCGGCGCGCACATCGTCAAGGTGAAGCTGCCGTCCGACCAGCTGGAGCAGGCGGAGGCGAAGAAGGCCTACGAAAAGCACGCGATTCCGATCGGCACGTTGGCCGAGCGCGTTCGGCACGTCGTTCAGTCGACGTTCGACGGCCGAAGGATCGTGATCTTCTCGGGCGGAGCGAAGAAGGACAAGGACGAGGACGTCCTGAACGAGGCGCGCGCCATCCGCGACGGCGGCGGCTTCGGATCGATCATCGGACGGAATTCGTTCCAGCGAACGAAATCGGCGGCGCTGAAGCTGTTGCACAGCATCATGGCGGTCTACAACGAAGAGACGAAGTAGCCCAGACCCGGCTGAGCGCCGGGCGCGCCGATCAATGCCCGGGGAGGTTCTCGGCCGTGTCGGGGGGATGCTGCAGCAGCCACCGCCCGTAGTAGAACCCGGCCGTGCCGAGGAGCAGGCAGGCGACCAGAATCACGATCAGCGTGGCCCGCAGGCGCGCCGGGGAGGCCGCCGGATTCGTCGGCGGTCCGTTCAATTGGCCTCCTTGGCCGGCACGGGCAGCGCCCGATGCGGATCCCGCGGAAAGAGCTGATAGGAGAGCATCAGCTCGTTCACGTTCGGCGGCGTCCGCGGCGAGAGCGCGAAGTAGACCGGCAGCGTGATCGACTGCCGCGGTCCCAGCGCCTGGTCGTCGAAGCAGAAACACTGCATCAGCTGGAATTCCCGCGCCGCCTCGACGGGCGCGATGGAATGGACGGCGCGGAAGAAGACCGAGTCGTCGCTCATGTTCGTGAACGTGTACTCCAGGTGGACCGGCTTTCCAATCTGCGCCTCGACCGTCGGCTCGCTCGGTCCGAATCGAACCGGGAGCCCGCTGGCGGCGATCCCCATGAACTTCACCTGCACCGTGCGGTCCGACATCGGCCCGGTCGCGCTCGACTGCTCCCAGGTCTCTTCCTTCGATCCGGCCTGCGCCGAACCGCCGATTCCGAACCGCTGGCAGAAGAGCTTGAAGAGGGGCACGTTCGCATAGGCGAACGAGAACATGAGGAGCACGACGGCGCAGATGCCGATGCCGAGGAGCGCGTTGCTGGGTCGTTTCATGGCTGCCACCTACGAGAGGATTCGGCCGATGGGCACGTGCCAGATGGCGTCGGCGATGATCCCCAGAAAGAAGACGAACAGGTAGACGATCGAGTATCCGAAGACGTCCCAGGCGCGCTCCACGCTGGCGGCGCGCCGCGCTTGGATCGCCTTCCACACGAAGAGGCCGCCCAGGGGCAGTGCCAGGAGCGCGAGCACCGCGCCCCCCGCGTTCACGAGCGGCATCAGGAGTGTCAGGAGGACGAGGGCCACGCTGTACCATACGATCTGCCGGAACGTCTCCGCCTCCCCATGAACGATCGGCAGCATGGGGATGTTCACCTTGCGGTAGTCGTCCCGAACGCAGACGGCCAGCGCCCAGAAGTGGGGCGGCGTCCAGAGGAAGATCACCAGGAACATCAAGACCGCGGGAAGCGCCAGCGTCCCCGAGCCCGCGGACCACGCGATGATCGGCCCCATGGCCCCCGCGGCGCCCCCGATGACGATGTTGTGGACCGTGCGGGGCTTCAGCCACAGCGTGTAGAAGAATCCGTAGAAGACGATCGTTCCCAGGGCCAGCGCGGCCGTGAGGGCGTTCCCCACCAGCGCCAGCAGCACGGTCGCGCCCACACCGATGGCGACCGCGAACCCGAGGGCGTTGCGCGCCGGCATCCGGTGTAGCGGCAGGGGCCGCCGCGCGCGCGTCCGTTCCATCTGCGCGTCCAGGTGACGCTCGAAGTACTGATTGAACGCGTTCGCCGATCCGGCCGTCAGCGTGATTCCCAGGAGGACGAGGGCAAGCCTCCACGGATCAGACAGCAGCGAGTGCTCCACCACGGCTCCCGCCACCGCTGTCACGATGACCAGCAGCACGATCCGCGGCTTCATCAGCTCGATGTAATCACGCACGGGCAAGCTCATGGTGGGCGATCCGAAGGCTCCCGAAGAGGATCAAGGCCGTTCCGAGGTGCGCCGCGCTCACCGGCAACGGAAGGAGCAGGAGCACGTTCCCCACCCCCAGGGCGAACTGGAGCCCCAGGAGTATACCCGAGATTCGAAGGATCCACCGTGCCCGGGGCGGCAGCGGGACGGCGATCGAGCGGATCAGCAGACCCAGCACCGCCAGCGTCACCACGTAGGCGCCCAGCCTGTGGCCGTAGTGGATCCCCACCAGGCCCTCCATCCGCGGGAAGAACGTGCCGTGACAGGTCGGAAAGTCGAGGCACGCCAGGGCCGCTCCGGACGAGGACACCCACCCGCCGAGGGCGACCTGCGCCAGGACCAGCAACGAGGCCACGCCGGCCCAGGCGGAGAGATGCAGCGCGCGACGATCGCGGGTCGCCTCCCTGCCCTCGGGACCGTCCTGGATGCGAAGCGTCATGGCGAGCAGAATGCCGAAGAAGAGGAACGCGAGGACCAGGTGCGACACGACGCGGTCCACGGGCAATTCCTCCAGGACCACGCGCGCGCCCATGAATACCTGGAGGGCCAGCACGGCCAGCGCCACCGCCATCCAGCCGCCCAGACGACGGCGCCAGACCCGACTCCGGTAGAGAAGGAACGCCACCGCCAGGGTCAGCAATCCGACGAACCCCGCCAAGGCGCGGTGGATGTACTCGATCAGGACGTTCGGATGCGGCCGCGGAAGGATCTTCCCCTCGGCCAGCGGCCAGTCGGGGATGGCCAGACCCGAGCCGCTCAAGCGGACGACGCCGCCCCAGACGACCAGCACGAAGATCATGACCAGCGTGGTGGTCAGGAGCGGAACCAGCGGAGAGCGGTCTTCGTTCATCGACGACAGCGGATGTTCCTCGATCCTGTGCTCGGGGCGCGAGGGCCGGTCGGCCGACGGGCCCGGCGCGTCAGCGAATGATGGGCAGGGTGGCGAAGTTCTCGGCCGGCGGCGGCGACGTCACCGTCCACTCCAGCGTCTTGGTGGCCTCGATATGCTCCCAGGGATCCGCGGTGGCGCGAGGGCCCTTCCACAGGCTCCAGAGCATGTTCACGAAGAACAGCAGCATGCCGACGCCCAGCACGTAGGATCCGAGCGTCGCGACGTGGTTCCACGAGGCGTACTGGGCCTGATACGTGTAGATGCGACGCGGCATGCCCAGAATGCCCATGAAGTGCATCGGCATGAAGGTGAGGTTCATGCCGATGAACGTGAACCAGAAGTGGAGCTGCCCCAGCTTCTCGTTGTAGAGCCGCCCCGAGATCTTGGGGAACCAATAGTAGAGGCCGGCGAAGATCGCCATCAGCGAGCCGCCGAAGAGAACGTAGTGCAGATGCGCCACGACGAAGTACGTGTCGTGGACCTGCACGTCGAACGGCACCAGCGCCAGCCACACGCCGGTCGCTCCGCCGATGACGAAGAGCGCGATGAAGCCGACGGCGTAGAGCATCGGCGTGCGGAGGCGAATCGAGCCGCCCCAGATCGTGGCGATCCACGACCAGATCTTCACGCCGGTCGGCACCGCGATCACCATCGACGCGAGGCTGAAGAAGAAGCGGAGGCTGGGATCGATGCCCGTCGAGAACATGTGGTGTCCCCACACGAGGAACCCGATCACGCCGATCCCCGCCGTGCTGATGACCAGGCCCTTGTACCCGAAGAGGCGCTTGGACGCGAACACGGGAAGCACCTGCGAGATCATGCCCATGCCGGGCAGGACCATGATGTAGACGGCCGGGTGCGAGTAGAACCAGAAGAGGTGCTGCCAGAGGACGGGATCGCCGCCCGCGGACGGCAGGAAGAACGCCGTTCCGAACATTCGGTCCGTGAGGAGCATCGTCAGCGCGCCCGCCAGCACCGGCGTGGCGAAGAGAATGATGCACTGGGTGATGAACACGGCCCAGCAGAACATCGGAATCTTCCAGAGGGTCATGCCCGGGGCGCGCAGGTTCGTGACGGTGACGACGAAGTTGATGGCGCCGAGGATCGACGAGAGCCCCGCCAGATGGAGCCCCAGGATCCAGAGGTCCACGCCGGGGCCCGGCGAATACTGCCGGTCGGAGAGCGGCGGATAGGAGGTCCACCCCCCGGCGGCGGCGCCGCCCTGGAGGAACATGCTGGAGATCATCATGAGGCCCGCGGGAATCAGCAGCCAGAACGAGATGGCGTTCACACGCGGAAACGCCATGTCGCGCGCGCCGATTTGGATCGGCACGATGTAGTTTCCGAGGCCCGCCAGAATGGGAATCGTGAAGAAGAAGATCATGAAGGTCCCGTGCAGGGACATGAGCTGGTTGTAGACTTCCGGCTTCAGCACGTGAAGGCCGGGCGAGGCGAGCTGCGTGCGCAACAGGAGCGCGAAGAGCCCGCCGACGGCGAAGAAGAAGAAGCCGAGCCACACGTACATGACGCCGATCAGCTTGTGATCGGTCGTGAACAGCCACTTCGAGATGCCCGTGCGCGGCTTGGCGTGCGCGTCGGTCATGCTCGGGGCGTGTGACCCGCCGGACATGGTGCCAGCCTCCATCGCCCTACGCTCCCCTCTTCTTCTGTTCGATCCAGCGGTCGAACTCCTCGGGAGTCACGACGCGCACCTCGATGTGCATGTCCCCGTGCAGCACGCCGCACAGCTCCGCGCACTGCCCCCGGAACGTACCCGTTCGCTCCACCTCGAACCACGTATGGTTCACCCGACCCGGGTTGGCATCCATCTTCACGCCGAAATCGGCGACGAACCAGGAGTGGACGACGTCGATGGAGCTGACGTCCGCCGCGATGATCTTGCCCTGCGGCACCACGAGGGGTTCGTTGGCGAAGACGACGCCGTGCTCGGGATAGCGGTATTCCCAGAACCACTGGTGCCCGATGACCTCGACCGTCAGATCCGATTTGGGCACCGTTTCCATGTACTTCAGGGTCGTGAAGGTCGGCCCGGCCAGGATCACCAGCGTGATGGCCGGAATCGCCGTCCAGAGAATCTCCAGGCGGACATTCTCGTGGAACGTGGCCGGCGGCACGCCCGGCCGCGCCCGGAAGCGCAGCACCGCGACCAGGACCAGCACTTCCGCGAGAATGAAGAAGCCGCCGGTCAGCGCCAGCGCCTTGAAGAAGAGCGTGCGCACTTCATGAGCCACCGGTGTGACCGGGTCCAGGTACCACGCCCAGGCCGGGCCGGCGGCGACGAGCGCCACGGCGACGGCCGCGGCCATCAGGCCATGCCGGAGACGAAGGGTCGCAAAGGTCATTGGATCACGAGCTCTGCCCGCGGCCGGCCGCCTGCTGCCTGGCGCGAAGCGTTTGGGTATAGAGGCGGAGATCGCGCAATGCGGCGCGCGACAGATCCCCCTGCCCCGGCATCAGCGCGCCCTCGAGGCCGCGCAGGACAAGCCGGTCGAACGTATCCGCATCGGTGGCCCACCGTCCCTCGCCGTCACCCAGGCTGCGTGTGACGACGTAGGCGTAGGGGTCCGAACCCAGCATGCGAACGCGCACGCCGCCCTGACCCGCCGCGCCGTGACAGGAGGCGCACCGCGCCGTGAAGAGCCGCGCTCCCGCGCCCGTATCGTCCGCCGCCGGCGCCGTCACCATGCCCACGGCCGGCGCCGCCTCGGTCAGGAGCGCCAGCGCCTGTTCGATGGGGATCGTCGGCCCCGCCTCGACCACCTGGGTCGCCGCGGCGGCCCCACCGGCCTGTCCACCCGTGCCGACGCCCAGCCAATCGAGATCTACCTGTGCATCGTCGTCCGGGAACGGATTCAGGCTGCGCACGTAGTGCGCAATGGCGATCCGATCCGGCATCGGGATCGCCTGAAACGCCGCCATGGCGGTTCCGGGGGACCCCTCGGTCAAAGTCCGCGTGATCCGCGCGACGCTGCTTCCGTACTTCCATCCCTCCGGCGTCGTGAAATTCCGGGGCTTGGGATTCAATGCCGCGGCCGCCGCGCCGTCACCGGCGCCGGCCGTGCCGTGGCACGAGGTGCAATTGACGGCGAACAGCGTCTTGCCGCGGGCGATCAGCTCCGGCGTCTCGATGAGCAACGTGGCGACATCGGCGCCGGCGGGCGCCGCGGCCGTGGCGGGTTGCTCGCCGCCGTGCGTTCCTCCGCCGCCGGACTGCAGGCCGGCGAGATACGCCAGGGCGCCAATCGCGCCGATCAGCACCGTCGTGACGAGGAACTGCGACACGGCGAGGAAGGTGCCGATTTCGTCCTTCGTTTCGGGATCGTGGTGCGGGGCGTCGCTCATCCGTGGAATCTCACGCTTCGCTCGTAGAAGGGATCACGCGCCGCGGCGACGGGGTGCCGCGACAGGAAACCAAGGACAACCCAGCCGAAGACACCGATGAAGCCCAGCATGACGCCGATCTCCGGCCACCCGAGGATGACCCGCTCCGGCGAGAAGGCCGGGAGCACGACCCAGTAGAGGTCGATCCACTGCCCCAGGAGAATGCCGCCCGAGATGGTCAGGAGGACGGCTTCGCTCTCCTTCATCTTCTGATGCAGGAGCGCGAAGAACGGGATGCCGAACTTGAAGGCCATGAGGGCGATTCCCAGAGCGCCCCATCCCGTGTAGGTGCGCGGGATGAACCACTCGATTTCCTCCGGCAGATTCGCATACCAGATGAGCATGAATTGAGAGAACGCGATGTACATCCAGAACACGGAGAACGCGATCAGGTACTTGCCCAGATCGTGGTAGTGGATCTTGTTCACGATCCCCTGCAGCGCCCCCTGACGCCGCATCAGGACGACGGCGATCGTCAGGGTCGCCAGGCCCGCCTGCCAGAGCCCCGCGAAACAGTAGACCCCGAACATCGTGCTGAACCAGAGCGGCTCGAGCGACATGAGCAGGTCGAAGCTCATCAGGGTCAGCGTGATCGCGAAAACCGGCACGAAGATGGCCGCCGCCTTCGTGCTGGACCGGGTCAGGCCGGCGTCGCCGGTCTGGTCCTGCCGCGTGGAGTTCCGGATGAAGAACCAGGAGAAGAGCGACCAGATGGTCAGGGTCACCAATCCGCGGAAGGCGAAGGCCGAGGGCGTCAGCCATCCTCCCTTCGTCAGGTGCTCCGCGTCGATCCCATGCGCCGTGACGCCCGGCGTCGACCACACGTACAGGTGGGGCACGCCGAGAAGCAGGACGAAGAACAGCAGGAAGGCGACCGGGAAGTACGCCATGAACGATTCCGCCACGCGACGGACGACTACGCTCCACGTGGCCCCCACCAGGTAGTGGATGGCCGTGAAGAGGGTGCCGAAGAGGGCCAGGCCCAGCGTGAAGAAGTAGCCGATCAGGAACGCGGCGTACGCCCGCGTCGGGTCGCTGCCCAATTCGATCAGGAACGCGGCCGCGCCGATCACCATCAGGATGCCGAACATCGCGCGTACGCCCAGCGACGCGCGAAGCGGCGCTGCCTCGGCGCGGGCGGCCGGCGAAGCGGTGGTGGCGGTCGTCATGGCGTCACGTCTCCGGGCGCCGGGTGCGCGGCGCGCTGCAGCACCCGCACGTAGTGGATCGCGGCCCAGCGATCCTCCGGAAGGATCTGGGAGGCGTAGGAGGGCATTAGATTCTGGCCTCGCGTGATGACATGGAAAATGCGGCCGTCGTTCCAGCCCCGGACCTTGTCCGAGTAGAGCGACGGCGGCATCGGGAACTTCGGCACGATGTACCCCTGGCCGTCGCCCGTCTCTCCGTGACAGACGACGCAGTAGGTCATGTAGATCTTCTGCCCGCGGGCCAGCACCTCCGCGGAGCGCGGGAGCGGATTCGTGAGTTCCGCCTGCGCCAGCAGGCTGTCGACGGCCCGGTACCGGTACGGCACGAAGCCGCGCGGCACGGTCCCCTCGACCGGCATGCGCATCACCGGCTCACCCGGTCGGTTCGGATCCTCGTTCTGGGCGGCGAGCCGCGGACCGTACGACATGTCGGGCATGTACTCGAACGTCGGTTGGGTCTTCGTGGAGCAACCGGCGGCGAGCACCAGCACGATCGCGGGCAGCACCCGCGTGAGGCGGCGGGACCTACCCACGGATCACCCGCACGTCGAGGGGGTTGGTGGACTTCAGGAATTCGACGGCGCGCGTCTCGTTCCAGTCGTGCCTTCCTTCGGGAATGAAGAGCGCGAAGCGGTCGTTCGTCAGGTCGCGATCCAGAATGGGCGTCCGGAAGTCCGGCAGGCCGCACGCCAGGAGGAGCGCCGCGAGCGTCGTCGTACCGCCAAGCAGCACGCCGGCTTCGAAGGTCACGGGAATGAA
Source organism: Candidatus Eiseniibacteriota bacterium (assembly GCA_003235575.1). GTDB lineage: Bacteria > Eisenbacteria > RBG-16-71-46 > SZUA-252 > SZUA-252 > SZUA-252. Next base: position 18,360 of record QJVW01000149.1, on the reverse strand, counting down.
CGCCGGCAGCGACACGAACGGCTTGCCGCCGACGTTGATCGGCCAGTCGATGGCCGACGTCCAGATCTGAAACAGGAGCCCAAAAACCGCGCCGGAGAGGCCCATGACGAGCGTGACGTACGGAACCCAGGACTTCTTGATTCCCAGCGCCTCACTCAGGCCGTGCACGGCATACGGCGTGTACGCGTCCGCGCCCTTGAAGCCGTGCTCACGCACGCGCGCGGCCGCCTGGAGCAGCGATTCGGGATTGTCGTAGAGCGCCAGCACGCCGCGCAGCGGCGGCGGATCGCGAAATAGATTAATCATGCACGGCCCCCGCGGCGCGCTTTCCGGCCGGTAGCGCGTTTTGCTTGGCGGTCCAGAGCACGGATTTCACCTCGGCGATCGAGATCGCCGGGAAGAACCGGCAGAACAGGAGGAACCACATGAAGAACCAACCGAAGGATCCGATCAGGACGCTCCAGTCGGCGAACGTGAAGCGATAGTAGCCCCAGTTCGCGGGCAGGAAGTCGCGATGCAGCGACGAGATGATGATCGTGAAGCGCTCGAACCACATCCCCACGTTGACCAGCAACGAGACCACGAACATCACCGGAATGCTGCGGCGGAACTTCTTGAACCAGAAGACCTGCGGCGCGACGACGTTGCAAGTCACCATGGTCCAGTACGCCCACAGATAGGGGCCGCCGGCCCGGTTCAGGAAGGTGAACCGCTCGAATTCGCTGCCGCTGTACTGCGCGATGAAGAACTCCGTCGCGTAGGCGTAGCCGACCATCATGCCCGTGACCAGGATGATCTTGTTCATGTTCTCCAGGTGAAGGAGCGTGACGTACTCCTCCATCTTGAAGACCTTGCGCAGGATCACCAGCAGCGTGACCACCATGGCGAATCCCGAGAAGATGGCCCCCGCGACGAAGTAGGGCGGGAAGATGGTCGTGTGCCATCCGGGCAGGATGGACGTGGCGAAGTCGAACGACACGATGCTGTGCACGGACAGAACCAGCGGCGTGGAAAGGCCCGCCAGCATCATGTAGGCGCGCTCGTAGTGCTGCCAGTGCCGCTCGCTTCCCCGCCAGCCTAGCGAGGCGATGCCGTAGATCGCGCGGCGCCAGCCGGTGGATCGGTCGCGGAGCGAGGCGAAGTCGGGAATGAGTCCGACGTACCAGAAGCAGAGCGAGATCGTGAAGTAGGTGCTGACCGCGAACACGTCCCAGACGAGCGGCGAGCGGAAGTTCACCCAGAGAAGCCGCCAGTTCGGATACGGCACCAGCCAGTAGGCGAACCACGGACGGCCTACGTGGATCAGCGGGAAGAGGCCCGCCGTCATGACCGCGAAGATCGTCATCGCCTCCGCCGAACGATTGATCGCGGTGCGCCACCGCTGGCGGAAGAGATGCAGAATCGCGGAAATCAGCGTGCCGGCATGGCCGATACCGATCCAGAAGACGAAGTTGGTGATGTACGTTCCCCAGCCGACGGGGTGCATGATGCCCAGGATGCCGAGGCCGTTCACGAACTGATAGCCGATGGTCGCGACCATCTGGATCACCAGCACCACGGCCACGCCGAACGCGGCCTTCCACATCATCCCCGGCATCCGCTCCGTGGGAGCGGCGACGTCGGCCGTGACGTCGGCGAACGTCTTCCGGTGATCGATGAGGGGCGGCTCGCCCAGGGACGCGGCGACGGGCTCGTTCATGCGCCCTCTCCCTCGCGATTCCGGACCTTCGTCTGGTAGGTGATCGACGGCAGCGTGTTCAGCTCCTCGAGCACGGTGAACCCGCGCTCGTTCTTGGCCAGCTTGGCGACGCGGCTGTTCGGATCGTTCAGGTCGCCGAACACGATCGCGTTCGTCGGGCAGGTCTGCATGCACGCGGTTTGGATGTCGCCATCCGGCAGCGGCACGCCGAGCGCCTTCGCGCGTTCCTTTCCATCACGAATGCGCTGCACGCAGAACGTGCACTTCTCCATGATGCCCTTGGTGCGCACCGTCACGTCGGGATTCAGGACCAGCCGCAGCGACTTCTCCTTCACGTCGCTGTATTCCCACCAATTGAACCGGCGAACCTTGTACGGACAGTTGTTCGAGCAATACCGGGTGCCGACGCAGCGGTTGTACGTCTGCACGTTCAGCCCCTCGGAAGAGTGCGTCGTGGCGAGCACCGGGCATACCGTCTCGCAGGGCGCGTTCTCGCAGTGCTGGCAAAGCATCGGCTGGTGCGCGGTCTCCGGATTCTCGGGATCGCCCGAGTAGTAGCGATCGATACGGATCCAGTCCATCTCGCGACCCTGGAGCACGACCTTCTTGCCGACGGCCGGGATGTTGTTCTCGGAGCGGCAGGCCACCATGCAGGCGCTGCAGCCGATGCAGGCGGTCAGATCGATCGCCATCCCCCATTTGTGGCCCGCGTACTTGTGACGGGACCACATGCTGGGCAGATGCCCGTGGGAGCCGTTCCCCGCGTGCGGGTCCTTCTGGTATTCGGCGAACGACGTCTCGAAGAGAATCGGGCGCTCTTCCGTCGATTGGTGGCCCTGCGACATCGCGACCGTGGCCCGCTTCCCGGTCGGATTGATCTTCACCGGAATGCCCGCCGTCCCGATGCGCCCGCCCGTCGCCTGCGCCAGCGCGTAGGCGTTCTGCCCCACGCCGTTTCCAATGCGTCCCGCCGCGCGGCGGCCGTAGCCGATGGCGATGGCGATGACGTCGGGATGGAGTCCCGGCTGCACCTGAACCGGCAGGTCGAACGACGCGTGGCCGGCGTCCACGGTGAGGACCTCGGCCGAAAGGTGGTTTTCCGTGGCGCCGAGAAGGCCGAGATCCCGGGCGCGCGACGGCGCGATCAGGACCACGTTGTCCCACGAAATCTTCGTGACCGGATCGGGCACTTCCTGGATCCAGGCGTTGTTCGCGCTCCGCCCGTCGTAGAGCGAGACCGACGGGTAGAGGACGAGCGACAGCGAGCCCTCCGCGGGCGCCGTCCACTCGGGCAGCGTCGTCAGCGCGCCGGACCGGAACGACCGGGGTCCCGATGCCGGCTTGCCGGTGCGCACGACGCCCTCGCGCAGCGCGCCTTCCCAGAAGAGTTCGAACGGCGCCGCCGCGTCGGCGGCGGGGTAGACCTCGCGGCGCCAGCGGTCGCGTAGCCAGTCGTGCCAGGTGGCCGTGATGGTCGCGAACGGCCCCGTGCCCACGTAACGGCACCACGCGAGCAGGGTCTCCTGGAAGGGACGGACGTCATAGAGCGGCGCGATGGCCGGCTGCGTCAGGGACCAGACGCCGCGCCGCGGCTCGTGATCGTTCCATGATTCGAGGAAGTGCGTGTCGGGCGAGATGATGTCGGAGAGCATGGCGGTCTCGTCCGCCCGATCGGCGAAGGACGCCACGAACCCCACGCGCTTCGCCGCCTCCGCGAATCCGACCGCTCCAGGCAACGAATAGGCCGGGTTCACGCCGTGAACCAAGAGCGCGCCGATGTCGCCGGCCCGCATCCGTTCCACGAGCCGCGTCACGGCCTCTTCGGAACCGGCCGACTGCCGGGACGCCGTCGAGGCGTCGAGGGTCACGCCCTCGTTGCCGAGCGCGCTGTTCAAGAGATTCACGGCGACCTGGAGGCCCACCGCGTGCGCCGCCGGCGCCGCCTGCGGCCCCGCGAGGATCAGGCCGCGGCCCCGCGCCTCCCAGAGACGGTTCGCCAGCGCGGCGAGCGAGCCCTCCGGAATGCCGGCGGCCGCCTCGACGCCGTTGGCGCGGAAGGTGCGGACGGCATTCACGATCACGGCATCGGCGGCGAGCGGGCCGCGCGGCTCGCGCACCAGCAGCTCGTTCGCCAGCGCCATCGCCACGGGATAGAGATGTTCGGGCCGAACGCGCAGGCGCTGATCGGCGTTGGTTCCGGTAAGGCTCATCGACGACTCGATGACCACGAGTCGCGCCATCGCTCCGGACTCCGGCCGGCGACGGCTCGAGAACGCCCGCGCGAATTCGACCGGCGAGAGCCACGTCCCGAGGAAATCGGAGCCGAGCGAAACGACGACGTCGGCCTTGCCGAAGTCCAAGCCCGGAATGATCCGTTCGCCGTAGCAGGATTCCTGCGCCCGCGCGAGCGCGTCGGAGGAGACCGGTTCGTAGACGACATGTTCGGCGCTCGGGAACGATGCGAGGAATCCGTCGATCAGCGCGAGGGTCGACGGGCTTGTGATCGTTCCGGTCAGTAGAATGACGGCCTTGCCCTGCTCCGCCGCCTGCTTCAGGCCCAGCACGGCCTTCTTGTCGAGTTCGCCCCACGTCGCGGCGCGAACCGCCCCGGTGGTGCGATCGACGATGCTCGGCGACCGCAGGCGGTCGGGATCGTAGAGATTCAGAACGCTCGCCTGGCCGCGCGCGCAGAGTCCGCCGCCGGTCAGGGGATGGTCGGGGTTTCCTTCCAACTTGATCGGCCGTCCTTCGCGGGTCTTGACGACGGCGCCGCACGCCGCGGGACACTCGCCGCAGGTGGTCGCGTAGTACACCGCGTTGCCCGGCGTGATCTCTTCCGGCGCCCTCAGGTACGGCAGAACCTTTTCGACCGGCTTGCGCGCGCATCCGGCCGCGGCGAACGCCGCGCCGGCGCTCAGGAGCTTCAGGAATTCGCGCCGTGACGGCAACGCGGTCGGCGTTTCGCTCGGCGTCTTGAATTCACCGGTCGACTCCGCCGACGGCAGTCGCCCTTCGCGATCGGCCAGACTGGTCCAGTACTTCTTGGGCCCGTTGCCGACTACATGTGACATGCGCTGCACTCCTGCGTGGCCTGGTTCTGACGGTGGCAGCTGATGCACCACCCCATCTTCAACGGGGCGACCTGCTTCACGACGTCCATCGTCTCGACGGGGCCGTGGCATTGCTGACAGGCGATCCCCTTCGCGACGTGCCACTTGTGCGGGAAATAGACGTGGTCCGGCAGACGGTGAACCCGAACCCAGGGCACCGACTGCTGCGCGTTCACCATGTTGGTGAGTGTCTGAATGTTCGGCTTATCGGTCGCAACCACGGTGTGACAGTTCATGCAGACGTTGGATGCCGGCACGGTCGCGTGACGCGAACGCTCGGCGGGACCGTGGCAGTAGAGGCAGGGAATCTTGTTCGTGCCCGCGTGAATGGTGTGGCTGAAGGGTATGGGCTGTTCGGGCGCGTATCCGACGTTGCTGAACGAGTCGAAGAACGTCCACGCGCCGGCGCCCAACACAGCCACCACGAGAATCGGGAGGATGCGGTTTCCGGTCAAAGGGCCCACCGCGGGATACGATACCTCCTTGGTACCAGAAGGGCGCGAAAGTGACGACGCACGGTAAAAACTTTGTGAACTATGTCACATGCCTTTGGGGTCGTCAAGCGATTTGCATGACGATGACGATCCCACAAAGGACGCTCGCCAAACCCGATACGGACCCGATCCACTTCCCCGACCGCGCGTGCCGGCGAGGGATCTTTCCGAGCGGCCACGCCAGGGCCGCGCTCCAGATCGCCATGCCGCCCGCGGAGCCGAGGGCGAAGAGGCCGACGAAGGAAAACGCCGTCAGCGAATCGCGCAGTCCCGGCAGAACGAGGAGCGCCAGGCCCCCGCTTCCGGCCAATCCGTGGACCAGCCCGACCAGAAACGGGCGCCGGGCCGTGACGACGGGCGTGCGCGGCTTCGGGTCGAACGCGCGGACAAGCGATTGGACCCCGAGCGCGATCAGCATCGCCGCGACCAGGAGCTCCAGAATGGAGGCAATCCGCGCGGGGATGGGAATATCGAGGGCGATGATCACGATCGAGGCCGCGAACAGGGAGACGGAGTGACCCAAGCCCCACGAGGCGCCCAACAGCGCGGCCCGGCCGGTTGACGGCTCCCGCGAGACGATCGTGCCCATCGCCGCGATGTGATCGGGGTCGATGGCGTGCCGCAGCCCCAGCCCCAGGCCGAGGAGGAGCGGAGCCAACGAGATCGCGTTCGAATCCATCGCGGCAATCTAGCCTAGCCTCGAGTCCCCGCCAACACCTGAATTGCGCCGGCCGATGAGCCCCCCATCCTGGATTCCACCGTGGCGAAGCGACGCCGGGACTGCCGGTTGCCGGGCCGCTCCCCCGTCCGTATACTCGGCGGGCCGTGACCACCCCAATCCTGTCTCCGACATCCCTTCGCCTCGATTTGCGAAGCCGCACCGCGACGCCTCCCGGGGCGCCGCCGCTGGAGCCGTTGCCCGAACCCGTGCCCGTCCTGAGCGGCCGCATCGAGCGTGCCGCCGCGTTCGGCCTCGGGGCGCTGCGGGCGGCTCGGCTCGGCCACCCCGGGCTGCCCCACTTCTACTGGGAAGACGCCGAAGGGGGGCTGGTCCTTGGCTGGGGCGCGGTCGCGTGGTTCCACGGCCGCGGCCCGGAGCGATTCGTTCGCGCGCGCGCGTGGATCAGCGAACTGGCGCGCAAGGCAACGTTGACCGGAGCGCCGCGAGGTCCCCGGCCCGAGACCTACCTCGTCGCGGCCGGCGGATTCGCGTTCGACGCCGACGGCGGCTGGGGTTCGGGATTCGAGGCGGCGACGTTCGTCGTGCCCCGCGTGTTGCTTCACCTGCGCCGGGACGTCGGCCCGGTGCGGATCGTCTGGCGATCCGACCAGGATACGGACGGCGGGGTCGCGGCCGGCGAGGAGCGGCCGGCGCCGAGCACGGTGGGCATCGAGAGGCCCCCCGGCGCGCGCGAGGAGTCGCTGGCCCGGCGCGAGGACTGGGAGTCGGCCGTGACGGACGCCATGAAAGGCATCGCGTCGGGCGCGATCGAGAAGGTCGTCCTCGCCCGCCGCGTCGCCCAGCCGCTGCCCGAGGGCTTCGACCCGCTCGAACTCCTCACCCGTCTGCACGACCGTCACGCGGACTGCTATCGCTTCCTGTTCGACTTCGGCCGCAACGCCCTTCTCGTCGGCGCGAGCCCGGAACGGCTCGTTTCGCTTCGCGGCGTTCGTGTTTCGTCGGACGCGGTGGCGGGCACGGCGCCGCGTCCCGCGGAGCCGGGCGCGGAGGCTCGCGCGGTGGCGAATCTGCGCGCGAGCGCGAAGGACCAGTGGGAACACGCGATCGTGGTGCGGCACATCCGCGACGGATTGGCGCCGTTCACGACCGAGTTGACCACCGACGAAGTTCCGGAAATCCAGCGGCTGCGTACGCTGCTCCACCTGCGGACGCGTATCACGGGAACGACGCCGCTCGGGACGCACGTCCTCAGCATCGCCGAACGGCTCCATCCGACCCCTGCCGTCGCGGGCTCACCGCGCGACGCCGCGTTGGCGTGGATCGCGGCCCACGAACCGGGAGACCGAGGTTGGTACGCCGGGGCGGTGGGCTGGATGACCGCGGGCGGAGACGGGGACTTCGCCGTCGCGCTCCGCTGCGCCTTCCTCTCGGACCAGCGCGCGCTCCTCGGCGCCGGCGCGGGTCTGGTGGCGGGTTCCGATCCGTTCCTGGAATGGAAGGAGACCGAAGGAAAGTTCTCGGTGATGCGCGATGCATTCGACCACGCCTGACGCCGGACCGCGGCACGGCGGCGCCGCGGACACCGGCGCGGAGACCGGCCTTCGGAACGCGCGCTGGGCGGGGGCCTTCGCCCTCGCGATCGTGACCGCCGGCGTGCGCGACGCCGTGATCGCGCCCGGATCCCGAAGCGCTCCGCTCGCCGTGGCCCTGGAACGCTCCGGCCTGAGGATCCACGTGGCGATCGACGAGCGTGCCGGGGCGTTCTTCGCGTTGGGGCTCGCCAAGGCATCGCGCCGTCCCGTCGCCGTCGTGACCACCTCGGGAACCGCCGCGTCCAATCTCCATCCCGCCGCGCTCGAAGCGTTCCATGGGCGGGCGCCGCTCCTTCTCCTGACCGCGGACCGTCCGCCGGAACTGCGCGACACGGGCGCCCCGCAGACGATCGACCAGATCGAACTCTTCGGTACGGGCGTTCGGTGGTTTTGCGAAGTCGGCGTGCCTTCCCCCGGCGACGAGGCGCTTCGCTACGTCGCCTCGCTCGGAACGCGCGCCGCCCACGTCGCCGGCGGCCCCCCCGCGGGTCCCGTGCACCTCAATTTCGCCTTCCGCGAACCGCTTCTGCCCGATCCGGAATCGCTGGCCCGCGAGCTGCCGCGGCGCGACGCGCTCCCGCCGCGACCCGCCGAGCCGGAAGGCCACGACCGCGGCCAGACGGCGTCGGCCGCACGCCGTGCCGCCCAGGTTCTGCGCGCGCGACGCCGCGGGCTGATTGTCTGCGGCCCTGACGACTACGAGTCCGGGTTCGCCGAGGCGATCGTGCGCCTGGCGAAGGTCACGGGGTATCCCGTGCTGGCCGATCCGCTCTCGTCCCTTCGATACGGACCGCACGATCGCGCCTCGATCTTCGGGGCGTACGACCTGTTCCTTCGATCGACGCGCTTCGCCGCCCGCGAAGAGCCGGAGGCCGTGCTCCAATTCGGCGCGCCGCTCACCTCCAAGGCCTACCACCTCTACGCCGCGCGCCACGCGAACGACGTGCGTCTCGCGGTCGACGCCGCCGGCGCCTGGCGCGATCCGTCGCGCCGCTTGAGCGAGGTCTTCGCCGCGCCGTCCGCGCCGTTCGCCGCCGCGCTGGCCGAGGCGCTCCGGCCGGAAGCCGAGCCGCTCGCCTCGTGGAACGCCGGGTTCGCCCGGGCCGAGCGCGCCGCTCGATCCGCCCTGGAGCGGCACCTGGCCGGCGCCCCCGGTCTGGGCGAGGAATCTGTCTTTCCCGCGCTTCTGGACGCCCTGCCGGAGGACGGGATGCTCTACGTCGGCAATTCCATGGTCGTGCGTGATCTCGACAGCACGGCCCCCGGTCGGTCGGAGCGCGTGCGCGTTCTGGCCAACCGGGGCGTGAACGGGATCGACGGCGTGGTATCGAGCGCGCTCGGCGCCAGCGCGGCCGCAGAAGAACCGGTCCTCGCCGTCGTGGGCGATCTCTCGTTCCACCACAATTTGACCGGCCTTGCCGCGCTTCGCGAAGGAAGGGCGCGGATCACGCTGGTCGTCGTGAACAACGACGGCGGAGGCATCTTCTCGTTCCTCCCGCTCGCGGAGCACGACGAATCGTTCGAGCGGCTCTTCGGAACGCCGCACGGCCTCGATGTCGCGCGCGCGGCGGCGCTCTACGACGTTGCCTACGCGCGCGTCGCGACCCCGGAGGATCTGCGCGATCGCGCGGCGGCTTCCCTTCGCGGCGGCGCCAGCACGATTCTCGAGGTGAGGACGGACCGCGCCGCCAATCGCGCGGCGCACCGCGCCCTCTCCCGGGCCGCGATCCGCGCGGTCGAGGAGGAAGCGTGAGCACCGCTTCGACCACGCCGGTCCTCGCCGAGCGGAACATCGAGGTCCGCGGACTCTCCTACCGCGTCCGCCTCGCGGGAGACGACCGCGCGCCGGCGGTGCTGCTCCTTCACGGATTCGCGGGCTCGGGGGACGACTGGGCCTGGCTCGCCCGCCGGCTGACCATCGCGGGATATCGCGCCGTGGCGGTCGATCTTCCCGGACACGGAGGCACGCCCGCGCCGCGCGCGCTTCCCCTCGCGCGCTTCGGTGCGGAGGAACAGGGCCACGATCTTCGCGCGCTGCTCGATGTCCTATCCGTCGCCGCGGCGCACTGGGTCGGCTATTCCATGGGTGGCCGGATGGCGCTGGTCGCGGCCCTGGCCGACCCGGCGCGCGTCGCGACGCTGACGCTCGAATCCGCTTCCCCGGGGATCGGCGATCCCACCCGGCGCGCCGAACGGCGCGGCGACGACGAGGCGCTGGCCCGGTCCATCGAGGAACGGGGCGTCGCGTGGTTCGCCGACACCTGGGCAAGCATGCCGATCTTCGCCTCGCAGCAATCGCTGCCGGAGACGACCCGGGCGGATCTCGCCGCGCGGCGTCGCCGAAACGACGCCGCCGGACTGGCCGATTCGCTTCGCGCGGCGGGACAGGGGGCGCAGCCGTACGTCGGCGCGCGGCTCGCGTCGTTCCCGCGGCCGGCGCTCCTCGTGACGGGCGCCCGAGACGCGGCCTACACGACGCTCGCCGCGACGATGGCGGCGACGCTTCCCTCCGCGCTCCACGTGACGATTCCGGACGCCGGACACAACGTTCATCTCGAGCAACCGGATTGGTTCGCGCGCTCGCTGCTGACGCACCTCCGCCGACGCGGCGGCGACAGTGGCGCGGCGCCCGCCGATTCCGTGTCCCCGTGAAGGAGACCCTCATGTCGATTCGCCCCGCGCTCGCCTGGAAGACGGCGAGGGAGTTCCAGGACATTCTCTTCGAGAAGGCCGAAGGGATCGCCAAGATCACGATCAACCGTCCCGAAGTCCGGAATGCGTTTCGGCCGCGAACCATCAAGGAACTGATCCAGGCGTTCGACGATGCCCGGGAGGATCCGGAGGTCGGGGTCATCGTCCTGACCGGCGCGGGAGGCGAAGCCTTCTGCAGCGGCGGCGACCAGCGCGTGCGGGGCGATGCCGGCTACGTGGGCGAGGACGAGGTCCCACGCCTGAACGTGCTCGACCTGCAGCGGCAGATCCGTACCTTGCCCAAGCCCGTCGTCGCCATGGTCGCGGGCTACGCGATCGGGGGCGGGCACGTGCTGCACGTCGTGTGCGATCTGACCATCGCCGCCGACAATGCGCGCTTTGGACAGACCGGCCCGAAGGTCGGATCATTCGACGGCGGGTTCGGCTCCGCGTACCTGGCGCGGATGGTCGGCCAGAAGAAGGCGCGCGAAATCTGGTTCCTCTGCCGCCAGTACGACGCGGAGCAGGCGCGGGAGATGGGGATGGTGAACACGGTCGTCCCGCTCGAGCGTCTGGAGGAGGAAACCGTGGCGTGGTGTCGCGAGATGCTGGCGATGAGTCCGCTGGCGCTCCGCTGCCTGAAGGCCGCGATGAACGCCGACTGCGACGGCCAGACCGGACTCCAAGAATTGGCGGGCAACGCGACGCTTCTCTATTACATGTCGGCCGAGGCGCAGGAAGGCCGCAACGCCTACGTCGAGCGTCGTCCGCCCGATTTCTCCAAGTTCCGCCGTCTCCCCTGAGGCGATGACCGCGCTACCGCCACCACCCCGCCGCGCCTGGCTCGCCGCGCTGCGTCTGCCGACGCTGGTGGCGGCGCTCGTTCCCGTCGTCGTCGGCACCGCCTTGGCCTATCGGGACTATCGCTTTCGAGCCGGTCCCGCGCTCGCCGCCCTCCTCGGGGCGCTGGCGATCCAGATCGGCACCAACTTCGCGAACGATCTCTACGATTTCGGAAAGGGCGCCGACGCCGGGCCGCGACTGGGACCTCCCCGCGTCCTGGCCCTGGGTTGGCTCCGGGTCGACCAGGTGCGCCGCGCCATGATGGTCGCGTTCGGCGCGGCCGTTCTGTGCGGGCTCTACCTCACCGCGGCCGCGGGATGGCCCGTCGTCGCGATCGGCGTTCTCTCGATCGCCGCGGGGATCGGGTACACGAAGGGGCGGTGGGCGCTCGCCTACCACGGCGCGGGCGACGCGGCCGTTTTCTTCTTCTTCGGTTTCGTCGCGGTCGCGGGAACGTACTTCGTGCAGGCCCGCATGGTCACGCCGCTTGCCTACTGGGTCTCCGTGCCCGTCGGCGCGCTCTGCACGGCGATTCTGGTCGTGAACAACGTCCGCGATCTCGACACCGATCGCGCCGCCGGGAAGCGCACGCTGGCGGTGCGGCTGGGACGCGGCGGCACGCGGATCGAATACGCGGCCCTCTTCGCGGTCGCGTTCGCCATCCCGCTCTACCTGTGGTGGCGCGGCTCGCTCTCGTTCGCCGCGCTCCTGCCCTTCGCCGCGCTCTCGATGGCGTGGCGCACGCTCCACGTCGTGCTCACGAAGGAGGACGGCCCGGCCCTGAACGCCGCCCTGGTCGAAACGGCGCGGCTGCACGGCGTCTTCGGCCTCCTCTTCGCCGCCGGCATCGCGATCTCCGGCCCGGGGCGCTGACGTGGCGGCCGGCGTCATCGCCCGCGTTCGCCTCGGCGACTACCGCTTCGCCTTCCGCTCGCCATGGCCCTCCGCCGATGGGCCCCAGACCCACCGCGAAGGGATCGTGCTGGTGCTGGAGGACGAGGAGGGCCGGATCGGCGCCGGCGAGAGCGCGCCCTACCCCGGCTTCGGCATGGAGACCACGGCCTCGAGCCGCTCCGCGCTCCGGCTCGCCGCCCGCTTCGCGATCGGCATGCCGCCCGAGGCGTTCCTCCCGGCGGCCTCCGACCTGCCGCGGCTGGCGCCGGTCGCCGCGTGCCCCGGAGCCCGGGCCGCGATCGATCTGGCGCTGCATGACCTGGCGGCGCAGCACGCGGGGGTGACCGTGGCCCGACTCCTCGGAGGCGACGCGGCGCAGGATGGCGCCCACGCGAACGCGGCCCTTCCATCCGGCGCGCCGGAGAAGATCGAAGCCGCGGCGCGCGACGCCGTCGCCTCCGGCGCCCGCTGCCTCAAGCTCAAGGTCGGCGGACGCCCGATCGCGGAGGATGTCGCCATGGTGCGCGCCGCACGCGGGGCCATCGGTCCCGCCGTTCGCCTGCGCGTGGACGCGAACCAATCGTGGAGCGAGACGGACGCGATCGAGGCGCTGCGCGCGTTCGCGCCCTTCGATCTGGAATACGCGGAACAGCCGGTTCGGGCGGGGGCCATCGACGCGCTCGCGCGCGTCCGAAGCGCCGCCGGCGTTCCGATCGCGGCTGACGAGGCGGTGCAGGACGTGCGCTCGGCCCGTCGGCTGATCGCGGCCCGCGCCGCCGATGTCTTCATCGTGAAGCCGATGGCGCTGGGCGGACTGGCGGCGGCGCGTGACGTGATCGCGATCGCCGCCGACGCGGGCATCCGCGTCACCGTGACAACCTTGCTGGACGCCGCGGTCGGTCGCGCCGGGGCGCTTCACCTGGCCGCCTCGCTGGGCGGCGACGGCGATCACGGGCTCGCCACCGGCGGGGCGCTGACCGACGATCTCCTCCCCGGCGTCGCGGACGGCGTCGGACGGCAGCCGCTTCCCCCCGGCACGGGATGGGGCGACGCGATCCGCGCGGCGGCCCTGGCCCGCACCGAACCCCTGGCAGCCGAGGCGTCCCCATGAGCGAAACGCACGATCCCATTCGGTTCTGGGCGCTGGTCCAGCCCGATCGTCCCGCGCTCCACACCGGACGGCACACGTGGACCTACGGGCAGCTGGAGGCCGCGGTGACGGCGACGGCCGGATCGCTGGTGGCCCGGGGCCTGGACGCGGGCGAGCATCTGGCCCTGGAATTTCCTCCGGAGGAAGGCGCCCTCTTTCTCGTGACGTTCTTGGCCGCGCAGCGGCTGCGACTTCTGCCCGTCGTGGTTCCGGCGACCGCGACCGCGACCGAGCGGGAAGTCATGCGCACGCGCGCGCAGACCGACTTCGTTCTCTCGGTCGAGGACATGGCCACCGCCGCGGCCGAGGCCGCCGAGGCGCCGACGGCGCTCGACGCCGAGCCGCCGGCCCGCCGGCTCGACGCGCCCGCGACCGTTCTCTTCACGTCCGGCACGTCCGGCGCCCCGCGCGCGGTCGTCCTGACGCACGGCAATCTCCTGTGGAGCGCGATCGCCTCGGCGCGGAATCTCGGTGTCGTGGCGGGAGACCGGTGGCTGTGCTGCATGCCGCTGCATCACGTGGGGGGCCTGTCGATCCCGTTGCGGAGCATCGCCTACGGCACGGCGACCGTCCTTCACTCGCGGTTCGACGCGGGCGCCGTGAACAAGGCCATCGACGAAGAGGGCGTGACCCTTCTTTCCCTCGTCCCCACCATGCTGGCGCGGCTTCTGCGCGATCGCGGCGGCCGGCCCTTTCCCCCCACGCTGCGCGCCGCGCTCATCGGCGGCGGCCCCGTCGCGCCCGCGCTCCTGGAGGAGGCGGTGACGCTTCGGCTGCGCGCGCTGCCTACCTACGGCCTGACGGAGGCCTCCTCGCAGGTCACGACGGTTCGCCTTTCCGACTGGCCGAAGGGACTGACGACCGCGGGATCGCCCCTTCCGTTCACGCGGATCGAAATCCGCGACGAAGAGGGGCGCGCCCTGCCACCGGGCCGGGAAGGCGAGATCGTCGTCCGCGGTCCGACGGTGATGGCGGGATACCTGGGCGAACGCGAGACCGAAGCCGCGGCGCTTCGGCGGCGGTGGCTCCACACGGGCGACATCGGCATGCTCGATCCGGATGGCCGTCTGATCGTGCTGGACCGCCGGCTCGATCGCGTGGTGACGGGAGGGGAAAACGTTTCGCCCGCTGAAGTCGAGCGCGTCCTGGAAACCCATCCCGCGGTGCTCGAGGCCTGCGTCATCGGCCTGCCGTCCACGGAGTGGGGCCAGGAGGTCGCGGCAGTGCTGGCCCTGCGGCCGGAGGCGACGCTGTCCCTGGAGGAACTCCGCGCCCACGCCGCGGCATCGCTCGCGCCGTTCAAGGTGCCGCGTCACGCCCTGATCGTGAATGCGCTGCCCCGGACCGGCGGCGGCAAGCTACTGCGAAGCGTCGCTCGGGATCGATTCCTCGACGAGATGGCCAAGCAGAAACACCCGTAGATCGTCGGGGATCGCGGTCGGGCGCAACGCGCCCTGCTCCGCTCGGGTGGCGAAGGCGTGAACGGTGCGGGCGCGGACGCGCCGATCGCCGGCGCCTTCCGGGCCGGTCACGACGTACCGCAGCGCGAAGGACGCCCGGCCCACCTTCTCCACGTCGATCGTCACCGTGATCGCATCTCCGTGCCGGATGGGCGCGAGATAGTCGGCTTCGCTGTGCACGATCGGGACGAGGAACGGGGCCCCGGCGAAGAACCAGGCGCGGTCCACGCCCGCCGATGCCCACAGCTCCTCGTAGGCCTGGTGCAGGTAGTCGTAGATCCTTCCGAAGAAGAGCACCCCCGCCGGATCGACGTCCTGGAACCGGACGTTCGTGGTGAAGGCGAAACTCATCGCTCCGCCACCTCGCCGACGTAGACGAACGCCACGTCCAGCGTGAGGGCCCGCGCGCTCACCCGGGAGAAGACGCCCGCCTCCTCCATGAGCGCGGTGAACGCGCGCCCGGCCGGAAAGCGCGAGGACGTGCGATCGAGATACTCGTAGGCGGCCCGATCACCGCTGAGCCATCCGCCCACGCGGGGGAGGACGTGCTTGCTGTACACGCGGTAGAGGGGGCCGAAGAGCGCCCCGCCCGGCTGGCCGAACTCCAGCACCACGACGCGGCCGCCCGGCCGAACGACGCGCGCCATCTCCCGGATGCCGCGCAGGGGATCGTCGACGTTTCGAATGCCGAAGGCGATCGACGCGACGTCGAACGATCCGTCCGGGAACGGGAGCGCCAGGACATCCGCGAACTGGAAGTGGACCGGCGCCCCGGCGCGCGGCGCCTTCTCCCGGGCCAGAACGAGCATCTCCTCGCAGAAGTCGGTGCCGATGACCTCGCCGCCCTCGCCCACGGCACGCCGGAACTCGAGCGCCAGGTCGCCCGTGCCCGTGGCGCAATCGAGGACGCGCCCGCCCGGCGCGGCGCCGCTGGCGCGCACGGCGGCGCGGCGCCAGCCGTGGTGCATGCCGAACGAAAGCACCTGATTCGCCCGGTCGTAGGAACGGGCGATGGAGGCGAACATGGTTCGGACCGTGGCGCTCATCCGCGCGAGCATAGCATGGCCGCGCCGCGCGGTTCCGCGCGCGCCGTTTGACCGCCCGGGGGGCAATCTATAGACTCGACGAATGGCCGTGATCACGATGTCACCGCGCGCGTCCGACGGACGCTCCCGTCGCAAGGCGACGCCCGTCGCGATCGGCGGCGTCACCATCGGCGGCGATCATCCGGTGGCCGTCCAGTCGATGACGAACACGGATACCGCCGACGCCCCGGGCACCGCGGCGCAGGTGATCGCCCTGGCCCAGGCGGGCTCCGAACTCGTCCGGATCACGGTCAACACGCCCGAGTCGGCGGCCGCGGTTCCCGAGATCAAGCGCCGCGTGCGCGACGCGGGGCTCGCGACCCCGATCGTCGGCGACTTCCACTTCAGCGGCCATCTGCTCCTGCACGACTTCCCCGCCTGCGCGGAGGCTCTGGACAAGTACCGCATCAACCCGGGAAACGTCGGCGCGGGCGCGCGCCACGACAGCCACTTCCAGCGGATCATCGAGGCCGCGGTGGCGAACGGGAAGCCGGTCCGCATCGGCGTCAACTGGGGGTCGCTGGACCGCGAGCTCTTGACGTCGCTGATGGACGAGAACGCGCGGCGCCCGAAGCCGCTTCCGGACCGCGAGGTCACGCTCGACGCGATGTTTCAGAGCGCGGTCCGCTCCGCCGCGCTGGCCGAGGAATTCGGTCAGCCGCACGACGCCATCGTCCTATCGGCGAAGGTCTCCGGAGTGCGGGACCTGCTGGACATCTACCGCCGCCTGGCCGCCGAGACCGACTACGCGCTCCACCTCGGACTCACCGAGGCGGGGATGGGCATGAAGGGACTGGTGGCGTCGACGGCGGGATTGTCGACCCTCCTCCTCGAGGGGATCGGCGACACGATCCGCGTCAGCCTCACGCCCACTCCCGATGGAGATCGCCGCGAGGAGGTCTACGCGTGCCAGCAGATTCTCCAATCGTGCGAGATTCGCAGCTTCCAGCCCCAGGTGACGTCGTGCCCCGGCTGCGGGCGGACGACGTCGTCCTTCTTCCAGGAACTGGCGCTTCGCGTGAACGACCGGCTGCGCGAGCGGATGCCGGAGTGGCGGAAGCGCTACCCGGGCGTGGAGGAGTTGCGCGTCGCGGTCATGGGCTGCGTCGTGAACGGTCCCGGCGAGTCGCGCCATGCGCACATCGGCATTTCGCTGCCGGGATCGGGCGAGAACCCGAAGGCGCCCGTGTTCGTGGATGGGACGCTTACGACGACGCTCCAGGGGCCGCGCCTGGCGGAGGAGTTTCTGGCGCTGGTCGAGGAATACGTCGTCAGCCACTACGGGGCGGCGCCGCGCGCGTAGGCTCCACCGTCGTCCCCGAATTCCCCGCCGCGCCTACCTGATCTTTCGCGCTGTCGCGCGCGCCGGGGTGTCCTCGTCCGACTGCGGACCATGCGGCTTCGGCACGGGCGGCCGCACACTCCTTCCCGTGATGACCGACCAGGGGCGTTGCGCCTCTTGCACGGCGATCGCCATCGACACCTGCCAGTCGCCGAGCCGGTTCACGTCCTGGATGTAGTCCCGGTAGCGATGGACGAACCACCAGGCGATCGCGATTTCGAGATAGATCACCGCGAGCAGGGCGACATGGATACGCGCCAGGACGGTGATCGTCACCGAGAGCACGAGGCAGTAGAGCGACTCCACGATCGCCGAGGTTTGGAACGAGCCCCAGTGCGGGATCGCGCTGCCGTGTTCCAGGCGCAGCACGATGCTGCGCAGGAGCAGCATCAGGATGCTGGCGGCTGCGGCGATCGCCACCTCGAGGGCGGCGCGCGGTGCGGCCTGGAGCAGGTAGTCGCTGGGGCGCGGGGCCAGATCGAACACGAGGGAGAACCCCCCGTACGCGATGACCGCGAGGGAGAGTTGCGTGATGAGGCGATAGCCCCGGGTTCCCGCGACGATGCCGGCGAGCGCGACGGAGTAGGCCACCGTCAGCACCAGCGCCGCGGGCGGAAGAAGGAACATCCCCGCGAGAAAGAAGGCGGGCGCCAGCGAGTAGGTGCGCCAGGTCCGCTGCTTCGAGGGAACGAGGAGGGGCCAGATGAAGAGCGCGGCGGCGCTCGTCGCGAAGAGCGACGAGAGCAACCACACGTTCGGCGTCATGCGGAATTCGTGCGCCGCGCGCGCGGCGATGACGAGCGCCGTGACGGCAAGCAGCACGCGGGCGGCGACGAGAACGGCGTACCTTCTTGGTTCCAGGGTCGATGCACCTCCGCGGGGCGGGTTGGTCCCCGTGGCGTATCTATCGGCAGTCCCGGAGCCGGCCTTTACGACTCAAGCCGCTACGCGGTAGCGCGTTACGTCAATACTTCCCTGGAATCCCGTTCCCCTGCCCTTCGATCCGGTCTCGGGTGGAACCGCCGCCGGAATCGAGGTCGTTTCGAGCCAGCCTGGACGCTGCAACCCGTGACGGGGCAATAATTTCTAAAGTTTCGACGCGCCCGGCCGATCTCTCGTTGAATGGCGCCGCTAACAGAAACATTCCCATCCTCACGCCGCGACGATATCGCCGCGCTCGCGGACCGCTTGCGGGCGGTCGAGCGCTCGCAGGGCCGTTGGCGGCGCGCGACGATCGCGCTCGCGGTGACCGCCCTTGGCGCCGTGCTCGTCGGGATGAGCGCACCGCCGGCCAAACGCGTGGATGCGGAGGTGATTC
>QJVW01000004.1 GCA_003235575.1 Candidatus Eiseniibacteriota bacterium | reverse complement strand
CCCGCCGCCGCGCGGGCGATCGCGGCGATGTCCTCGTCGCGGCGATCGCCCGGAGCGGAGAGGACGACGAGCCGTCGTCCGCGCACGTCCATCCGCCCCGCCAACTCGCACATCGACGCCACGGCGGCGGGGTTGTGTCCGTAGTCCATGATCACCTTGAACGGGTGGCGGTCGTAGACGTTCATCCGGCCCGGCGCCTGCTCGAACGTCGTGTCGAACGTGCGGAGTCCCTGGCGGATGTCCTCCATCTTCACGCCCATGGCGAACGCGATCGCGGCGGCGAACATGGCGTTCTGGACGTTGTGCTCGGCGCGGCCGTCCAGCGTGCACGGAATCGCATGCACCCACATCACGGGGAGATGAAGGCCCCGGTCGAAGAGGGTGATCATGTCGCCGTTCACGCCCTCCTCGACGATGATCGCCCGGCCGCCGGCCCGGATGTGCTCCTTCACCAGCGGGTATTGGGTCTGCATCGTCACGTAGCAGAGGTTCTTCGCCTTGGAGTGGTCGGCCATGCGAAGGCAATGGACGTCGTCGGCGTTCACGATGGCGGTGTCCTGCGCGACTTCGATCACGACGCGTTTCACCTCGGCCAGCTGCTCCAGCGTGTCGACGCCCTTCAACCCGAGATGGTCGGCGCTGATGTTGAGGACCGCCCCGACCGTGCACTTCTTGTATCCGAGGCCGCGGCGCAGGATGCCGCCCCGCGCGGTCTCGAGCACCGCGGTGTCGACGTTCGGATCGCGCAGCACCATCCGGGCGGCCACCGGTCCGGTCATGTCCCCCTTCACGGTCAGTTGGCCGTCGATGTAGACGCCGTCCGTCGTCGTCATGCCGACGTGCCGTCCGCACAGCTTGAGGATGTGCCCCACCATGCGCGCGGTCGTCGTCTTGCCGTTGGTGCCCGTGATCGTGGCGATCGGAATCCGCGTGGGCGTGCCCGCGGGAAAGAGCATCTCCATGACCGGGCCGGCCACGTCGCGAGGCTGCCCCTCGCTGGGCGCCACGTGCATCCGGAATCCGGGCGCGGCGTTCACTTCGCAGATCGCGCCGCCCCCCTCCTTGTACGAGCGGGTGATGTCGGGCGAGATGAAATCGACGCCGCCCACGTCCAGACCGATCGCCTTGATGGCCCGCGTCGCCATCTCCACGTTGTCGGGGTGCACGACGTCGGTGACGTCGATCGCGGTTCCGCCGGTCGAGAGGTTCCCCGTCAGCCGCAGCAGCACGCGCTCTCCTTCGGCGGGAATGCTCTCGGGCGTGAATCCCGCCTCGGCCATGCAGCGGTGCGCCTGATCGTCGAGTTCCAGGCGGGTCAGGACCTTTTCGTGCCCGATGCCCCGGCGCGGGTCCCGATTGGTGATCTCGACCAATTGCGCGATCGAATGCGTGCCGTCGCCGATCACGTGTCCCGGCACCCGCTCCGCGGCGGCGATCAGGCGCCCGTCCACGACGAGCATGCGGTAGTCGCTGCCGGCCACGAACGTCTCGACGATCACGGCGCGGCTGTGCTCGCGCGCCTTGTGGTACGCGTCGCGCACCTGCTGGCCCGATTCCAAGTTCAGCGAGACGCCGCGGCCGTGGTTCCCGTTGTAGGGCTTCACCACGACGGGAAATCGCAGCTTCTCGGCGGCGATGGCCGCCTCCTCCTCCGTGTAGGCGAGGCGCTGCTGCGGGACCGGAAGACCCAGATCGCCCAAGATCCGGTTCGTCTCCTCCTTGTCCGAGGAGATCTCGACCGCGATGTGCCGTGTCTCGCTGGTGACCGTCGCCTGAATGCGCCGCTGGAAGCGGCCGTGACCGAACTGGACCAGGCTCTGATTGTTGAGTCGCAGCCACGGGATGTCGCGGGCCTCGGCGGCGCGCACCAAGGCGGCCGTGCTCGGCCCGAACGCGCGCCGCTGCGAGAATCGAATGAACTCGTCGCGCGCGGCGGCGAACGTCCACCCCGGGGGGAGGGCGTCGGGCGGCCGCAGCGCCTCGGGCACGAGCGAGTGGAGGAGCTGGAGACCCAGCCTTCCCGCCTGGACCCCGACCTCCGACTGTTCGTATTGATAGACCACGTCGTACTGGCCCGGCTTCCCCGCGTCGCGGGTCTTCCCGAACGTCACCTTCGCGCCGGCGATGTTCTGCAGCTCGATCGCCGTGTGTTCGAGCACGTGCCCCAGCCACGTTCCGTCGTCCTCGGTCAGGCGGCGGACGAAGCCGCCGGGCTCGCCGTAGGAGCAGCCGTGCTCGCGAAGCCCGGGCAGGACTTCCAGGAGCGCGTCGCAGAACGCGGGGCCCAGGCGGGCCGAGGGCCATTGCTCCAAGTCCCCCAGATCCACCGTGAGGCGGATCACGGGAAAGAGCGCGTAGATGTTGGGGCCGAAATAGACGGACGAGTCGATCAGCTTCATGGTCGGTTCCTTATCGCCCGGGCGGCGCCGGGCTACTCGCCTTCAGCCGGCACGCCGGCCGCGCTGGCGATACGACTGTGCAGGTTGAACACGCCGCCCTTGATGATGACGTGCAGCGTCACCCCGAGCAGGCTGACCGGGTCGCCGACCTTCGCGGCGTCCAGCGAGGAGTACTCGATCCGGGAGGGATCCACGACGGTGACGGCCCCGCTTCCCACGACCTCCAGCGTCTCATCCGGGGCGATGAACGCCGCCGTATCCTCGTCCAGGCCGACGCCCACGGCGAACGGATTGAAGGCGATCGCGGTCAGGAGCCGGCCCAGACGGTCGCGCTGGCGAAAGTGCTGATCGACGACGATTCGATTGGTGAGGCCCAGACCCGGCGCCAGCGTCACCATCCCGGCGCGCGGCGTGGAACCCTCCTCCCCGAACGCGATCATGTGCTCCGAGAGGAACGCCGCCCCCGCGGACGTGCCGCCCACGTGAACGCCGCGCTCGCTCAGGAGCCGGATCGTCTTGGCCGCGGAGGTCCCGCCGATGGTCGTGCCCAGGCGAAGCTGGCTGCCGCCGGTGAGGAACACTCCCGTCGCCTTCTCCAAGATCGCCAGCTCCTCGGGGTCCTCGCATTGCTTGCGCGTCTCGAACGTGAGGATGGACACCTTTCCGATGCGGAGCGACTTGAAGAGTTCTTCGTAGCGGCGCCCCGTCGAACGAAGTTCCGAGGCCGTCGGGATGACGGCGATGTGGCCGTCACGTCCGCCGCAAAGCTGCACGAACCGCTTGAGAATCGCTTCGGGGCCGACCTTGTCCTCGGCGCCGCCGATCGGAACGATGTACCCGCGGGATAGATTGTCGGGACCGGTCTCGGGGCTCACTCAGTACCTACGCGAAGTGGACTGACGCGATGAGTTAAGTTGCAGGGGGAGAATAGCATGGCGGCCACCGGACCTCAACACGCGTCGCGGGGGCGGCGACGTGGGGCCGCGGACCGGCATGCGAGCCGCGGCCGTGCCCCCGTCACGGCTCCAGGGTGCGGTCGATGTGGATCCAGAGCACGCGGGCGAACCGGAACGACGCCGGCACCAACGGGGTGAACAGGACCGAAGCGGCGGCCAGCACCGCCGTCAGCGACCACCTGGACGCCACCGTCAGGTACAAGAGCGCCGCGATCGCCGCGATGCCCGCCACGGCGAGGGTGTAGCTGATATACATGGCGCCGGTGAAGTACCCCTCCTCGCGACTGAAGGGGAGCCCGCACGACGGACAGAGCTCGTTCATCCGAAACGTACCGGCGAAAATGCGCCCTTCGCCGCACGCGGGGCATCGCCCCCCGGCCATCGCACGCCATCGCATGGCTACCGTGGTCTCAAATCCAGTCGAGGTTCGGCGCCTTCCGGCCGAGAAGCCGGAACATCGCCTGCACGTGACCGTGGTGGCGCAGTTCATGGGTCACGACGTGCATGAGGATCTCGGCCACCGTGAAGGTGGCCGGCCCTCCCTCGCGGTCCTTCGCGTGGCGCGTCTCCGCGAGCCGGGAGGCGTCCAACCCCGCGAGCAGGCGCCGCGTGATCTGCGCGACCTCCTCGGAGCGGCGGCGCGTGGTCCGGGGATCGGCGTACCAGTCGTCGCGCCGCGGCGTCTCGGTTCGGGAAACGCCGGCGGCCAGGATGTCGTCCTCTACCCAGGAGCGCTCCACCTCGATGATGTGCTCGAACATCCCGCGAAGCGATCCGGCGGCGAAGCCGAACTCGCGCCGCCATTCCTCGTCCGTCAGCTCCGCGCACGCATCCAGGGCGCGGTGACGCTCCCGCCAGAGATGCTCGAACCACCGTTCGTATCTCAATCCACCTCCGGAAGCGGCGTGAACGTCAGGCCGAGGGGGGCGCGGGCCGGGCGAGCGTGAAGACGGAGTCGGGGGTCACGCGGGTGTAGTGCGGTCCGCCCAGGCGGGCGATCGCGTCGATCGACGCCGCGTTCACGCGCCCCTTTTCGTTCAGCAGAGACTCGGCCACATGGAAGTAGACGACTTCTCCGATGACGTAGTTCGCGTGATAGGGCCCCTCGCCGTGATCGACGATGCGGAAGAGGCGGCACTCGAGCGCGATGGGACATTCGGCCACGCGCCAGGGTTTGACGCGGGTCGACGGCGCCTTCGTGAGGCCCGCCCGCTCGAATTCGTCCACGTCGGGCGCGTACTCCGCGGACGCGAGGTTCATCGGCTCGCGAAGGGACCAGGGCACGATGTGCACGACGTACTCGCCGGTCTCACGCACGTTGTGGAGGGTGTCCTTGTCGCGACCGGCGCCGCTCGTGACCGGCATGAACACGACGGATGGCGGGTGGGCGCCGCCCGCGTTGAAGAACGAGAAGGGCGCCAGATTCGCCACGCCCGACGTGGAGAGCGACGACACGAACGCGATCGGCCGAGGGACGACGCAGCCCGTCAGGAGCGCGTAGACCTCGGCCGGCGGCATCGTGGCGGGGTCGATCCCGCGAAGCGCGGGCGGCGTCACGCCGGGGGCCTCATCCCGTCGCCCCTTCGCCGGTGAACTTGCCCGAGGGCTCGAGCCACGAATAGGGGTACGTCTTGTCGTCGTAGGGCTGGGCGTCGGTGGTGACGTTGAGCGGGTAGAAGGTGTCGAGCATGACGGCCAGTTCCTGCGTCTCCTTGGCTCCGATCGACGCCTCCGTGGCCCCGGGATGCGGCCCGTGCGGGATGCCGGACGGATGCAGCGTGAAGGAGCCGACTTCGATGCCGCGCCGGCTCATGAAATTGCCGTTCACGTAGTACAGCACCTCGTCCGAATCGACGTTCGAATGGTTGTAGGGAACGGGCACGGCCAGCGGGTGGTAGTCGTACAGCCGCGGCACGAAGGAGCAGATGACGTAGTTTCGTCCTTCGAAGCACTGGTGAA
The DNA here is from genome assembly GCA_003235575.1 of Candidatus Eiseniibacteriota bacterium. Classification (GTDB taxonomy): domain Bacteria; phylum Eisenbacteria; class RBG-16-71-46; order SZUA-252; family SZUA-252; genus SZUA-252. The sequence continues at coordinate 9,728 of QJVW01000004.1, read as the reverse complement.
CCGGAGGGGGCTGGTGCACGCGCCCCGTGATCGGCTCGAAGTCCTCGATATTGAAGACGTACGGATACAGGAAGCCGTCCCAGCCGATGACGTCCAGCGGGTGATGCTCGAACGTGTAGGCCGTGATCTGCTGGCGCGCCTTGATCCGCACTTCGAACGCGCCCCGTTCGGTGAAGGTCTCCAGCCGCTCGGGCTTTCGGAAATCCCGCTCGCACATCGGCGCGTGCTCCAGCAGCTGGCCGTATTCGTTGCGATAGCGCGACGGCGTCTCGATCGAGGACGCGGACTCGATGACCAGGTACCGCTGGGCGTCGTCGTTCGGGTGGAACTTGTACGTGGTGCCCCGCGGAATCACGACGTAGTCGCCGGGCCGGTATGTCAGCTCGCCGAAGATCGTCTGGATGCGGCCCGTCCCCTCGTGAATGAAATAGAGATCGTCCCCTTGGCCGTTTCGATAGAAATAATCCATGGCCTGATCCGGAACGGCGATCGCCATGGAGACGTCGTTGTTGTGGAGGAGCATGACGCGTCCCGTGACCGGATCGCCGCTCTTCTTCAGGGACTTCGTCTTGAAGTGGTAGTGCCGGAGCCCCTGCTCCGGCGCGTAGGCCGCCGTGACGTCCTGGACCTTCCGGATTTCCTTCGCCTGCGTCGGCATGTTGTGGTGGTAGATCAGCGACGAGCGGCCCGAAAATCCACGCGAACCCATGAGCTGCTCGGTGTAGAGCGCGCCGTCGGGGCGGCGGAACTGTGTGTGCCGCTTCGGTGGAATTTGGCCGAGGGCATGGTACATCGGCATGGCGTCGTTACCTCGCGCGGGTCCGCGGCGCCTGCGGCGCCGAGGGCCCGATCATGGGACGATGGAATTCGTGAGTGATCCGAGGCGCTCGATCGTGAGCGTCACCTCGTCGCCGGGCTGCAGCCAGCGATGGACGTCCGTACCCAATTCCAGCAAACAGCCTGTTCCGACCGTGCCGGACCCAAAGACGTCACCGGGAAAAAGATACACGTCCTGGGAGGCCCGGGCAATGACCTCCCCCACGCCGAAGTGCATGGCGCTGGTGGTCCCGCGGGAGAGGACCTTCCCGTTCACCGATGCCTCCATGGCGAGGTTCGGCCGCTCCCCGTCCCAGGCTCCGTCGATCTCGTCGAGCGTGACGAGATAGGGCCCCAGCGACGTGGCGAAGTCCTTCCCCTTCGCGGGACCCAACCCGACCGCCATCTCGCGCCGCTGAACGTCGCGCGCGCTCCAGTCGTTCATGATCGTGAACCCGGCGACGACCGACTTCCAGGCGTCGGGCTGGACGTCCCGGGCCTTGGCGCTCACGATCCACGCCAGCTCCAATTCGAAGTCCAGCGCGTCGGTCCATGCGGGCTTGGGAACATCCTGACGATGACCGAGAAGCGCACCCGGGTTCGAGAAGTAGAAGACCGGCGCTTCGTACCACTCCGGCGGCACCTCCAGTCCACGCCGCGCCCGCGCCTGCTTCACGTGCGCCTCGAACGTGTAGGCGTCGCGAACGGAGGGCGGGTGGGACACCGGGGGAAGCACCGTCAGGGAGTCGAACGGCTTGCGCGCGAGCGAGGTCGCCTTGGATCCCGCCGCCGTGCCCGCTTCCGCGAGCACGTCGCGCGCGAGCGCGGCATGCTCGGGCCAGGAGGCAAGCATCGTCTCCAACGTCGCGAGCCGTCCGGCATCGCCCTCCGGACGTCCCAAGAGCACCGCGGCGCGGCCAAGGGCCAGCACCTGGTCCCCCACGAGCGCGCCGACCGCGCGGCCGCTCCCGGCGGCAAGGCCCGCCGAAGCAAAGGCAACCAGGCGCATGCGGCCTAGAGGTTCCCGCGCAGGGCCTGCTCTCGCTCGATCGACTCGAAGAGCGCCTTGAAGTTTCCGATGCCGAAGCCGCGGCTGCCCTTCCGCTGGATGATCTCGTAGAACACAGTCGGCCGGTCTTCGACCGGCTTCGTGAACAGCTGAAGGAGATACCCCTCCTCGTCGCGATCCACGAGGATGCCCAGCCGCCCCAGCGTCGCGATGTCCTCGTCGATCTTCCCCACGCGGCCCGGAAGGGCCTCGTAGTACGTCTGCGGCACCGTCAAGAACGCCACGCCGCTCTGGCGCAGCCGTTCCACCGTGCTGATGATGTCCTTCGTGGCGAGCGCGATGTGCTGCACGCCCGGCCCCCGGTAGTAGTCGAGGTACTCCTCGATCTGAGACTTGCGGCGGCCCTCCGCGGGCTCGTTGATCGGGAACTTGATGCGGCCCGACCCGTCGGCCATCACCTTCGACATGAGCGCGGAATACTCGGTCGAGATGTCCTTGTCGTCGAAGTGCTGCCACTGAGAGAAGCCCATGACGTCCCGGTAGTACGCGACGTAGCGGTTCATATCGCCCAAGGGCACGTTTCCGACCATGTGGTCCACGTAGAGAAGCGGCCCGTCGGCCGCGGCCATGCCGGTGGGAGCGAACGTGGGCAGGAACGCGCCGCGATACTTCGAGCGGTCGATGAACGAGTGGATGGTGTCCCCATACGTCGCAATCGCCGCCCGGCGAATCGTGCCATGCTCGTCCGTGACGTCGTGCGGCTCCTGGATGGAGCGAGCGCCGCGTTCCGTCGTCCCCTTCCAAGCCCGATCGACATCCTCCACGTCGAGGGCGATGTCCCGCACGCCATCCCCGTGACGGTGCACGTGCTCCGCGATCGGATTGTCGGGCCCGAGCGGCGCGGTCAGCACGAAGCGGACCTTGCCCTGCTGCAGTACGTACGAGGCGCGATCCCGGACGCCCGTTTCGAGTCCGGAATAGGCGACGATCGAGAACCCGAACGCATGGGCGTAGTAGTACGCCGCCTGCTTGGCGTTCCCCACGTAGAATTCGACGTGGTCGGTGCCGTTGATCTTCAGAAAGTCGTCCGGCGCCTTCATGCCGGTCGACGCGGCCTTGTCGGCCTTTGCTTGGGCCATGGTTGGTTGCCTCCTCGATCAGGCTCGTGGACGGAGCCCGGGTTGGTCGTTTCGTCGAGGACCTAGTGTACGCTGGCGGGCGCGCCGATGCTACCCGGCGGTCGGCGCCCGCGCGGCGGCCTCGTCCGCCTCCACGAGGCTCATCACGTCGTCGATTTGCCGATGGCCCAGCGTCATCAGGAATTGAGGATTACGGCCGTAGGACTTCGCTCCCAGGATGAAGAATCCGGGCTCCGGGGTCCGCAGGGTCTCGGCTCCGTGGGTGGTCTGTTTCAAACAGTCGCCCGCCGCGTCGGGCGATGCGCTCGCGGCCGCCAGCACGGCCGAGGCGAGGCCCATGGGCCCCTCCGTCGCGTAGCAGTGGTGGACGTGGAGTTCGCGGGTCAGCACGGTGTCCGGACGATAGCCCACGAGCGCGAGGACGCGACTCGCCTCCAGCGCGACCGCTTCACCCACCGGCCGCTCCACCGTCGCGCGAACGGATCCGCCCCGTGATTCGTAGCGCGTGACGGTGGCGCCGGGATACCGCGTCAGCCACGCCGCCTCGCGCGCGACTCGATTCGCCCGCGTCGTCAGGGCGTGGCGCTCCGGAAGCGTGTCGCCCTCGATGGTGGCGAACGGATCGGCGCTCGTCGCGCGCGGCACGGGATGCACCCAGGAAACCGCCGCGGGTTCGCCCTGGGCCGCCAACTCCTCGAACGCCACGAGCGCGGTGGCGGCGGAGTGCCCGCCGCCGATCAGCAGAATCCGTTGGCCGGCGTACCGTGAACGCGCCGAGCCGAGCAGGTCCGGAAGGTGTCGCTCGATGCGTGTCGCGAGGTGCTCCTCGCCGATAGCCGGCAGCCCCCCGGCCCCCGTAGCGCACGGCGTAGCGTACGTTCCCGATGCATCGATCACGATGTCGGCCGAGGCGAAGCGCGGCGGCTCGGTCTCCGGCTCCAGGCGCAGGACGAACGGTCGACCAACGCGAGCGGCGTCGCCGGTCGCGGCGATCGCCTGGGGCTTGATGATCCCCTCGCGCCCGATGGCGCCGACGCGGCAGCGCTCGTGGACGCAGCCCGACAGTTCGGGCAGGTTCGCGAGCGGCTCGAGGTACTGCCGCAACGTCTCACCCGCCGTGAGGATCGCGGCGTCCGGCGGAAGCGCCACGCCCGAGCGGCGAAGCGTCGTCCTGCCCCGTTCGCTGGCGTTGAGGTGGAACGGTGTGAAGAGGCGCACCCAGGAGAATCGCCGCCAATGCTCCCCGACGGACCCGGCCTCGTACACGGACACCGCGTATCCCCGCTGGGCCGCCGCCAAGGCGGCCTCCATGCCGATGGGGCCGGCGCCAACGATCGCGACTCGCCTACGGTTCACCGACACGCTCCGAACTCCGCTCGCGCCTAAACGCTTGCCTTTTTGAGTGATAGGTGTGGTGTGGGGCGTGTCCGCGCCCCGATTGATGCGCCGGGCGCCGCCGCCGTCCTACCTATTGTACGGCGTACGCGCCCTGGGATGACGAGGAGGATTGGTCCGGCGGGGATGGGACCGGCTTCCCGGAACGGAGCGTTCCGATTCCGATGAAGGCGCCATCAGGCGCCGACGGGACCGTCCGCGGGAGGTGCTCGTTACGCCAGGCCCAGGCGCTCCATGTCCTCTTCCTCGAACCCAAGGTAGTGCCCGTATTCGTGCAGGAGGGTGATGCGGATCTCCTTCGCCACCTCCGCCCGGGACCGCCCCGCGCGTTCGAGATTTCGCTGAAAGAGGATCACGACGTCCGGGTAGCCGGAACCTCCGCTGGCCGCTTCTCCGATCGGCGTGCCGACGAAGAGCCCCAGAATCTCCGGTGTGAGGTGCGGAGCGTTCTCGGCCATCGCGGGCGAGGGCTTCGCCTCCACGGTGACCGGCACTTTTTCGAGGACGTCGCGAATCTTCTTGGGGAGTCCGCGCAGCACGTCGTCCAGGATCCGGCGAAAGTCCTCGTCGGTCGTTCGCACGGGCGCCGGGAAATGCTCGGGGTCGAGCCGGGCCGCCTCCGCGAAGAGAACGTCGGCCGCGGTGAACTCGCCGATCGCCTCGAGAAGCCGTGCCTCGAGATCGGCTCGATCGGCGTCGTCCTCCCCGTCCGGGGGGCGGAGCGCCTGAACGGCGGTGAGGGCCTCGTCGGTTTCCCACAGGAAGAGCAAGGATTCGCACCGGCCGAGCGCGGCGGCCCAGTGGTCGGGGTCCGCGCGCAAGGCCTCGTCGAAGCAACGAAGCGCGGCCTCGGCGTCCCCCTCTTCGAGCGCTTCCTCTCCCTCGCGAACCCAATCGTCCGCGTCGTCGGGAGCGGCCACTAAGGTCCGCTGCCGTCGGTCGGCGCGTCCGCCAGACTGATCGCCCGGTTGAGGATGCCGTCGATGTCGAACAGAGCCTGGTCGATGTTGCGCTGCGCCGCCTTCATGCCCTCGACGTCGTTCTGCATGACAAAGGGCTGAGCGGCCTGAATGGCCCGACGCGTGGAGGCGACCTTCAGCTTCAGCTCCTGGCCGTCCATGATGCTCATCTTACCGGCTTGCACTTCCACGGAGTCGAGCGTCGCCCCGAGCGCCGTGAGGTGGCCCGGCACGTAGTCGATCTCGCCCGCTTGCACCGACTGGGAGAGTAGGGATCGTCTTGCGTTGAGCGTCTGGCGGAGGGCCTGAAGGGCGGGGCCTTGGTCCCGCGCTCCCGAAATCTGCTGCTGCACCTGATCACATCCAACCACTGCCAGCACCAACGCCATCGTGGCGGCGACGACCGCGCCCGTCCTTGGCCGCACCTGGCTCATCATCGTTCCCCCTTGGCGTAACCGCCTGCTACTTCCACAGGTACACGATACTGAAGACACCGACCCAGATCGCGTCGACGAAATGCCAGTACCAGGAAGCCGCGAGAAACGGGAAGTGCTGCTCCTTCGTGATGCGGCCCCGCATCGCCACGCCGTACACGACGTTCAAGAACACCACGCCCATCAGGACGTGCAGGCCGTGAAATCCCGTCAGCATGAAGAAGGTGGTGCCGAAGATGCCGCTCTTGATCGAGAACGCTTCGCCGTTCAAGACGCCGTACTCGTACGCCTGGCCGCAGAGGAAGATGGCCCCCAGGAACATCGTCATCATCAGGCCCGCGATGAACTGTTCCTGCTTTCCGTGCTCCAGCGCCTTGTGCGAGAGATGGCAGGTCACCGAGGAGAAGAGCAGGATGAAGGTGTTCACGGCCGGCAGGAGGATCTCGAAATGCGGCATCCCTTCCGGCGGCCAGACGGCGGCGTGGTATCGCGCGTAGAAGAGGGCGGCGAAGAAGGCGCCGAAGATCATCGCTTCGGACGCGATGAAGAGTTTGAACGAGGTTTTCAAGCGGGAGTCGGCGTCCGTGAGATCCTTCCCCACGAACTTGTCCCGAAGCAGCTCCGCCCACCATCGCGCGGAACCGAGAATCGTAACGAGAAGCCCGAGAAGAAGGAGGGCCAGGCCGTTCTTGTTCCCGTGGGCGTTCAGCACGAGGCCGACGGGAATGACGCCCACCCCCACGGCGGTCAGGATCGGCCATTTGCTCGGCACGGGCTCATGCGAGTGATGCGAGGCGACGGCTAGGTCGGACATGCGGTTTTCGGCTCTCCGGTTCAGGTGGTCGGTGTCGGTTTGGCTGGGGATTGTGGGGCCACGCCCCGGGCGCGGTCAAGGGGCCGCGGTGGGGCGCTCCAGAGCCCGCCCGCCCCGGACGCGGGGCCCGTCAGCGAGGCCAAAGCCAGCCGAACGCGCCCCCGGTGAGCAGACCGTAGACGAGCCCATCCACCATGTAGAGGGCCGTGATCCGCCACGCCCGCTTGTACCAAATGGAGTTCTGCATCAAGGCGAGCGAGTAGCCCAGGAACGCGGCGCAACCGGCAAACCGCATCACCGAGCGGTAGGGCGCGCCCTCCGGCACCGCGTGCCCGGTGAGGTAGGCGGCGATCACGCTCACCACGAGGGAATAGACGAACCACAGTCCCAGGCTCCCCCCCATCGAGGGTTTGGCGCCCTTGGCGACGGACATCACGACGATCGGTCCCCGCTCCATCGTCGCGATGAACGCCGGATCCCGCATCGCATCCATGCTTCCCGCGTGCGGAACCATGTAGTCGCCGGGCGGAACCTCGGCCTTGCGAAACGCGTCGAGTAGCGCGTCCTCGCCCGGCGCCTTCCGGAAGTCATTCTTATGAAACGGAAGGAACATGTGAATGATCCAGCTGACGAAGAAGACCAGCACCGCCGAGACGAGTATCGGAAGCCAAAGGGAGCCGATCGACACCATGGTCGCGACCTCCATCGTTGCCCCGAGGGGCGTGGAACATCCGTGGGCCCGCCGGCATCGCCGCGCCGGGCAGCGGGGAACTATAGCACGCTATCCCGCCGCGATATTCTTGTTCGCGCGGAAGAAGTTCTGCGGATCCCAGGTCCGCTTCACCGTCTGGAGACGAGCATAGTTCTCGCCGTACGCGGCGCGAATGCGGTCTCCCCCCTCCTCCTCCGTGAGGAAATTGATGTAGGTGCCCCCGGTCGAGAACGGTCGCACGTCGTTCCATGCCTCCCGCGCCCACGCGATGTTCTCCGCGTCGTCCGCCGGCGATTCCCAGGAGGCGGTGGCGTTCACGACGGTCTTCGCGTCGCGGTTCCCCACGGCCGAGTGATCGTTCGGAAGTCGATTGATCGCGCCGTCGATGGGAAAGAGCACCATCGCGCTATGCGGCGACCGGATCCGCGCGCCATGGTCGGCCACCCGATCCAGCATCGCGGATTCGTTGCCCGCGAAGTATTCCGACTTCCAGTAGTACCGGCGCCCCGACGGCTGCGTGGCGTCGAGGAGACTCTGCTGGGACGCGTAGGGGCGACGCTGGACGATATCCCCCACCGGCTTCCCCCATTTCTTGATTGCCGCCAACGATTTCTTGGCGCGCGCGAGCGGTCCGGTATGACAGATGAAGAGCGCGACGATCGGCTTGCCGTGGACGGACGGGTCGAGCCACGGAGCGGGCGGCGCCGGGCGCAGCACGGCCGCGATCGTCAACTCGGGGGGCGCATCCGCCATCAGCTCGCGCCACAGGGCCAGCACGCGGGGCGCTTCCTCCCCGCGCCACGCGATCCCGCCGGCGATGATATCGGGGCCGACCTTGTGCAGGCCGTATTCGATGCCGGTCACGATGCCGAAGTTGCCGCCCCCCCCACGCAAGGCCCAGAAGAGGTCGGCGTTCTTCTTTTCGCTCGCGGTGACGAGCTTTCCCTCCGCCGTGACGACGTCCATGGATCGGACCGTGTCGCTCGTCCAGCCGAACCGGCGGCTCAGATAGCCGAATCCGCCGCCCAGCGTCAGGCCGGCGATGCCGGTTTTCGACACGAAGCCCAGGCAAGCCGCCAGGCCGTGGAGCTGCGTCTCGCGGTCGACATCGCCGAGGAGGCAGCCTGTTTGCGCATAGGCGACCTTGCGCGACGGTTCGACGCGCACCCCGCGCATCCGCGAGAGATCGCACACGATGCCCCCCGCGCACATGGAGAGGCCGGAGATGTTGTGCCCGCCGCCCCGTACGGACAGGGCGACTCCGTGCTCCCGCGCGAACGCAAGCGAGGCGACCACGTCCGCCACGCCGAGGCAACGCACAATGATCGCGGGTCTGCGGTCGATCATCGCGTTCCAGACCGCGCGGGCCGCGTCGTAACCGGGATCGGTCGCGGTCAGCACGTCTCCGCGAATCGTAGCCTTCCATGTGTCGAACGCGCGACCGGGGATTGAAACCGGTGCGCCATCGGGCGATGCGGCGGAAAGGATCTCCATCGTTCCGACGAACCTCCTGGGGTGGTGGATGGTGGATCGACCGCCGGGCCGAGCGGCCCCGCGGCACGGCTATTTGGCGGGGAGCGTCCCGGCGAAGGCGATTCCGCGGGCCACCCAGTCCCGCAAATCGTCGTCGGACTCATACCCGGGCGGAGCGATGTAGACGAACCCCTTCATCGGCTTGCCCGTGAAGTCCATGGGCCGGGCGTGGGGCCGGCGAAGGGCCTCGTCGTACGCCGTGGGGCCGACGCGCACCATCAGGTCGTGCTTCACGATCCCCAGGGCCATGTTGCCGCCCAGCAGAAACGCGAGGCCACCGAACATCTTCTTCTCCGTGACGCCGGGATTCTCCTCGAGTGTCTCTCGAATTCGCTGCGCCACGCCTTCATCGTAGGCCATGGTGTCGTTCTCCGTGTCGCCCGTTGCTCGTCGTCCTACGACCAGTTGCCCAGGATACCGCAGAAGCGATCACAGGGGACAGGAAACCCGCCGCCGCCGTGCGGTGCGGATGGGCGGGACGCCGGGTCACCGGGGCCGGGAGCGGCGGCGTGGCGCCCGACGGCGGTAGATCCCGCCCCAGGCTCGCATCGCGCGGATCGCGGGAAGCGAAGCCCGACCCAAGGCGGTGATCGAGTACTCGACTCGGGGTGGAACGACCGCGTGCACGCGACGGCGAAGGAGCCCGTCCGCCTCGAGATCGCGCAACTGTTTCGTGAACATGGCGTGGGTCACGCGCCCCAGGGCGCGCTTCAGTTCTCCGTAGCGCCAGGCCCGCTCCCGTACGCGCCATAGAATCGGCATGCGCCACTTCCCTCCGGTGACCTCGAGGGCCAGCTCGATCGAACTGCTGTACGTCCGTCCCCGGAATCGAAACGATGGCATGAGGCCTCCTTAACTATCATTTTTGATAGTATCTTTCTATATCGATCATATCTATTATAGTAATAGTATCAGAC